>JALRLI010000019.1 GCA_023254555.1 Microbacteriaceae bacterium
CAAGACGCCTTCACCCGAGTGCTAGAAGATATTGAAAGCGCGTGTTCGGCGCTGATTCGTCAGCTTGAACCGGCTCTCAGACACGGAGAAACCACCGCATGAGCATCCTGCCCCCTCAGCCCCTGAGTCCCCTCGACGGTCGCTATCGTGCCGCGGTTACTGAGCTCGGCGACACACTCTCTGAAGCCGGGCTGAACAAAGCGAGGGTTCACGTCGAGGTGGAGTGGTTGATTGCGCTGACAGACCGCTCAATGTTTGGCTCATCACCGCTCAGCGAAGCGCACAAGCTGGCGCTCCGCGAATTTGCGGTCGGATTTGGGCAACCACAAATCGATCGTCTGGCAGAGATCGAGGCTAAGACTCAGCATGACGTGAAAGCCGTGGAGTATTTGGTTCGCGAAAAGTTGAGCGAGTTAAACCTCGACGCAATCGCTGAGCTAACGCACATTGGCTGCACGAGCGAAGACATCAATAATCTCTCTTACGCCATTACGGTTCGGGATGCCCTGAGAAACGTTTGGCTTCCCAAATTACAGCTCGTTATCGCAGCATTGACTGACCAGGTGCGTCGTTACGAATCATTGCCGATGCTTGCGCGTACACACGGCCAACCCGCGACCCCGACTACGCTCGGCAAGGAATTGGCGGTGTTTGTTTACAGACTCAACCGCCAGATTGAACAGATTATCCACATCCCGTTCCTCGGAAAATTTTCTGGAGCGACCGGCACTTTTGCTGCGCATTTCAGTGCTGACCCGGATGCAAACTGGCAGGCGATTGCACAAGAGTTCGTGGAGGGTTTGGGGCTGACCTTCAACCCACTGACTACGCAAATCGAATCGCATGACTGGCAGGCAGAACTGTACTCGCGAATCTCCCACACCAACCGAATTCTCCACAACTTAGCCACAGATATCTGGACTTACATTTCGATTGGCTACTTTCGCCAGATTCCGGTCGCCGGGGCCACCGGATCATCAACCATGCCCCACAAGGTAAATCCAATTCGTTTCGAGAACGCAGAAGCCAACTTAGAGCTGTCTTGCGCAATTCTTGACTCGCTCTCAGCAACTCTGGTGACCAGCCGTTTGCAGCGAGACCTGACTGACTCTTCGGCTCAGAGAAATATTGGCGTGGGTTTTGGACACTCTGTGCTCGCACTCGACAACCTGCTGAAGGGCCTTGGGCAAATTGATGCAGCAGCTGACGTTCTGGCTGAAGACTTGAATCACAACTGGGAAGTACTCGCCGAGGCAATCCAGACGGTGATTAGGGCTGAGGTCACCGCGGGACGGTCAAGTATCAATGACCCTTACGCAGCCTTGAAAGAGTTGACGCGAGGAAAGCGGATCAATCGTGATGATTTGATTGCGTTCGTTGAAGGTCTCGAAATTGGCGATGAGGCGAAGCAAAGACTCATTGCGCTCACGCCGGCCGATTATGTAGGTATCGCGGCTGAGCTGAGTCAGCAGCTCTAACTGTCTCTGCTGCGGTCAGGAGCTATTTCGAAAGAGATTCTCTAGCCTGCTGGTCTTCTTTGCTGGGCTTCAGGCTCAGCGCAAGTAGCGAAAAAATCATCAACGCGGCGATGAACGCGGCACCGGCAAAGATTGCCATCAACTGAACATTTCTGGTGACGTAAATCACGATGAGACCAACGAACACAGCCAGAACTGCAGCAAATCCGACGATTTCGAATGGACGAACTAGCGCTCGAGTGCTCTTTTTTTCGTCAGCGGTCATCTTCAAATTCTTTCTTAACACTCAATTTGGGGTCATACGCGGCAATGGCTAAAAATACCCCCACCACAAAACAGTACCCTCCAAATAATCCAAGGATGCTGACAGGCGTTGCCGGCACCAGAAGGAGCAAAAGCGTGAGTAGCCCCGCTAAGACTCCAGCAGTCTTCAGTTCACGCCCTTGGGCTTTGTTGGGGTCAATCCATCCCGCCCATACATCTGCGGCAGCAGTGAGCGCCGCCCAGATGGTCGCGACTAGGCTCAGCACCTGCAATGAGGGGTTCATGACGAGCAGCGCCGCTCCGGCTAATCCGCCGGCAACGAAGTGAACGATCAGCGGAGTGTTTGGCAACCGTTTTGTGAGCACGGCGGCGGCTGCAAAGTTGATCACTGCAACAGCGATGAGCGCGATGGCGAGTGTGTTCGTGCTGAAGACGAGGTCGTGCAGATTGGCGGTGAACGCAATCAGAGCGCCAAACACGAACAGAATTCCAGCCCGAACACCCATCTGGATGCGAAATGTTTTGTTTGGCAATTTGCTTAGATTCCGGTCGGCATATCCTGAAAACGTGAGTAGTGGCCCTGAAAGCTCACTGTAACTGTACCGGTCGGTCCGTTCCTCTGCTTGGCGAGGATGAAATCTGCTTCACCTGCGCGAGGGTTCTCTTTTTCGTAGCTACTCTCGCGATGCAGCAAAATCACCATGTCAGCGTCTTGCTCAAGCGAACCTGATTCACGAAGATCGCTCATCGCGGGCATTTTGTCTGCTCGCTGTTCTGAGGCGCGGTTTAGCTGTGAAAGCGCAATCACCGGAACTTCCAGCTCTTTCGCGAGGAGTTTCAAGGCCCTCGAGAACTCACTCACCTCTTGCTGACGATTTTCGACCCGACGGCCACTCGACATCAGTTGGAGGTAGTCAATCACCACTAACTTTAAGTCGTGTTTCTGCTTCAGCCGTCGACACTTCGCGCGAATTTCTACGAGAGTGAGGTTTGGGCTGTCATCGATGAACAGAGGCGCATCGTTGACCCTTGAGGTTGTCGCCGCCATTTTGGCCCAATCGCGCTGATCGAGAGTTCCTTTGCGCATGGATTGCAACGGAATTGAGGCCTCCGCAGCAAGCAGCCTCATCGCAATTTCAGAGCGGCCCATTTCAAGAGAGAAGAACGCAGTCGCTTGGTTGTGTTTCACCGATGCCGCACGGGCCACGTCGAGGGCCAGAGTGGATTTACCCATCGCGGGACGAGCCGCGATAATAACCATCTGCCCGGGGGCGAAACCGTTCGTGAGCTTATCCAGCTCACTGAACCCCGACGGTACACCGAGCATGCCATCGCCTAGGCCTTCAGCGCGCTGAATTTCTTCGACAGCAGCATCCACGGCTTCGCTGAGCGGAACGTATTCTTCGCTGGTGGTGCCACCGGTCACAGTGTAAATCTCTGCCTGAGCGTTATTTACAAGGTCAGTGGCTTCGCCCTCGCCGGCATAACCCATCTGCACAATTCGGGTGCCCGCCTCAACCAGTCTGCGCAGCAGGGCCTTTTCTCCTACGATATCCGCGTAAAAACTTGCGTTGGCAGCGGTAGGAACGATGCTGGTCAGCGTGTGAAGATAATCAACGCCGCCAGCACGTTGCAGTTCACCTGTTTTGGTCAGCTGATCAGTGACCGTAATGACGTCAGTCGGCTCGCCCTGGGCGTAAAGCGAGAGAATCGCGTCATAGATAATTTCGTGCTTGGGAACATAGAAATCTGGCCCTCTGAGCAGGCTGGTGACGTCTGCAACTGCGTCTTTGCTGAGGAGCATCCCGCCGATGGTGCTTTGCTCGGCAAGCAGATCATGGGGAGGCGTGCGCTCGGATCCATAACCGCCAGCTGGTTCCTCTGAGGGGAGCGGAATCCCGAGATGTGCAATCGACACCGTGACTCCCTTCTCTGCCCAGCTTCTTGCGAGTATGCAAGGAACAAATCATGGTCGGTTTGGGCTCACTTGTAATGAAACACCCAACCACCGACACTCAAACTAATCACCAAATGCATCCGGGTTCAACAGCCCCTCTCTGCCGCCTGTGGATAACTCTGTGTAAACGTGTCTGAAAACTCTCTGTGTTATCCACATCCGGGGGGAAACCCTGTGGACAGATTTTGGTCCGCGGTGCCATAAAAGCCTTGGAGCAGGGCTTTTTATTATTCACACCTGTTGAAATGATGTTGATTAAACCACAGCTTGAGAGTTGAAGCTTTCTGCCCGCCTGTGGATAGAGCGCAGGAAAATTACCCTTTGTCAAGTTAAAAATGTGGAGTTTTCCACACAAAAAGGTGGCGCTGAGAATCAACAATTCTCAGCGCCACGATTTCTCGGGATGAAACTACTTCTGAGTGACAACCTGAAGGGTAAGGACGGCAGAAAGCTCGTCGTGGAGACGAACCGTTGCCTGGTACTCACCAGTTGATTTGATCGCTGGTAGTTCTACTTTGCGCTTGTCAATCTGACCGAGGCCAGCGGCAGCAACCGCGTCGGCCACGGCTGCAGGCTTGATCGAACCGAAGAGGCGTCCGCCCACTCCTGCTTTTGCCTCAATTCGAATCTTGCCGCTCTCAAGCTTTGCCTTCAACGCCTGAGCGTCTTCGAGAGACGCGAGCGCTCGAGCATCGCGTGCCGCACGAATCTGCTGAACCTGAGCCTCGCCACCGCGAGTCCAGGAAACAGCGAATCCCTGAGGTACCAAGTAGTTACGCGCGTAACCGTTCTTTACCTCAACTACGTCACCGGCAGACCCGAGGCCCGATACCTCGTTTGTAAGAATTACTTTCGCCATTGCGGTGCCTCCTAGCGGCCTGAGCCTGAGTAGGGCAGCAGAGCCATTTCGCGTGCGTTTTTAATTGCCTTCGCGATCAGGCGCTGTTCCTGAACTGATACGCCGGTGATTCGACGTGAACGAATCTTGCCGCGCTCTGAAATGAACTTACGGAGCGTTGCAACATCCTTGTAATCAATAACACCAACGGTGATTGATTTTGCGGGGGCTAATACTTTTGCGCCCTTACCGCGATTTGGTTTGCGGCTTGAGCCGCCTGACTTTCCAGCCATTTTTATAAACTCTCTTTTCTAAAACGTAGATTTCACATCAGCACGAGACTGAAGTTGGCCTCTAGAAAGGTGCGTCGGAATCGTCGAAACCTGCGCCAGGATTTGCCCAGCCATCGACATCGCCTGCCGGAGCAGCTGCCCAAGGCTCTGCTGCTGCGGGCGCGCCACCACCGACGCCGCGATTCTGTGACCTGGTTACCTGCGCGGTCGCGTAACGAAGACTCGGGCCGATTTCTTCGACCTCAAGTTCGATCGTCGAACGCTTGTCGCCCTCTTTGGTTTCGTATGAGCGCTGCTTCAGACGACCGGTCGCGATTACTCGGGAGCCTTTCGTGAGTGAACTCGCTACGTGCTCAGCGAATTCACGCCAAACGCTTGCGCGCAAGAACAGCGCCTCGCCGTCTTTCCACTCGTTCGAAGCTCGATCAAAGGTACGAGGAGTCGAAGCGATTGTGAACGTCGCCAAAGCCACGCCGCTGTTGGTGAAGCGGAGCTCTGGATCTGCGGTGAGGTTACCAACGACCGTAACGACGGTTTCGCCGGCCATGGTTATGCACTCGCCTTCGAAACGCGCGCAGCTTTGGCTGCATCACGCTTGCTCTGCTCTGCACGCTGAGCAATGAGCTCGTCAGCGCGAAGAACTTTGGTACGCAGCACTGCCTCACTCAGATTCAGCTGGCGATCGAGCTCAGCTGTTGCTTCTGGTGAAGCCGTGAAATCAACCACAGCGTAAATACCTTCGGCGTGCTTCTTGATTTCGTACGCCATGCGACGCTTTCCCCAAATATCGACGTTCTCGATGCTGCCACCGCTTTTGGTGATAACAGTCAGGAACTTGTCGAGGCTGGGGGCAACGGTGCGCTCATCAACTTCTGGATCGAGAATCACCATTAGTTCGTAAGTATGCATCACTAACCCACCTCCTTCGGACTTGAACGGCTACAGAACTCTTCTGTAGCAGGAGGGTTTTTGCATATCGCCTTCGAAGTTTTTGCAAACAACTAGGCAACCTGCCAAGAATACCGAATGCGGGGCGTCTTTAGCAATCTCACTTGGCTAGGCTTTATCGATGCACATCATGTTCGTCTCCGCGCACACTTCGCCGGCTGCATCCCCTGGAAGGGGAGATGCCGGCGGAATGAACGTGTACATTCTCGAACTGTCACGCCAGCTCGCATCGCTTGGCCACCACATTTCGTTCGTGACGCGGCGGACATCCACTTCAGTTCCGGAGAGCGTGCCACTCGAGCCGGGCATTCACTTGTTCTCCCTGCAGGCTGGAGCACCAGCGCCTCTGGCGAAATCTGAACTCCCGCCAGTAATGCCTGAGTTCGGGCTCAATCTAGCCAACCTGCTGCAAAGCAACAGTTTCATCGAGCAGTTCGGCGCCCCAGATATCGTGCATTCCCATTATTGGCTCAGTGCTTTGGCTGTCGAGGCTACGCTGCGTGAGTTAAAAGTCATGGGCGAGGATGCTCCAGCCACGGCCATCACGTTTCATACTCTTGCCACGACAAAAAGCAGCGCTGCGCGATTTGAGCTGCAGGGAAAAGAGGTCGCGCTGGCTGCGGGTGGGGAGCGCGTCCTCGCCGAGGCCGAATTAATTCATTCTCAACAAGCACAGAACATCATCCCCGTGAGTGAGTCTGAGCGGTGGGCGATCGGTGAAATTGCGGGCGAAGTGCGGGCTGATTCACCTCCCAACGCAATCGTCACACCAGGAGTGGATACTGCTTTCTTTCGGCCGAACAACCAAGAGGTTCGAGGGAGAGGGCCGAACTCGCGCTACCGCTTAGCTGTGGTTGGCAGAGTGCAGCCGTTCAAGGCACAGCATTTTGCGCTCAACGTGGTGAGCAAACTCATCCCCTTGCTTCCTGACTCAGTGATCGAGCTGACACTCGGTGGCAGCGCACCCACCGAAGACGCGGCTTACGAACTGGCCCTGCGGGAAACGGTCACGGCCCTCCAGCTCGAAGCGAACGTATTGTTTACGAGCACCCTCTCACGCGAGCAGGTGCGAGAGATTTTCTCTGAGGCTGATCTGACGGTCATCCCCTCGCTCTCCGAATCATTCGGCATGGTCGCGCTCGAATCCGCTGCCTGTGGCACACCCGTCATCGCGACGAACACCGGGGGGCTCGCCAACTCAGTGGCGCACAATTTGAGCGGGATATTGCTCGACGACCGCGATCCCGAAGTTTGGGCGCAAGAAATCGCCCAACTTCTGCTCGATTCTGACCGACTGTCGAGCCTGTCTGAATCAGCCAGAACCTTTGCCGAACAGCACACCTGGAGCACGTCCGCGCAAGTACTGCTCAAAAACTACGAGCAGCTACTTTCCTCGTGACGCCTCCGCGATAAACGTCTCAAGCTCTTCACGAGCCTCATGGTCTGGCAGCTGAGTTGGCGGCGACTTCATGAAATACGCGGATGCACTGACAATGGGCCCCGAAATTCCAGCGTCTTTCGCCAGCTTGGCCGCTCGAATCGCATCGATCATCGTTCCCGCCGAGTTCGGAGAATCCCAGACTTCAAGCTTGTACTCAACACTCAGTGGAACATCGCCAAAGCCGCGGCCCTCTACCCGCACAAAGGCGAATTTTCGATCTTCGAGCCAGGGCACGTGATCACTGGGCCCGATGTGCACATCGTCAGCCGGAAGGTTTGCGGCGATATTACTCGTGACGGCTTGAGTCTTTGATATCTTTTTAGATTCCAACCGATCCCGTTCGAGCATGTTCTGAAAGTCCATGTTTCCGCCAACATTGAGTTGGTAGGTTCGATCGATTGCGATTCCGCGCTCTTCCATCAGGTGCATCAGCGCCCGGTGTGTAATCGTTGCACCCACCTGGCTCTTGATGTCATCACCAACAATGGGCAAACCCGCCTCGTTGAACTTGGCAGCCCAAACGGGGTCGCTCGCAATGAAGACCGGCACCGCGTTCACGAAGGCAACCCCCGCGTCGAGAGCGGCCTGAGCGTAAAACCGCACGGCTTCTTCAGAGCCAACCGGTAAGTAACACGCCAACACGTCTGCGTCTGAATCGCGCAATACTCGGGCAACATCGACCGGAGAGGTCGTTGATTCTGTGACAGCGTCGCGATAGTACTTACCAAGCCCGTCGAGTGTGGGCCCACGAAGTACCTCGACTTCGAGTTTTGGAACATCAGCGAATCGAATCGTATTGTTCAACCCACCCCAGATTGCCTCGGAGAGATCGAGACCAACTTTGCTCGCGTCAACATCAAAGGCAGCCACAAATTCGATGTCCCGAACGTGATACTCACCGAATCGAGTGTGCATGAGCCCCGGGATAACCTGATCGTCATCCGCATCTCGGTAGTATTCGATGCCCTGAACCAGTGCGCTGACACAGTTTCCGATTCCCGCTAGCGCTACTTTTACTGACACGCTTCCCTCTCGCAATAGTCAAACATTCTTAGTGACCTACCCGAGTGTAGCTTTCGGCCCCACTCACCTCATGCCGCTGACCGCCGGACAGCACGAATTCAGATCCAACAACGTCGAGCTGGCTCGCATGCTCTGCCATGGCGGTAAGTTTCGCCGGAAGCACTTCACTGATGTCATACCGCTCGGTTTCACGTGAAACTTGAGCCTGAGTGGCATCCGAACCCTCCGGCAAGACACACCAAAACGGAACATCCAGACCGACCGCGGCGGCCCGCGTGAGCTGGTGCGCAAAAACGTGATCAGGATGCCCGTAACCACCGGTTTCGTCGTAGCTAACGAGCGCATCCGCCCCGAAAACCAGGGCGAAGTTGATCAAATCTGCCAGCGCTTCAGCAACAGAGGCCCGAACCAAGGCGTTCTCACCCGTGGTTTTTGCGGCAGTCGCTGTGCCATCTGGAGCCCAAGTCATACCCGAGTCCTCGTACACGCGTGTCGGCAAATCATGCGCGCGTGCCTCCCCCTCGCCAAGAATGGCGTGCTCAGTGACTCCAAGATGAATCAGCGCCCGCTCAAGCTCAGCAACTCGATGTGCCGCCAGCCGAGCTGTGCCCTGCAGCGCTTTAAGGGCTGGGTTCGAGATCTCGCCGAGTTCGCCCCGGGTGAGTGTGAGCACCGCAGCCGAGGCTCCCGACGCGTTCAGTGTGGCAATCGCGCCACCCGTCCAAATTGATTCATCGTCAGGATGAGCGTGTACAAAAAGTACTCGCTGAGCCCCTCCGAACAAAGTCTGAGTCACTGGCCAATGCCTTCAGCTTGGGCCCAGGCCCGAAGCCTCGCTTCGGCTTCTGCCGCACCGAGCGCACCCTCATCGAGTCGAAGCTCCAGCAAGTACGCATACGCGCGGCCAACCTCACGACCCGGAGGCAGCTGGAGGATGCGCATAATTTCTTCGCCGTTGAGATCAGGTCTCACCGCCTTGAGTTCCTCTTCTTCACTCAACTGCTCGATGCGAGCTTCGAGGTCGTCGTAGGCGAATTCAAGCCGCTGAGCTTTTCTCACGTTCTGGGTGGTTACGTCGGCACGCGTCAGAATGTGGAGTCTCTCGAGCTGGGAATCTGCATCACGAACGTAACGACGAACGGCCGAATCGCTCCAGCCCTGGTCGCCGTATCCAAAAAATCGCAGATGAAGTTCGATCAGCCGGCACACCGCTTTGATTGTTTCGTTGTCGTACCGAAGTTTTGTAAGACGTTTCTTCGCCAGCTTCGCCCCCACCACATCGTGGTGATGAAACGTCACACCGCCAGATTCAAATCTCCTCGTTGACGGCTTGCCAATGTCATGAAGCAGTGCCGCCAACCTCAGTACGAGGTCGGGTTTGACCGCACCATTGGCTCGCTCATGTTCTAACTCGATTGCTTGCTCAAGCACCTTCAAGCTGTGTTCGTACACGTCTTTGTGTCGTGCGTGCTCGTCTTGAGTAGCTCGCAGAGCTGTGAACTCGGGCAGAAAAAGTTCAGCAAGGCCGGTGTCGACCAGAAGCCTCAGCCCTGGCACGGGGTCCGCGGTGAGTAAGAGTTTGTTCAGTTCATCGCGAATTCGCTCCGCCGAGATGATTTCAAGCCGTTCAGCAAACTCTGACATCGCATGTTGTACCTCAGGGACAACTTCAAATCCGAGCTGCGCTGAGAATCGAGCCGCACGAAGCATTCTGAGCGGATCATCTGTGAAAGAGATCTCGGGTGAAGCCGGCGTGCGGATTTGCCCGGCGAGAAGGTCGTCAACTCCGGTGTTCACGTCTTCGAGTTTCATCTCAGGCAGTCTGAGCGCAAGTGCGTTGATTGTGAAATCTCGACGGATGAGATCTTCGGCCAAGCTGGTTCCAAAGACGACCTCGGGTTTTCTCGAATCAGACGCATACGAATCAGCTCGATAGGTCGTGATCTCAACGGTTTCACCGTCAATTCGCGCCGCAATCGTGCCAAACTGGCGTCCAACATCCCAGATTGCCTCGGCCATCGGAGCTATGACCGACTCAATCTGATCAGGGGTCGCTGAGGTGGTGAAGTCGAGATCCTTCAGCGCTCTGCCAAGCATCGCATCACGCACTGGGCCGCCAACAAGCGCGAATTCATGACCGGCAGCCGAAAAAGCCTCAGCTAGCCGGTACACCGGTTGTGACTGGGCAATCACGCGTAGCTGTTCGAGTGCCGAAGCGACAGAAACCATAGTTCTAGGGTAGTCGCCAGAATCTTCCCAGCCGCACTCAATAGACTTTCGGGATGCGCATCCTCACGTATTCGCGCACGAATCGTTTCTGGTTCGTGACCGTTTCGGTACTTGCGCTGGCTTTACTTCTTTCTGTCAATGCGATCGGGACTGCGCGTCAACAGGCGCAAGGTTCTGAGGGTGCCACCGATTCGAATCAGAAGGTGGCGTTCAGCATCGCAGCGAAAAGCGCAAGCGTCAGCCCGGCTACGCAATCGATTGACATATCCCTCCAGGTTGTGAATGACACAGCTGCCAAGAGTGACAAAGCAGAGGTTGAGTTTTTCATTTCCCGAACCAAGGTTGCATCGAGCAATGATTTGACAGGGATACTCTCGAATCCAGCGCTTCCTGAGACGCCCTCAACGTCGCTCGTCAGCGTCGATGTCGCCGCCACTGAGGCGCGTGGCATCACCACCTCCAGCGCCACAATCGATACCGCCAAACTGCAGCTTCCCGTTGACTCCTCACCAGCCGTGTACCCGCTCTACGCGCAGCTGACGTTCACAGACGGCACCACCCACGTCGCGGTCACCCCCCTGATTTGGCAAAACGCAACCAGTCCCACCCAGACCCCACTGCACACCATCGTTCCGCTGGTTTTGCCGAGCACCAAAGATGGGATGCCCAGCACAACAGCCCTCGAT
Source organism: Microbacteriaceae bacterium (assembly GCA_023254555.1). Lineage (GTDB taxonomy): Bacteria > Actinomycetota > Actinomycetes > Actinomycetales > Microbacteriaceae > JALRLI01. The sequence continues at coordinate 11,158 of JALRLI010000019.1, forward strand.
GAACTCACCAGGGATGGCGGTGTGCTGAGTGACAATCTGGCGAGCGCTGAAAAGTACGGCAGTACCCTGGCCATTGACCCAGAACTTATTGCCCAGATTCGTGCCCTTGGCAACAGAGCCCCTGCCGCTGCGCGAACGTTCCTGGAGAAACTCTCACGCACCACAAACAAAACGTTCGCACTGCAGTACGCGGATGCAGACCTGTCAGCCCAAGCACAGATTGGTTTCACTACCCCTTTACAACCAATCGGATTCAACTACATCAGTAAGTCCGAATCGAACGTGGATTACTCAGCATTCACCTACTCGCTCTCGGGTATCGCTTGGCCACGGGCGAATACGGTCAGTGATTTTTCACTGAACAGTATGCGGCGTTATGGCTTCTCGACGTTCTTACTCGACAGCGAAAACGTGACGGTATCGGGCGCCACTTCAGGCACACTGCCAGATTCTGCGAGAGCTGTTTCGATGCGAAATTCGCTGCAATCCGCAAGTAGTCAGGCACTGACCGCCGAGAACGAAACCGAACGCGCGCAAGGCAGGGCTAATCTCATCGCCCAACTCGCCTTTATCAATCAATCCGACGCAGCCTCGGTTCCACTCGTGCTTGGCTTAGACAGGGGGGCTGCCGAGTACCGTCGAGTGAGTACCTTGCTCGACCAACTCGGTTCGCTCAACTGGTTGCAGAACGCGCCCTTTGAAACAGTTCTCTCGCAAACGGCATCCGCGACTCTCGTATCACAAGGTGTCGACACTGAACGTATCGATGACCTGAGAAGTGCGCTCCTCCAAGAGCCAGAGATTGATAATTACAGCAGAGTACTCGAAACGCCCTCGTACCTGATTCAGCTTCAACGTTCGCGCGTGCTCGGTTTCTTCGCGACCAGCATCGGCGTCAGTTCACCGAATTATGCGCAAATCACAGAGGCCTACTTCGCTCGAGACAGGAGCACGCTGAACGGGGTCTATGTTTCAAATGAATCGAAGGCAAATCTTCTCGGAGCTGCGGCACAAATTCCCTTGCAAGTCAGCAATGATTTACCCTTCACCGCTCAGGTGTATTCAGAAACGACCGCGACAAATTCAAGCGTAATTATTGAGGATGCCAAGTCTAAAGTGACTCCGATTCCAAAGAAGTCCAGCGTGATAATCACCGTGCCCGTACAAGCTCGCGTGTCATCGGGTAACACAGTGCTCGTCGTGAAGCTGTTTAGTGTTGGCGGCAATCAAATCGATGAAGCAGTGTTGCCTGTATCAATTAGAAGTAGCTGGGAAGCTATTGCGCTCAGTGTGCTCGGTGTGCTCGTCGCTGCATTCTTCGGCTTCGGCATTTTCCGAAGCTTCCGGGCAAAGCGTAGTCAGAGTTTTGTGCCAGAAGATGACGGAGCCGGGGATTAGGCTGGTCTGGCACTGACAGGAAACTCAGCAGAAAGTTTGACATGCATCAGATTCTGATCATCGGTTCGGGTCCGGCCGGCTTTTCCGCCGCAATTTACGCGGCGCGAGCTGGTTTGAAACCCATCTTGTTCGCGAGCTCTGTTGAGCCCGGTGGTGAGCTCATGAACACAACTGAAGTAGAGAACTTTCCTGGATTTCCAGACGGCATTCAAGGCCCTGATCTGATGGCCAAAATGCAAGAGCAGGCTGAGAAGTTCGGTACAGAAGTGAAGTACGAAGACGTTTCTGAGGTTGAGCTGCTCGGTGACGTGAAGAAAGTCATGGTCACCTCAGGTCAGACCTATGAAGCGAAGTCAGTCATCTTTGCAACCGGGTCTGCTTATAAAAAACTCGGATTGCCAGCTGAAGAACGACTCAGTGGGCACGGTATCTCATGGTGCGCAACCTGCGATGGCTTCTTCTTCAAAGAAAAGACAATTGCGGTTGTCGGCGGTGGCGACTCGGCCATGGAGGAAGCGACATTCCTCACCCGATTCGCCTCAAAGGTCTACGTCATTCACCGTCGAGACACCCTCCGCGCTTCGAAAATCATGCAGCAGCGCGCCTTCGATAATCCAAAAATTGAGTTCATTTTTGACAGCGAAGTGGCTGATATCGCTGGATCAGACAGCGTGACAGGGCTTACTCTCCGTAATCTGAAAACAGGTGAAACGAGTGAACTCGAGGTTCAGGGTATCTTCGTCGCAATTGGCACAGATCCCCGCACAAGACTGGTTCATAACCAGCTAGAGCTCACCGCTGAAGGCACAATTGCGGTACAAGATCAGAGCTCAAAGACTTCAGCGAAGGGTGTTTTTGCCGCTGGTGATGTGATTGACTCGGTTTATCGCCAGGCAATTGTTGCAGCGGGAGCGGGAGCCAAGGCCGCACTCGACGCAGAGCACTTCCTAGCGTCACTCGAAGACTAATTTTCAGAGGAGCCCGCATGAGCGCACCAATCACAGTGACCGAACGTAACTTTGACGAGCTCGTTCTCGGCAGCGAGATACCGGTACTCGTCGACTTTTGGGCCGTGTGGTGTGGCCCCTGTCGAGCGGTTGCCCCGGTACTGGATGAAATCGCTCAAGAATACGATGGACAGGTCTTAGTGGCAAAGGTCAATGTCGATGAGGAGCCTGGCCTCGCCGCCAAGTTCAAAATCACGTCAATCCCGACCATGAAAATTTTCGTGTCCGGTCGTGAAGAGAAAAACCTCGTTGGTGCGATGCCAAAAGTCGCGATTGAACAGAAGTTCAAAGAGTACTTGGCGTAAAAAATACCTGATCAGAGGCTATTTTTATTGGCCACCGAATCCTGGGTCGCCTAATTCCGCAAGGATGCGATTCATGTCTTGAACCGTCGCGAATTCAATAACAATCTGGCCTTTCTTAGCGCCAAGATTCACACGAACCCGGGTGTCTAGTCGATCACCAAGGCGCTCAGCGATTTCGTTGAGTTGGCCCTGACGTCCGCCAGCCTTTGCAGCTGGTTTCTTCGACTTGGGGGTTTGAGATGCCACGGCTTCCGCGGCGCGCACCGAGAGCTCTTCGTTGATGATTTTGTCTGCGAGTGAACTCATCGCCTGTTGATCGGGTTGCAATGACAAGATCGCTCGCGCATGCCCTGCGCTCAATACCCCAGCAGCCACTTTCTGCTGAACGGATGTTGGGAGCTGTAGCAATCGCAAGGTATTGCTCACCTGTGGCCTCGAACGACCGATTTTTTGAGCCAGTTGCTCTTGGGTGATACCGAAATCAGCTAAGAGCTGTTGGTACGCAGAGGCCTCTTCGAGTGGATTGAGCTGAGCGCGATGAAGGTTCTCGAGTAGCGCATCCCGCAACATGTCTTCATCAGCGGTCGATCGAACAATCGCGGGTATCGACGCAAGCCCGGCTCTTTTACTCGCCCGCAGACGACGCTCACCCATGATGAGTTCGAACCTGGGTTCACCGGGTGCGGGTTGAGGTTCGATTTCTCGGACCACAATCGGCTGAAGCACGCCGAATTCCCGAACGCTGTGTTCCAGCTCCGCAAGTGCCGCCTCATCGAATTCAGTTCTTGGCTGAACTCGGTTCGGAACAATGTCTAGTGGATTCAGCTGCGTGAGTTTCGCCCCAGGCACAGCGACAAGCTCAACCTGCTCTGCATGATTGGTGCGTAGAGTTGTGTCGCTCGTGATTTCGTCGCTTGCAGACCCTGGTGCAGCATTTGCGCCCTCCGTCCCAGCGGTATTGCCGCCTGCTGGGAAAAACACGTCTACTGGGCGATCTGCCCCCTCCGGAGCCTGTGGAATCAGTGCTCCAATGCCTCTACCGAGCCCAGTGCGCTTCTTGTTCGTCATTTCGCGCCTCCCGGATTCGGTGCCCCACGTCTCGCAATCTCTGCAGCTGCCTCACGATATGCCAACGCGCCGATCGACCCCTCGTCGTATTCGATAACTGTTTGCCCGTAACTCGGTGCCTCAGATACCCGCACCGATCTTGGAATTACCGTCGAAAGAACGATATTCGGAAAATGCTCCCGAACCTCAGCTGCAACCTCATTGGCGAGATTGGTTCGCGAATCAAACATGGTCAAGAGAATGGTCGAAACCCGAAGGTTCGGATTCAGGTGCTTTTCAATCAGCTCAATGTTCTTGAGGAGTTGGCTCAGCCCTTCCAGCGCGTAATATTCGCACTGAATTGGAATAGCCACTTCGTTAGCTGCGACAAAGGCGTTAATCGTCAATAGCCCAAGCGAAGGTGGACAATCAATAAACACGTAGTGAAATGGTTCGCTTTGTGCCGCGAGAAACTCATCCAACGCTGTTTTCAGACGCTGCTCTCGAGCGACGAGAGAAACGAGTTCAATCTCAGCGCCCGCCAGATTGATAGTGGACGGCACACAGAACAAATTCTCGTGATCAGAGCTCTTCTGAACGACCGCAGCCATCTTCTCTTCGCCAATCAGCACCTCGTAAATGCTCTTTACTGACGATGGATGCTCGACTCCAAGCGCAGTCGACGCGTTTCCTTGGGGGTCAAGGTCAATGACCAGTACCTTCGCTCCCCCGCGTGCGAGCGCTGCTGCGAGGTTAACCGTCGAGGTTGTTTTACCAACTCCGCCTTTTTGGTTTGAGAGCGTAAAAATTCGAGTCTCGGGCGGCAATGGCGCGGGATTCTCAGAAAGCTCTTGCCGGCGACGTATTTTGTCGAGCAGGTGATCTGCGAGTGGCGCACTTCCAGTTTCAGACATGGTTCCTAGTTTGGCTTCCGAGGTTCGGACTATGTTTCACGTGAAACATTTCAGACTAATCCGGTGAGCTCACGCCTTACCTACTGTAGCCCGAAACACGCGGGTCTGTTCAACCAATCCAGATTCACCAAGTACAAGAACCTCAGGTTGGCTGAGCCGAAGCTTTGTGATGATTTTTTCGGCGTTCTGCATTTCCTCAGCCACTCGTTCTCCCTTCATGAAAACGAGTTGACCATTCGGATTTACTAATGGAACACTCATCGGAATAAGTTTTTTCAAAGCGCTCACCGCGCGCGCGGTCACTGTGTCAAAGGTTTCGTGGCCCTGGATATCCTCAGCGCGAGCTCTTCGCACGGAGACATTCTCCAAACCGAGTCTGTCAACCTGTTCGTTCAGCCACTGCACTCGACGATCCATTGGCTCAATCAGGGTGCAGTGGATGTCTGGCCTCAGAATCGCAATCACCAGACCCGGTAATCCTGCACCTGAGCCAATGTCAGCTAAGGAGCCCTTCTTCAGCAAAGGGGCAACCAGCGCGCAATTCAACACGTGTCGGGTCCAGATTCGCGCGGCTTCTAAGGGGCCGATAAGGCCTAATTCCTCACCACGGGTCGCTAGGTCTTGGGTGAACTTCCGGAGTGTGTGGATGTGTTCGCCCGCGAGTTCGGCAGCTACTGCC
>JALRLI010000001.1:0-52575 GCA_023254555.1 Microbacteriaceae bacterium
GTCGAGAACTTCTCAAATACTCGGATGGGGTCTTCGCTGCTCAAAACAGTGACCGCGCTCCCGAGCTGAATACGCTGAGTTTGTCCGGCAATTGCCGCCAGAAGAATTTCGGGAGCAGAGATCGCGAAGTCATTGCGATGGTGTTCACCCAAACCGATGAAGTCTATTCCGAGTTGGTCGGCGAGTACGGCTTGATCAACTACATTGCGAAGTACCTGGGCGTCGCTGAGACGCTCACCATCGGCGCCAATTGTGACATCGCCGAAGGTGTCTAACCCTAATTCCACAGTGCTTGTCATCGATCTTCCTTTCCACCAACGCCCAGCCTAATCTGAGCAAGTTGAGCGTGAGCTGTTAGGCTGACGGCGATGATTTCAGATCCTGCAGCATTGGTCGCAGAGCTCGGTGACCCTACTACGTCTGGGCAGCGGCTGACAGAAATCGCTGGCTCCTTTCCAGAGTACGGCCCGATGGTGGCCGAGCATCCGGCAGCGTCTGTTGAGGTTCTGGCATATTTACTGAAACACGGAAACGAAGCCACGCGCAAAGCGGCAGCCCGGCGAAGAGCCCGAGATGTTGCCCTCATTGCCAGCGGTCAAGCGCCCCGTACTGATACGACTGTCTCCACTGAAGTACTGCGCGAATCGGCGGGCCTCGATACTCCATCGGCACCCATTACGCAATCACTCGATAGTGCAGCGGTGACCGGTGGATTTCGTAAAGCTCCACAGCTTGACGACGAAGTTGATCAGACAGTGATCTCAACACGTACAGCGCGCACGACTGCTTGGTCGCTTGTGGTGAACGGCGAAGTGGCACACACAATTACCGCAACCGAAGTGTTGCTGGGTCGCAAGCCCCAGGCTCATCCGGGGTACCCCGCTGCTGAGCCACTGGCTATTGAAGACACAACAAAGACTGTTTCGAAAACTCACGCTCGACTCATTCTCAGAGGCGAATCATGGATGATCGTCGATCTAGGCTCCACGAACGGCGTCATTGTTGTTGACGCTGGGAAAGAGCAAAAAATCGCTCCTGGAGCAGAAACTGAAGTTGTGGCGGATTTCTTCCTCGGTGACCTGAAGATCAGGCTCGAACCAAATGCGTAGTCTCAGGCGCCTACTTCTTGCCGAAGATGCGGGCAAAAAATCCTGGCTCTGGGGGATCGTTTTCATGGCCCTTGCACCGTTCTGACTGAGGAACACCCTTCATAACCTGGTTGACGTGCTGTCCACACCCTGCCCAGGTAGTCTTTCCGCATTTGCGGCACGTTACTTGACGGCACATGAGTTCTCCTGATGTTCAAAGGTAGAGGGTTCGTTCAGACACCAAGCTATCACAGATACCCTAGGGGGTATATCTGTCAGCTACTTTTTCGCGGCGACAAAACCGAGAACGACCGCGAGCAGGCCGATGAGTACCGGAATCACCCAGAAAACCCCGATCGCAAGAAGCGCTGCAACTGCGCCGGCCGCCAAAAGCAGCTCGACAAAAGCTTGACCGAAGCGGTCTACAGCGAGAACCGGCTTCGGTGACAGGAACAAAGCCCAAATCACGACAGTGAAAAGGAGCATCCCTAAACCAATGAGTGCACCAGGCAGCGGCAGTTCAAAAGCGAGGAACCCCCAAGTGGCAATGCTGAGAACGAGGAGGAGATGAACCAACGAACGAAGTGCAACGAGAATACCCACGGCACCAGTCTAGCCAGCGATTACGGTGTTACTATTCTGTTGTCGTGACTGGCGTAAAGATGGACACCATCAGGGAGCGACGCTCAAATCAAGGTCGATCGCCTGGGCCGCAAGCAACTGCCGCTGTCTAGCGCAGCGGCGGCAAACCTAGGGAGAAAACAGTGTCAGATCAGTCAACATTTAACGCCCCGCTTGCTGAAGTAGACCCCGAAATTGCAGCGGTACTCACGAACGAACTGGGACGCCAGCGTGACTACCTCGAAATGATCGCGAGCGAAAACTTCGTTCCACGTGCAATTCTTGAGGCGCAGGGTTCGGTGCTGACGAATAAGTACGCAGAAGGCTACCCAGGTCGTCGCTACTATGGCGGATGCGAATTCGTAGACGTTGCCGAGTCGCTCGCTATTGAGCGCGCAAAAGCCCTCTTCGGTGCCAAATTTGCGAATGTGCAGCCCCACTCAGGCGCGAGCGCAAATGCCGCAGTGCTCTCTGCTATTGCCGAGCCCGGTGACACTATTCTCGGCCTAGAACTCTCCCACGGCGGACACCTCACGCACGGCATGAAACTTAACTTCTCGGGAAAGCTCTATAACGCAGTCGCATACGGCGTCGATCCAGAGTCCTTCTTGGTTGATATGGATGTCGTGCGAAAGGCCGCGCACGAGCACAAGCCAAAGGTGCTGATTGCTGGCTGGTCGGCGTATCCCCGCCAGCTCGATTTCGCTGAGTTCCGCAAGATTGCAGACGAGGTTGGCGCAAAGCTTTGGGTAGACATGGCCCACTTCTCGGGTCTTGTTGCAGCTGGACTTCACCCTTCGCCGGTTCCGTATGCTGACGTGGTTTCGTCAACAGTGCACAAGACGCTCGACGGCCCCCGCTCGGGCTTCATCCTTACGAACGATGAGGAGCTCGCCAAGAAGCTGAACTCGAACGTTTTTCCTGGCCATCAGGGTGGTCCGCTGATGCATGTGATTGCTGCGAAAGCGGTCGCCTTCAAGCTCGCGGCATCAGAAGATTTCAAAGATCGGCAGCAGCGCACGCTTCGCGGCGCAACGCTTCTTGCAGATAGACTCACGGCCGCAGACTCACGTGCCGGCGGAGTGGATGTTCTGACCGGAGGGACAGACGTTCACCTCGTGCTCGCCGATCTTCGTAACTCAGAGCTCGACGGTAAGCAGGCTGAAGACGCACTGCACAGAGTAGGCATCACGGTCAACAGAAATTCAGTGCCGTTCGACCCGCGTCCGCCGATGGTGACCTCCGGTCTCCGAATCGGAACTCCAGCGCTCGCAACCCGTGGCTTCGGTGACTCAGAGTTCACCGAGGTCGCTGATGTCATCGCACAAGCGCTCCTCCCTGGCGCTGATTTCGATTCACTGGCAGCAAGGGTGAAGAAACTCACCCTTGACTTCCCGCTCTACCCCGGCCTTGAGCAGTGGTAGCCGCTCTTCTCGACGGTAACGTTGCCGCGGCGCAAATTAAACGTGAACTGTCTGAGCGTGTGATAGCACTTCGTGCGAGAGGTATTACCCCTGGGTTGGCTACGGTGCTCGTGGGTGAAGATCCGGGATCGCAGTGGTACGTAGGCGGTAAACACAAGGATTGCGCCGAGGTTGGCATCGCTTCAATCCGGCGGGATTTACCCGAAGCGACGACCCAGCAGGAGCTCGAGGACGTGATTCACGAGCTGAATGAAAATGCGAGTTGCACCGGCTACATCGTGCAGTTGCCACTGCCGAAGCACATTGATACGGATCGAATTCTTGGGCTGATTGACCCCAAGAAGGATGCTGATGGCTTGCATCCGACAAATCTTGGCTGGCTCGTACTCAACGCGAACAGCGAAATTACGACTCCACTGCCTTGCACACCTCGAGGCGTGATTGAGCTCGTCGAACGAAACGGGATCAGTTGGGATGGCAAACACGTTGTCGTGATTGGTCGGGGAGTGACAGTCGGTAGACCAATTGGGCCGTTGCTCACGAGGCGTGAGTATAATGCAACCGTTACGCTCACACACACCGGCACCAAGAACCTACCTGAGCTGCTTCGTCAGGCTGATGTGATTGTCGCCGCCGCAGGCGTTGCCTCAATCGTGAAGCCCGAAGATGTGAAGGCAGGAGCGGTAGTACTCGACGTTGGGGTTTCGCGTGCGACCGACCCAGCGACTGGCAAGAGTAAAGTCGTTGGCGATGTCGATCCAGCCGTTGCCGAAGTGGCCTCCTGGATTTCGCCCAACCCCGGTGGAGTTGGGCCGATGACGAGAGCGCTTCTTCTCAAAAACGTGGTCGAAATGGCCGAAAACCAAGCCGCAGAGTAGTTGCACTATATATACCCCTGGGGGTATAGTGTGGTTAGAATTTATTCACCAAACTAAGGAACAAATATGTGTTACGCAGTTCAATGCCCTAAGTGTGGAAAAGCAACCTGGGATGGTTGCGGTCAACACATTGAAGAAGCGCTTGCACCATACGCTGAAGAACAGCGTTGCAACTGCCGATAAAAACCTCAACGAAAAACGCTCAGACATCTCCCGTCTGAGCGTTTTTCGTTCTTACATCCGCGCGTCAAGCGGGGCTTTCACGCTCGATGATGAGCAACGCTTTCTTCGGACACGCGCGCAACGCTTTTTTCGCCTGTTTCTTTGTGTTGTCGGTGAGCGGTGCAGATTCGATGATTGGGAATCCCCAGACATCCATCTGAATCAGGTCGGGCGCCTTGATTGCGCATATTCCGACGCCGTCGCATTTCGTGGGGTCAATAAGAAGGTGTTTGTTCATACAGCATGAATTTCTGATTCGGTCGGAAAGAAAGGCTGAGTGGACGACGCACTACATTTGTTTTTTCGATGCAGCGAAATCTCAGACGCAAAAACCTCGAGGGCGGTGTTTGTCATCCGAACGACTCCGTCAGGATGTGAACACGCTCCTCGCTTCATGAGCTGGGGTAATCGGTCATTAAGGCGGTCTAACGCGCCTATGACCTTTCGACCCCCGGCCGCAAGTGCTTGAATATCTTCTGCCAGCCACTGTAAACCGAAAATGCACGGGCCACACTGTTGTGCAGACTGACTCGCCATCCACTCAACGATCCTTGACGTTTCGATGAGTCCACAGTGAGAATTTGGCAGGGGCGCAACAATGCCAGCACCTAGCGAGAGTCCCTGTCCGGCTAGGCTCGCTTCATGCACCCTACTGTGTGCGATGTCTTGCCAATTCACCCACTGGCCACCGTACCCGCCGAGTAACACGTGTTCTGCCGGATCGGAGGGTTCGAGCAATTCAGCAAACGTAGTGTCAGAACTCACCTCGCGCACGTATCTCCCATTCAGAGTGAGAAGCGTGACCAAGGTCGACTCGAGAGGCGCCCAGTTGAGGCTAGATGCCAGCAGTCCGATATGAGCCAAGGTTTCGGAGTTGAAGACCAAAACCGGGGCATTGCCTTCACCCCACGCCCGCGATTTTGTGGGGAAGAACTTCGGAACTGCTGACCCGCCCTGCACTGCGTTAATAATTGCTGACGCCTCACCTGAGACGTATCGGTGCGGCGCTAAATACGCCCGTAAAGGGAGCCGATCTATTTCTGCAGCAGCTCGCTCTTTGAACGCTCCGGCCATAGAGGATCGGGTTGAGTAGGAATCTTCGTGCACCCAGACTCCAAGCGATTTCGCTTGTGTCAGAGCACCCACGGCTGCCAACCCGCGTAGCACCAGGTGGGGATTGGTCTGCCAGAGAGCGGCATCCTTCGCAGCGGAAGGTTCGCCTTCGGCGGCATTTGCGATGACCGTTCCACCCGCACCAGCCAAAATTGCTGAACGAATTTTGACCGCTGATGGAAAGTGAGCCCCACCTCTACCGTGAACGCCCGCTTGTTCAATCCTCGAGAGCAGGGCCTCCAGATCAGCGTTATTTTCGAGAGGTATGGATGAGCCGAATCGAGCCTCAAATTCAGTGAGATCAAAGCGCCGCGATCCCGTCGGAAAGAGTGAATTTCCAACGTCATACCTAATCTCGTTTGCTGGCAGCAGGGTGAGAGTCAACGCGATTCCTCAATGATTCGAGGCTTGGTGTCACGAACGTACTCTTTGCGTTTGCGCCTGATCGAAGGTTTTCGGTAGCGCCAGATGGCCAAAATGAACACGAAAACTCCAGCGATCACGTAACCGAAGAATAGTGCGTCGGTGTCAGAGCCTGTCAGCATGCCATGGCCAAATGCCATAACGAAGAACAAAAGAGATATTCGATGGAGCCAGAGCCAGCTTCTTCTGAAGATTGCGCTGTTTGCAAGAGACGCAGTTACAGCGACAAGGAGCATCCCATAAAAAGAGAGCACTCCGAAGGTGACCGGGATTCGCTCCCAATTTGATGCCATCGGAATCAGTGCGCCCGCCCATCCCACATCAACAAACTGGTCTAGTGCGAGTGAAACCAGGTGCACGATTGTGATCAGAATGGCGAACACAGAAAAACCAATGTGAAGCCGAAGCCGGGTGACAAACTGCATCCAGGTCCAGCCATGGCTGTTTGGATGGGACACTAAGAGGCCGAGCACGGATGCAGCCCAAAGCATGATCAACGCCGTTATTCCTGATGAGCGGCCAAGAATCCAAACAAAGGTGTCTGCCTGAGAGGCTTGAGCGACACTGAGCGCTACGAGGATGACGGATGTGGCAAAGACGAGACCCAGGAGTAACGAAGAGACCACTGCTCGGGTGCTCACAGCCTGATCAGTGTTCATGGTTTCATCCAAATAAGGTGTTGCTTCATCGAGTCGCTGTAGCCGATTTCACCCTGGGTTGTGACCCAGAGGGCTGCAATTTGATCGCCATTGCATGTTTCGAGTATTGATGACTCGCCCTCGATGAACAGCGTTTTGGTCAGCGTTTCAGCGACATTGGTGTTCTTGTGCACCACTGTCACGGCAGCAAGTCCTGAGTTTGCTGGTCTACCCGTCTTGGGGTTGACGAGGTGGTGGACATCATCCCCATGTTGTGTTTTCCACCTGCGTTTACGAACGCTCGAAGTAGCCAGTCCGGTATCCGAAATTTCTAATACTGCTAAAGGGTCGGCTTCGGAACTGTCGAAGGGATTTTCGACCCCAATTCGCCAAGCTGTCCCTTCCGGGCTATGGCCCCAGGCCTGGAGGTCGCCGCCAGCATTCACAAACCCCGAGGGAGCCGATTCACGAAGCGAGGCGCTCAGCAGGTCGACGGCAAGACCTTTCCCAATGCCTCCAAGATCAATAGGTGCGCCAGAAAGATTGATTTTGTAGCTTGATCCGACGTGCTCGAATTGGGGGCGCCAAGATTCCATTTCGGTGTGGGTGCTTGGCAGGCTGCCACGCGGCGAGGAGCCTGTCTCGAATGAATCCGCGTAGCCGATTTCTTTGAGCGTGCTGATTACCCTCGGGTCGAAAAGGCCGTTTGAGCGCTCGAACGCATCTGCCGCAACCTTCACTGCTTCGAAAAGTAGCGCTGGAACTTCTACGCTCTCATTCGGTGAGTTATTGAGTTGAGCGAGGGGATTATCAGGGATAAACCTCGAGCAGGTTTGCTCGAACTCAGCCAGAAATGGCTCGACTGTTTCATTCACAATCTTCTCGAACTCCGTTGCAGAAACCGATAACGAAATCTCGACGTCAGAGTTCATACTCCGAATGAGCCCCGAACTGTAGGTCAGGGCTGACTTACTCTCAGACATTGGCCTATGAAGCGCCGGTGTTTGTATTGGTGGACGGTGCGGGTGCGGGTGCGGGTGCGGGTGCCGGTGCTTGCTGTGTAGCAGAGCCAGTCGACGCAGACGAAGATCCGCTCCAGCTCGCTGAGCCGCTGCTGGCTGAGCCCCCTACCAGTGCTGCAGTGGCCTCCTCCATAGCCTTGATCTGACTGGTCAGGTCTGAGAGTTTGGTTTCGAGAGCGGTGATGGTCAGCTTATTCGCATTGATTTGCGCTTGCTCCGCGCTCGAAAACTGACTCGATTCTGCGGCTGCACTGTCCGAAGCGGTCGCTAGCGGGTCGTTATTTAAGGCCCAGCTCGTGGCGACGCCAAAGGTGCCGACCGCGATGGGCAACGCAACAAGAGCGGGCAACCAACGAAGCGCTTTCGAGGAGTCACGCTTAGTCGTCATCGTCGCGCTCCTCGTGATCATCGTCGCGCTCCTCGTGATCATCGTCATGTTCTTCGTGGTTATCGTCATCGTAGGATTGTGCAGGCGCTGGGGCCGGTGCTGGGGCAGGTGCGGCGGACGTGCCACCGGTAGCGCCAGCACCTGTCTGCGACCCTCCAGTGGAGACCGATCCCGATGAGGTTGAGCCTGAGTTGAGTGCCGCAATCGCCGCATCGTAGTTTGCTTGCGCCGCGGCGAGAGCGGCTTCTGCTTCAAGAATCTGTTGCTGTAACGAAGCAATTGCAGTGGTTTGTTCGCTGATAACCGTCTCGGCAACCTCTTTTGAGTCTGCTTCGGTAACTGCGAATGCAGCGACCCCCATACCACTCACAGCGGTGAGTGCTGCAGCACCGCTAATGATGATCTTAGTTGTGGTCTTCATGTTTTTCGCCTCCGATGTTCACTCTATGGAGGGAAGCTATGAAACGGCTGTGGAAGCGACGCCCGACACGTGGGGCGCATCCAGCCACTATATTCCGGTTCCGCCGCCTATCAGCGCACCAATTCCCCAGGTGACTGCGAGTGCAAGGGCACCACCTATCGTCACGCGAATAATCGGTTTCAACATTGGGCTTCGACCCAGATAGGCGCCAAGGCCACCAGTGATTGCCAATGCCACGAGCGAGGCGATGACAGTGATTAGGATTCTGACTTCTGCCGGAGAGAAGATTATGGCGAGCATCGGCAATACAGCACCCGCTAAGAAGGAAATTGCCGAGCTTATTGCTGCGTGCCAGGGGTTAGTGAGCTCTTCTTCTTTGATGCCCAATTCTGCCTCGAGGTGGGCTTTTATCGGGTCGATCGCTGTGAGCTCTTCGGCCACTTTCTGCGCCGTTGGCTCACTCAATCCTTTTTGTATATATATTTCTGCGAGTTCCTGCAGCTCAATTTCGGGCTGGCTCTGAAGTTCTAACTTCTCGCGTGCGATGAGTGCGGCTTCGCTGTCGCGCTGGCTGCTCACCGAAACATATTCGCCCAGTGCCATCGAGATTGAACCGGCCAGCACACCTGCGATGCCGGCAATCAGAATCGGAGTCACCTCTTGGGTAGCCGCGGCCACACCAACCAACAAAGCTGCGATTGACACAATTCCATCGTTTGCGCCGAGAACACCTGCACGAAGCCAATTCAATCTGGCAGCGAATTGGGTGCGATGGGGTTCTGTGGGATTGACTGTGCTCATCTCTCCATCCTATGTATTTGAAAGGATGCGCTTGCACTTGCGCACCGAGTTGAACACACTTGAACAGATATGGCTACTCCCTCAGCACAGAACGTCACAGTACCCACCGAAGCGGGCTTTGTGCGTGGGGTTTCTGACGGCGTCACCACTCGCTGGCTGGGTGTGCCTTACGCTACGGCTCCAACCGGCGTGAAGCGATACACCTCGGCGCTGCCCGTTACGCATTGGGAGGGAACTCGTAACACCGCAATGTTCGGACCGAGCAGTTGGCAGCCTCGTACTCCGATGATTCGGCTACCCTCGCAGCACACGTTTTCGGAGCAGTGTCTGAATCTCAATATTTGGTCACCGGCAGACCGCGAGTCTGCGGAGCAGCTACCGGTGATGGTCTGGATTCACGGAGGGGCTTCGGTGATTGGTTCCTCTGCGCAGCCTGTTTATAACGGCACTGTGCTCAGTTCTGAGGGTAGAGCAGTTGTCGTGACGCTCAACTATCGCCTCGGCGTTCTTGGGGCTCTGAACTTCTCGCATCTGAATACGAAGACTCAAGCGTTCGAAAGCAATTTGGGGCTGAAAGACATCGTGACTGCGCTGGGATGGGTTCAGCGCAACATCACTTATTTCGGCGGCGACGCAGATCGTGTCACCCTGTTTGGCGAATCTGCAGGCGCAGCGGCTATTACGTCGCTCATGACTGCGCCGCAAGCTCGAGACTTGTTTCACCGTGCAATCGTGCAAAGTGCGCCGGCTACAAGCGTCTACGGGCAAGAACGCTCGACCCAAATTGCTGATGCGTATCTGCACCTCATGGACGTCAACCCTTCAGACGCGGCCCAGCTTCTGCTTGACTCCCCAGCAGAGTCTCTGGCCGAGTCCGCGATGCGGCTGATTTATTCAATTGCAGAGGCGGAGCCGGGGAGCCTCGCCTACGCGCCCGTCGTGGATGGTGATTTTTTACCCGATTACCCGGTCGATGTCTTTCGGCGAGGCGAGCAAATGCGAATCCCCATGATTATTGGCACGAATCAGAATGAAGCAGCACTCTTCAAGCAGCTCAAATCACCGGTGATGCCGGTAACCGCTGACGCCGTGAATCACATGCTCGAGAATATCTCGGCTGAAGGTTACGCGTCTGCCAACGCGATTTCGAGGGTTCGTGCAGCATATCCCGAGTTTCCAGCCGAGCGAGCGGCAATGCAAATATCAACGGACGCGGGCATCAGAATGCCGGCGGTCTGGCTGGCAAGCGCGCATTCGGCTGTGGCGGCAACGTATATGTACCGATTCGACCACTCAACACCAGTGCTGAAGGCCTTGGGCTACGGTGCCGCGCATGCAACAGAGCTCCCTTACGTGTTTGGCACAATCGATACGGTGCGGCGCTTGCCGGGGGCCGGTCTCATATGGCTCGGCGGTTTGAGCCAAGCGCGCGACGTGTCTCGTGAAATCAGACGCCGTTGGCTGAAATTTGCTGATGGTGACCTGAAGGATTGGCCCGCCTACGATACTGAGAAACGGTCAACGCAAATATTTGACAGGGGGGTCAGCAGCGTGAGCGATCCGGGAGCGACCACCAGAAACGCTTGGGGAGATGCCCCTATCAGTTTCCGTTGATATTCTCATTCCGTGAACGTTGAAACAATGCACCCCACCAAAGAGCGTCTGATTCAGACGGTATCCGCGATGCTTGACGCAGATGTTCAGCACGATGTCATTCTTGAGGATGTTCTCAATACCTCTGGTATCTCGCGAGGGTCGCTCTATCACCACTTCAGCGACTTCCCTGATCTCATCGAGCAGACTCTGTTGGTTCGTTTCTCGCACGGCGTGGATGAGACCACACAGTTGACGCGTGACATCGCGAACAAGGCGAAGACTGCTGACGAATTTTGGACGGGGATCGGCGAACTTATTGTGTACTCGCAGAGTCCGCTGAGAGCCAGAAGAAGGCAGGAACGCACTCGCATTATCGGGCTCGCAGCAACAAGCGAGCGTCTCGCGAAAGCGCTCGCAGCTGAACAAGAGCGACTCACTGTTGAGATGACTGAAATCTACGCCGAGGTGCAAGCGAACGGCTGGGCTCGGCACGACCTTGATCCAAGAACTATTGCGGTGTTTACCCAGGCATACACTCTTGGTCGGGTAGTCGACGATATCTCTGAAGAGCATGTCAATTCAGGCGACTGGGACAAGCTGCTCAACATCGTTCTGAATACCTTCAAAAGCAACGCGACGTAGTCCGCGAATTCTCGCGAAAGTTTTTCACTGAGGAGTGGGCCCGGTGGGACTCGAACCCACGACCCGCGGATTAAAAGTCCGATGCTCTACCAACTGAGCTACAGGCCCGATGCCAACAAAAAGCGGCCACCGGGTGACCGTTCTTGTACGTGAAAGTCTAGCAGGGCTAGCAGGGCGTAAATTACAGCGCGTCATCGAACACGGTCAGCACGATGGGCTATCGTGAACGCATGAAACCCGTGCTCCGCGCATCCGCCCATTTCGAATGGGTGCAGGGTTCTGACGACCCTGAAGTGGCGCATCGCTTAGCGCACGACACAGCTTGGGCGTTGCTTGACCGAGTCAGGCATGTTGCTGATTCGCGGCTCGTTGAGCGGGTCATTTCGGTTGCGGATACAGATGCTATCGATGACATTGCTGAGCTGTGGGTTGACGCTTCTGAGCAGTCGCTGGCTGGCATGTTGTGGAGGCTCTACCTGATTCGTCAGGTCGTGCGCACGCACCCCGAAGAAACCACGACGCTGTTTCGTGCCGGATTCGAGCATGCGAAGTCGATCGATCCTGTTGTCGTCGGACTCGCCGCTCCTGCGCAACCTGAGAGTATGCGTGCGCTGACTGATGAGATTCTGCGCGGGGTGTTCTCTGCAGATCTCGCCGACGCGCTCGAACGGGCATCCGCGTTCTGTAATTTGATGAGCCTAGGATGCGCAGCTGAAGCCGACAGTCGCGAAAACTTTGATTCATCTCACGCCACTGAGCTCACGACGCGGGCCCTCCGCTACTCGATGTTCGCAAACGAACTCGGCGCGGGTGCGCGGCTTTGGCGGGCTGGCAGGCTGCACTAGTACACTGGATTCGCCTGGCCACAGTAACCCCGGGCTCCAAAATTTGCCGCTTCGAGCGGACCTTCGCCGAGAGGCGTTCTGTGGCCGGGCATTATTCTTTTTCGCGAAAGCAGCCGTTAACCTTCTGTTTAGATTTGCATCGTTTACTTAGGTTGACTCAGTTGAGTTTAGGTAAGAAAACCGTCGGCCCCGGCTGACAATGAAAAGGAAGAAACACACAGTGTCTATTCGTACGTTCACAGCTTTCAGCGCAACCGCTGGAGCTGTATCTCTCGCTCTTCTGCTCTCCGCCTGTGGTGGTCAGCAGGCTCCTTCCGGTGAAGGACTCTCGGGCAGCGTAGCTGTCGACGGTTCGTCAACGGTTGCCCCTCTCGCTGAGGCAGCCGCAGGCCTCTACGCAGAGGTTGAACCTGAGGTTCAGGTGACCGTGGGCACTTCAGGAACCGGTGGCGGCTTCGAGAAGTTCTGTGCAGCCGAGACTGATATCTCGACCGCATCACGCGAAATCAAAGATGAAGAAGCAGCTAAGTGTGCCGAGGCTGGTGTTGAGTTCACCGAAATCCTCATCGCTAATGATGGGCTTTCAGTCATCGTGAACCCAGAAAATACCTGGGCTAAAGACCTGACTGTTGCTCAGCTCGCTACCATCTGGGCTCCCGCGGCTGAGGGCAAGGTCATGAGCTGGAAGGATGTTGATCCTTCATTCCCAGATGTGAAGATTGAGGCATTCGGCCCAGGTACTGATTCGGGAACATTCGACTTCTTTACCAAGGCAATCAATGGCGAAGAGGGTGCAAGCCGAACCGACTACAGCGCTTCAGAAGACGACAACGTCATCGTTCAGGGTGTTGCAGGAGCTAAGGGTGGCATCGGATACCTCGGCCTGAGCTACGCAGAACTGAATGCTCAGCAGGTGAAACTTGTTTCTGTGGATGGTGTGATGCCTTCGATCGAGACCGTTCAGGATGGAACGTACACTCCCCTTGGTCGACCACTCTTCATCTACGTAAACAACGCGAATTTTACTGACAACAAGGCCGTCAAGGGCTTCGTTGAGTACTTCGTCGACAACGCCGAGTTGGCGGCTGAGGATGCACTCCTCGTTGGTCTGACAGCAGAACAGCTTCAGATTGCAAAAGACGAGCTCGCAGCTCTCGAGAAGTAAATAACTACTAGGTAGTCTTACTTACATGAGTACGCTTGCACCGTCCCGCGGATCGGCCTCAGGGTCGACCCGCGGGACGGGGTCATTAAAAACCAAAATTTCTAAGCCGGGAGAGCGCGTCGTTCTCATCGTGTTGCGACTAGCTGCGGCACTGACCGTGGTCATCACCATCGGGATTATCGTTGCTCTGCTTCTGCCTTCAATTCAGTTCTTCGCTGAGGTTCCAATTTTCGAGTTTCTGTTCGGCACTCGCTGGGCACCTCGCTTCGCGGATGCATCGTTTGGAGTCATTCCGCTCGTCACTGCAACTGCGTGGACGACGGGAATCGCTCTGCTGGTCGCTATCCCGCTTGGTCTCGGTGCAGCAATCTTTTTGTCTGAATATGCCCATCCAAATCTCCGCAAGACTCTGAAGCCAATTCTTGAGTTGCTCGCGGGTATCCCGACTGTTGTATTCGGTTTGTTCGCTCTGCAGTTCGTACAAGCTGTGGTGTTCAAGCAATGGCTCAACCTCGACACCGGTGCGTTTAGCGTTCTCGCCGCCGGTGTGGTGATGGGCGTGATGATTGTGCCAACTATCGCATCGATTAGTGAGGATGCAATGTCTGCAGTGCCCCAGTCAATGCGACAGGGTTCGGCTGCGCTCGGCGCAAACCGTATGCAAACTACCGTGAAGGTCGTTTTCCCGGCCGCACTGTCCGGAATCCTCGCAGCAATCGTGCTGGGTATTTCACGCGGTGTCGGTGAAACCATGATCGTTGCCATGGCTGCGGGCGGCCAAGCTCAAATCGTCACGAACCCACTCGATCAAGGCCAAACAATGACGGGATTCATTGCGAACGCGGCATTGGGTGACTCTCGTGTGGGTTCGATTGAATACAACACGCTGTTCGCAGTCGGCCTTCTGCTCTTCGTAATCACTCTCATCATTAACTACATCAGCATCCGTGTGGTTCGTAAGTTCAGGGAGGCGTACTAATGGCGTTCTCTAACATGAGTCTCGGCGGTCAGATTCAGAAGGCGAGCTTGAAAGGTCGCGTTCGTGGGAGCGAGTCGAGCGCAAAATCAATTACCTTCCTCATTCTGCTGTGGCTCGGCTTGCTCATCGCGTTCTCGGTGCTCTTGGTTTTGATTGTCACCACGTTGCTTGACGGTTATACCCGTCTTGATGCACGGATTTTTACGAATTACCCTTCCGCCAACCCTGAAAAAGCTGGATTACGTCCGGCAATTTTGGGTTCGCTCTGGGTTATCGGCACGGTGGCGGTGCTTACCATTCCGCTTGGCGTCGCTGCGGCACTGCACTTGGAAGAGTTTGCGAACAAGCACAACCGATTCAACCGGTTCATCGAGCTGAACGTTCAGAACCTCGCGGCTGTGCCTTCGATCGTTTACGGTCTACTGGCGCTGGGAACACTCACGCTCATCGGTGTGAAAGAGAAGAACATCGTTCTTGGTGGCGCTGTTGCACTTAGCATGCTGGTGCTCCCTGTGATTGTAATTTCTACGAGGGAAGCTCTGCGTGCCGTTCCAATGGAGATCCGTCAGGGTTCTCTGGCCTTGGGTGCAACACCCCTCCAGACTGCCTTCCGTCAAACTCTCCCATCAGCAGTGCCTGGTATCGCGACGGGCTCAATTTTGGCGCTCTCGCGTGCACTGGGTGAGGCCGCTCCGCTCCTCGTACTCGGCGCTCTCGTATTCGTTCGATTCGACCCCAACGGGCTGCTCAGTGGGTACACGACCATGCCCATCCAAATCTTCAACTGGACGTCTAGGCCCCAACCTGAGTTTCACGTTCTCGCCGCTGCCGCAAGCATTGTCTTGCTCGCCATTCTTATCGCAATGAATGCAGTGGCAATCATCATTCGTAACCGTTACCAGCGTCGCTGGTAAGAGAAAGCGCAAGGAAAACTGCAATGACCATCCACGCAATGAACTCGAATCTCAGCGTGCCTGAGCAACCCGCTCAGCGCATCCTGGAGTGCGAGAAGGTGAACGTCTTCTACGGCGACTATCGAGCTGTGACTGATGTGAATATGGCATTTGGGCAGAACGAGATTACGGCACTGATTGGCCCTTCGGGCTGTGGAAAATCGACTCTCCTGAGGTCGCTCAACCGCATGAACGACCTGATTGATGGTGCCCGCACCGAGGGTCTGGTTACGCTTCACGGCGAAAACCTCTACGACAAAGAAGTAGACCCAATCGCGGTTCGTCGCCGCATCGGTATGGTTTTTCAAAAGCCGAACCCGTTCCCAAAATCGATTTACGACAACATTGCGTACGGGCCTCGCGTGCTGGGCATGAAGCCGTCGAGTATGGACGACCTCGTCGAAGAGACACTCACCCGGGCAGCGCTCTGGGACGAGGTGAAAGACAAGCTGAAGCAGTCTGCATTTGGCCTGTCAGGTGGTCAGCAGCAGCGGCTCTGCATTGCGAGAACTATCGCTGTACAGCCGGAAATTATTTTGATGGATGAGCCCTGCTCGGCTCTCGATCCAATCGCAACGTCACGCATCGAAGACTTGATGCGAGAGCTTCGTGAGGATTACACAATCGTTATCGTGACGCACAACATGCAGCAGGCCGCTCGCGTTGCCGACCGAACGGCGTTCTTCACCGCTCTGCAAGACGAAACGACCGGTAACCGAACCGGTGTGCTGGTTGAGTACGACAAGACCACGAAGATCTTCGAAGACCCAAGCGATCAGCGCACAGAAGACTACATTTCTGGTCGTTTCGGCTAGAGCCGCAACTAGCTCTCAGGCTCTAATGCGAGAATGAGAGCATGAGCTTTCGCGCGGTACTAGTCGCACCGGTTGTAGCCACACTTTTGTTCGCTTCCGGCTGCGCAAGCAGTGCAGGTGCGTTCAATTCAGAATCACCCGCAGTCGCGGCGCCTGAGCTCCCTGAAACCACTGTGAGCACGGGCAAAGGCCCCGAGTGTGCATCCGCTCAGTGCTTCACGCTAATGGTGAATGGCGACATGCTGTTCCACAAAGGGCTTTGGATTCCAGCTGCGCTCAAACCGCCTGTGAACGGGATGAACTTCGACTTCATGCCGCTTCTTGAGGGTCAGAAGCGCTATATCGATCAGGCAGATATTGCTATGTGCCATATGGAGACGCCGTATGCGCCTGTTGGAGGGCCGTACACCGGGTTCCCGTTCTTTGCGACTCCGCCTGATCTGGCCACCACGATTAAGCAACTCGGATATGACGCCTGCACTCAGGCGAGTAACCACTCCGTCGATCAAGGCACCGAGGGGCTCAACCGAACGATTGATGTGCTCGATTCACTCGGTATTCCCCACACCGGAACGTATAAGACCGAAGAAGATTCGAAGAAAATTCTGATGCTCGAAACGTCAGGGGTGAAGGTTGCTTTTATTGAATACACCTTCTCCCTGAACGGCCTGCGCGCGGAAGTGCCGTGGCAAGTGAATTATCCAATCGACTCCGACAAGATGATTGAGCAGGCGAAGCAGGCCCGAGAGGAGGGCGCCGATCTCGTGATTGGTGTGCTCCACGCTGGTACGGAATACGCAGACTACCCAAATGTTCAGCAGACGGGGGAATCACGCAAGCTCATTGACAGTGGCTTATTTGATTTCGTGTACAACCACCACACGCACTCCGTTCAACCCATCGAGAAGTACAACGGCAAGTGGATTGTGTACGGCACCGGGAACGGAATTAGTGAGTCCTCCGAAGAGTACGCAGTAAACAATGAGTTCTTGACTGTGCGAGTTCAGTTCGCCAAGGGAGCTGATGGCTCATGGAGTACTTCAGACGTAGCCTGGGCGCCTTCAATTAATAAACAAGCGGGCAAATACAAGTGGTGTTCGGTTGCGACTGATGCGCCTCAGGGAGTTTGCCAGAGCGCGAGTTTTGATTCAGGAGTGCGTGAAAAAACGCGAAAGACCGTGAACGCGATGGGTGCTGAGGCAGCAGGCGCGCATGAATGGCTCGTGACACAAGACTCCAACTAGGAGCGCCAGCGGTCAGCGCATTGGATACGTCTCGATCGAGATAATTCCTGCACTCGGATTAGTCTTCGAGAAGTGAAACACCGAGAAACCACCCGGTGGGAGCGATACTGCATCATCGAGATAGTCCCCGGGGAGGCTTCCGGTGGCGAGCACTAATTCTCGAGCGATATCCGGTAGCACTGGGCGGTGGCTGCAAATAATGACGTTCTTGCCTTTTCGCACAATCTTTCCGATAACGCTTCGGACATCTCCGTGACCCTCATCCCAGGCATCCTGACCAAGGGCAGCCTTCGCTCGCACCGATTTATTCATTGATTTAGCAGTCGGTGATACTGTGCGCATGCACCTCTCAGCATCGCTCGACAGAATACGGCTCGGGCCAAACGCCTCGAGGGTGCGAGTCAATCGACTTGCCTGCTCCTTGCCGAACTCAGTAAGGGGGCGAAGTCGGTCTTCAGGAAATTCAATCGAGCGGGGTTCTGCTTTGGCATGCCTCAGTAAAATTACTGAAAAAGTTTCGAGGGCGTTGTGTTCAATCATCCGTTTGAACACCTCAAGAATGTCGACATCTTGCTTGTAGCTCAAGCGTTTATGGGCTTTGCTCAGCTTCACCCACTCGAGCGCCTCAATCTCTTTGTTCGGCACAAAGGTCGAGTTGCGCACAGCCTCTTCAAAGACCTCTGCGGCCCAGTACTGCACAGTCTTGGTTATTTGGTCGCCGATTGAATAGTGGATGCGCCCGAGATTGGCTCCCAAGCGAACGCGAAGCCCCGTTTCTTCCTCGACTTCACGAACGCCAGCCTGTGGCATGGTTTCACCCGGGTCAACTTTGCCTTTCGGAAACGAAACATCTTTCTGCTTCGTACGGTGAATCAGCAGAACCATAATTTCCTCGCCGACACGACGCCAGCAGACAGCACCAGCCGCCAGTACTTCTTTTGCCATTGCTAGAGTCCCCGCACTTTAACCGAAGCACACTGCTCCATGATTAAGTCTTGCATGTCGTTGAGGCTTTCGTCAGCCTCCGTGCGGCTTTCGCGAGTCCAGGTATCGTCTGCCTGTAGCGACCAGCTCGAGGTGGTCTCGCTAAAGGCGAGCTCGAACAGCTCGTGAATCTGATTCAGGTGATCGTTCTGTTGTAAGCGAACCAGTGCTTCGACACGACGATCGAGGTTGCGGTGCATCAAATCTGCGCTTCCGATGTACACAATCGGATCGCCATCGTTCTCAAAGCTGTAAATACGTGAGTGCTCAAGGTACCGCCCGAGTATCGAACGAACTCGGATTGTTTCTGAGTACCCGGGCTGGCCCGCGCGCACGGCACAAATACCTCGCACCAAGATGTCGATTGGCACGCCCGCTTGGCTCGCCCTGTACAGTGCATCGATTGTCGCTTCATCCACCATGGAGTTCGCTTTGATGCGAATTCTGCTTGGTTTTCCTGCTCTGGCCGCGGCTGCCTCAGCATCGATTCGATCAATCAGTCCGTTTCTCAGCGAGAGCGGCGCAACAAGCATCCGCTTGTATTTCTTTTCAATCGCGTAGCCAGAGAGTACGTTGAACAGCCGGGTGAGGTCTTTTCCAATGACTTCCGATGAGGTGAACAATCCAAAGTCCTCGTAAATCCGGCTCGTCTTCGGGTTGTAGTTTCCGGTGCCGATGTGGCTGTAGTGCTTTAGGACGCCATTTTCCTCGCGGATGACATGCACAAGTTTGCAGTGCGTTTTGAGCCCAACCAAACCGTAGACGACGTGTACCCCGGCTTTTTCGAGTTTTCTCGCCCAGGTGATGTTTGCCTCTTCATCGAAGCGTGCCTTAATTTCAACCATTGCGAGCACTTGCTTGCCAGACTCAGCCGCTTTGATGAGCGAAGCGATGATTGGACTGTCTCCACTGGTGCGATACAGCGTCTGCTTGATCGCTAGCACGTGAGGGTCTGCAGCGGCCTGCTCAAGAAAAGCCTGCACGCTTGTCGAGAATGATTCATAGGGGTGGTGTACCAGAACTTCTCGCTTGGATACCGCTTCGAAGATATTCGCCTTCTCACTGGGGTTATCAGGCCGCAGGTACGCATTTGTCACCGGAATGTGGCGCTTGTATCGTAGTTCAGGTCGGTCAAGGCTTGAAATTGTGAACATCGCCCGGAGGTCGATGGGCGAAGGGAGAATCGTCACCTCTTGCTCGGAGATTTCAAACTCACGAATCAGCAGTTCACGAGTGTCATCATCCATATCAGCTGAGACCTCGAGACGAATTGGTGGCCCGAATCGACGACGAAGTAACTCTTTTTCGAGTGCCTGAATCAGGTTCTCGGCTTCGTCTTCTTCAATCTCAACATCTTCATTCCGAGTCACTCGAAACACGTGGTGATCAAGTACTTCCATGCCGGGAAAGAGTCCATCGAGCTGGTGAGCAATCAGGTCTTCGAGGGCGATGAAACGCACGCTGTTGAGACTCTCACGGGCATCCACCCTGATTAACCGGGGAATCATTTGTGGCACTTTTAATCTGGCGAATTCGAGCTTGCCCGACTTCGGGTTGCGAATCTTGATCGACAGGTTCAGTGACAGGCCGGAGATGTAGGGAAAAGGATGCGCGGTATCGACTGCCAGCGGCATTAAGACCGGATAGATGTGCTGCTCATAGTAGTTTCGAAGAATTTCGTGGTCAGCGTCGTCAAGTTCATTCCATGTCGCGATTTTGATGCCTGCGGCACTCAACGCGGGGCGCACCTGCTCTTCGTATACGGCAGCGTGGCGCAGTTGAAGCTCTCGAGCGCGCGCTCTAATGTCGTTGAGCAGGTCTTCAGGTGCTCGACCGGTGTTGGT
This sequence comes from Microbacteriaceae bacterium, assembly GCA_023254555.1. Taxonomy (GTDB): domain Bacteria; phylum Actinomycetota; class Actinomycetes; order Actinomycetales; family Microbacteriaceae; genus JALRLI01. The sequence goes on from JALRLI010000001.1 coordinate 20,107, forward strand.
GGCTACTGCCAGCCCAGTCACGATTCGGCGCTTCAGGCCCGCAACACGCACCATGAAGAACTCATCTAGATTGCTTGCGAAAATTGCCAAGAAGTTTGCTCGTTCAAGAATTGGCAGGGTTTCGTCTTCTGCGAGCTCGAGCACTCTCTGATTGAACGCAAGCCAACTGAGTTCTCGATCTGAATAGCGATCGTAGGGGAGTTCCGCCATAGTCCCATTCTGGCAGTTATTTTCGTGAGGTTACGAGCCCTCAGATGAACGAAAGGTTACGAACGGATGCGTGACCACTGCGCACTGCGTGAGTCAATCTCAAATCCGCTCTTCTGATAAATTCTGAGCGCAGTCAGGTTTTCTGCTTCGACATACAAAAAAGCACTCTTGACCCCGATTTCCGAGAGTCGAGCAAGTCCAGCGTTGAAGAGCTTGCTGCCAAGACCCGAACCGCTCGCTCGCGGTGATACACCGAGAACGTAGACCTCACCCTCGGAAGCACCAGGCTGAACCTTGAGCCAGCAGTAGCCGAGTATTTCTCCAGAAGAGTTCGTTGCCAAGATGAAGTTGTGCGCATCGAACCAGCTCTCGCGCATCCGATCGGCGACGTCTGTTGCGGTGATTGCCGATTGCTCGGGATGGGCGGCGAAAACCTCAGCGTTGAGCTTCACCCAGGCATCAACATCGCTCTCCTGAAAATTGCGCAGCTGAATTTGGGTATCTTGCCCGCGAGGTGAATCTGCGGAGGGCACCGGTTTGATTTCACGTAAGACGAGTTTCAGTAATGAACGGTCAGCCTTGAACCCACGAGCGCTCAAGAGTTTCTCAGCCGCTGAGTCTTCGCCGTGAACCCATGTGTGAAGCGCGGAAGTTTGGTCTGCTTTGTTCGAGTCGAGCTCATTCAAAAATTCATCAAGGGCGAAACTGCCGATTCCTTGCTTCCTGAAGTCCGGATCGATGATCAGGTCGAATTCGTGCCCTCCGTATGCGATGAAACCAAGCGGTTTGCCATCCGAAACTCGCGTGATCAGTCGAAGCTGCCTTACTCCAGACTTGACTTCGATGAGTGCTTGGTCAGAAAGAACCGACTGCCCGGCAACGTTGCTGGCTCGTGAGGTGATTGCGGAGACACGTTCGAGAGCTGCATCGAAGTCGCTAGGCTTCGACAGCTTGGCGAACGTCGTCATTCTCGTTTTTCACAGTGAATTGGTAGCCAACGTTTCTGACAGTTCCGATTAACTGTTCGTGTTCACCAAGTTTTGCTCGGAGTCTTCGCACATGAACGTCTACAGTTCTGGTGCCGCCATAGTAGTCGTAACCCCAAACCTCGCTCAACAGCTGCTCGCGAGTGAAGACCCTTCCGGAATGCGCGGCTAAAAACTTCAGCAGTTCAAATTCTTTGAACGTCAAATCAAGGGTTTGACTGCCGAGCTTGGCAGAGTAGCTTGACTCGTCGATGACGAGATTCGCGGCGCGTATCGGAGCCATAGGGAGGGTCGCGATATCTCCGGGTTCAAGCGCAAGACGAATGCGCGCTTCAATTTCTGCTGGTCCCGCCGAGTGAAGCAGCAAATCGGTCGCTCCCCAGGTTTTCGTGACTGCCGCCAACCCGCCGTCGCTCATGATCAATAAAATCGGTTGGCGATACTCGCGTGTGGCGAGACCAACACAAACCCGATTCGCAGCGACGAGGTCGATCGTCGCGTCAACAAAGATGACGTCAGGAGCTGGCTTGATGCTGGCGATGTCTGTCTCTAGCGCCATTCCAACCACTTCGTGGGGAAGTAAGCCGAGCGCCGGAATTGGGCTCTGGCCTATTTGGTCAGTGAGCACGAGGAGTCTAGCCAAGGGGAGCTCCTTCCGGTCTTTGAACGATTGTATCGTGGCAGAATGAGGAGATGAGCCCAGTTAACGAGACTGTTACATACGAAGAAAGCAGGGCCAAACCCGCGCATTATTGGCATGTCCCTCGACTCATCGTTGCTTGGGTTGCAACGCTGCTGAGCGCAGTGGTTATCGCTCTGGCGCCAGCGCTCCACTCCCATCGGTTCGAGTGGATGGCGATTTTGCTTGCAGGTGGAACGCTTCTGACGTTCATCCTGCAGCTCGGAACCGCGCAGCGCGAAGGATTCATCGTTCGAACCGCTGCGAGCGTCGGGGGAGTAGTGCTAATCGTTACCGCTCTTGCGGGTGTGACGTTGCTGCTCTCAGGCGAGTTTTGAGTAGAATAATCTCATGCTTCTCGCTCTAGAACTCTTCTTTACTGGATTGCTCGGTCTCGCTTCGCTGGCAATTCTCTTTATTTCTGGCACTGTCATCTACAAGCTCTTCAAGGGTCAGCGCTAATCATCACAGAGCTTTCTGCTCAGCCAGGCGCCGTGATCGACACTGAATTTTCGGTCGCCGCACACTTTGGTGCTCCTTTTCCGGAGCAAAGAAACCTGCAGTCAGGTTCAGCCGTCGTTGATTTGAGTCATCACGGCATCATCACAGTATCCGGGCCAGACCGACTCGAATGGCTGAACTCAATGTGCAGTCAAGAGCTCGGATCAATCTCGCCCGGTGTGAGCACGGAGTCGCTACTGCTCGACCCTCAAGGCCACATCCAGTTCGCCATGCGCATTGTTGATGACGGCGAATCGACCTGGATCATGGTCGACCCTCTCCAGTCTCAGGCACTCGCCGCGTACCTTGACCGCATGCGATTTACCAAGCGCGTCGAGGTGACTGAGAAATCCGAGCAGGATCGACTCTTTACCGTTGGCTTTTTCACGGGAGCAGAGGCGAGCGACGCGCTCAGTTCGCTTCGCGAGAGCGGCCAGGTGCGTGCAGTCTGGCTTGATCCCTGGAGCGCAGTGAGCGTGGGGGGCTGGCAATACGCCGCAGTGACTGCTGATGAGCATCCAGCATCGACTTGGAATTATGCTGAAGCGATTCTCACCGCTGAGGGTGTTCAACTGCTCGTCAACATGATTCAAGCCGGCACCCTGAGAAGTGCGGGCACGCTGGCCTTGCAGGCACTTCGTGTGATGGCATGGCGACCCGCACAACACACAGAGGTCGATGACCGTGCGCTACCCCATGAGTTTGACTGGTTACGAAGTGCTGTGCACCTCAATAAGGGGTGTTATCGAGGTCAAGAAACCGTTGCGAAAGTGCACAACCTTGGGCATCCTCCTCGCAGGCTCGCGCTGTTGCATCTCGATGGAAGCGACGCACAACTCCCTGAGCCAGCTGACCTGGTCTTCGCGCCGGGTGAGGAAAAACCGATTGGTCGAGTGACGATTGCCGCAAGGCACTTCGAATGGGGGGCGGTGGCTCTCGCGCTGCTCAAACGCTCAGTGCCTGTCGATGCTCAGCTCGAGGTTCAGCATGCAGGCATACGTATTCCAGCTACTCAAGAAGTCATTGTTCCGCCAGAAGCAGGCGCAACTCGTGTGACGCCGCGAATTGCTCCGCTCAGGTGAAGTACGCTTAAGGTATGACACACACACTCATCCTGCTACGCCACGGTCAGAGCGAATGGAACAAGAAAAACCTGTTCACTGGATGGGTTGATGTGCGGCTCACAGAGCAAGGTCGTGCCGAAGCGGCGAGGGCGGGCGAGCTGCTTCGCGAGAAAGAATTGCTACCTGACGTGCTGTTCACCTCTGTGCTGAGCCGTGCGATTCAAACTGCGAACCTTGCGCTAGACACGGCAGACCGGCTCTGGATTCCGGTAGAGCGTTCGTGGCGGCTCAATGAACGTCACTATGGGGCTCTTCAGGGGAAAAACAAGGCTGAAACACTCGAGCAGTATGGCAACGAACAGTTCATGACCTGGAGGCGTTCGTATGACACACCGCCACCAGCGCTCGACGACAGCAGTGAGTGGTCACAGGCGAACGACCCGCGTTATGCAGGCATCGACGGTGATCGGCCTCAGACCGAGTGCCTCAAAGATGTTGTCGCACGCTTGTTGCCGTATTGGGAATCTTCGATCACGCCTGAGCTTTCAGCTGGCAAACGGGTGCTGATTACCGCACACGGAAATTCACTCCGGGCATTGGTGAAACACCTTGAGGGCATTAGCGATGAAGCAATCGCAGAGCTGAATATTCCGACCGGAATCCCGCTCGTTTATGAGCTCGATGATTCGTTCAAACCAACGGGGCCAGGTCGGTACTTAGATCCAGAGGCTGCGGCAGCAGGCGTAGCCGAGGTGGCTGCCCAGGGCAAGCACTGACAAACTACTTATTCAGAGGCGGATTCAGAGCTGCTGTGAGCGGTCTCTGAAAAATCACCGCTGATGAAGTACAGCACCTTCTTGGTGATTGACACAGCGTGATCGCCGAATCGCTCGTGGTAGCGGCTCGCGAGAGTAGCGTCGACTACGGCGGTGCGGTCGGCCTTGAATGATTCATCTAAGACCATGTCGAAGACGCTTGCGTGCAGGGCATCAAGCTTGTCGTCGAGCTCGCGGATTTGCGTCACGACTGCTGGTTCCATATCGCGCAGCAACTTTGTGAGCAAGCTAGCCATCTTCACGTCGAGCTCTGCCATCTCATCGAAGGTATCGCGCATACCCTTCGGAATAACCTTCTCAGGGAAGCGGTAGCGAGCCAACTGAGCAATATGCTCTGCAATGTCGCCCATGCGCTCAAGCGAAGTGCTCATGCGGAGCGCACTCACAATCAGACGAAGATCACGAGCTACAGGGGCTTGGCGAGCGAGAATTGCGATCGCGAGTTCGTCGAGACTGTCAGCGAGCGAATCAATTTCGGAGTCGTTATCAATCACCGATTCTGCGAGTGCTGCATCTGATTTGCGGAATGCGGTGGTGGCATTCTTGATTGCGACTTCAACGAGTTCGCTGATGCGCACCAATCGATCTTGTACTTCGTGCAGCTCTTGCTGAAAAACTTCGCGCAATCTTCAGACCTCTCTGGGTAATAGAACTAAATCTACCTGACAGCCTGTCTTCTTTAGATTAACAGAGCGCAACATCATTCTTAACGTTTGCTGAACGGATGTGGGATACATCAACCGTTGGTTTCCCTTCAGATGCTCAACGCCTAGCATTAGAGAATGCAGTCGGCGTGGTTCGGAGTCTTGTGTGGCTTCATCGGGTTATTCGTTGGCTTCACGTTCGGGCTTGTGTGGCTGAAATCGAGAAATCGGCTACTTGCGTCAGCTGACCTGTTGCAGCCCGAAGTGCCACCAGCTGCGACTCAACTCCTGGAACAGCTCGATTTTTTCGCGGTTGTGCTCGATAAATCATTCTCGGTAGTTTTTGCGAACGAAGCAGCAATTAGTCATGAGACGATCCCGGCCGAATTTGTTTCGGGTGAACAGTTCATCGACCAAGCCAAATCAGTAATGCGCTCAGGCGTTGAAATCACTCAGCAGCCAGATGATTCAGAATCCGACGGGATTTGGATGCACATGTTCAAACTCAGCGGCGACTTCATCATCGTGCTCGCCGATGATAGGGGTGAAGAGCAGCGGCTGAATGCCATGCGACGAGACTTCATTGCAAACATGAGCCACGAACTCAAAACGCCTGTTGCTTCTATTGGTCTACTCGCCGAAGCAATCATAGAAGCAGCGGACGATTCTGAACGGGTTTCTGGATTCGCTGCAACGATGCAGAAACAGAGTAAACGATTGGCTGACCTCACAAATGACATCATCTTGCTCTCCGAGGCTCAATCTGAGCCAAGCCTCGAGGAGCTTGAGGAAGTGGATATCGCAGAACTCGTGACTCTAGAAGTTGCGGCACACAGCGATTACGCCCAGCAACGCGGGGTGCGCATGGTATTCGAATTGAAATCGGATGAGCCATTCACAACCATCGGTCGCCCCAGTGGTGTTCGCACCGCAATCGCAAATCTGCTTTCGAACGCGATTAAACACTCGCCTAGTGAGTCGAGAGTGGGTGTGTTGGTGGAACGGAAGGTTGACTCTGTCATTCTTCAGGTGACGGATCACGGCAGTGGTATCGAACCTGAAGACACGGAGCGAATCTTTGAGCGGTTTTATCGAGTTGACAATGCACGCACTCGTGAAGAGGGCGGTACCGGTCTGGGCCTCAGTATCGTGAGACACACCATGCTCGCAGTGGGTGGGTCTGTAGCTGTCTGGTCAAAACCAGGTGTCGGGTCAACATTCACGCTCACATTCCCAGCGCTTGGGAGCGGTAATACCGCGGATAAAATCCTCGAACGTAAACACAAGAAGAGAAAGAAAACGCTCAAGTGACCGTAAAAATTCTGTTGGTTGAAGACGAGGAATCCATCTCTGAGCCACTCACGTACCTGCTAGAGAAAGAGGGATTTGAGGTCACGGTAGTGTCAGACGGAGCTGGCGCACCAGCAGAATTTGACCGGGTTCGTCCTGCTTTGGTTCTGCTCGACCTTATGCTCCCTGGAATGTCAGGCACTGAAATTTGTCGCGAGATTCGGCAGCATTCTCAGACTCCGATCATCATGCTCACCGCCAAAGACAGCGAGGTTGATATCGTGGTTGGCTTAGAGCTCGGCGCGGATGATTACGTCACGAAGCCGTATTCTTCGAGAGAGTTGCTCGCCAGAATAAGGGCGCTTCTTCGCCGGTCTGAGCTTCAGCCCATCGTTGACGAGGATGATTCGGTTGTTTCCATAGGTGACTTGCGACTTGACAGCGCAAAGCACAATTTGTTGGTACGCGGAGAATCCGTTGCAATTCCTCTTCGTGAATTTGAACTGCTCGAATACCTGATGCGCAATGCGGGTCGGGTGCTCACCCGAGGTCAACTCATCGATAGGGTTTGGGGGAGCGACTACTTTGGCGACACGAAAACACTGGATGTACACATCAAGCGCATCCGCTCGAGAATCGAGCCTGACCCGGCGAATCCGACTCTTTTGAGCACGGTTCGCGGAGTAGGTTACCGTTTCGAGAGTTAGTCGACGACCAGCGGGGCGTACTCTGCGAGCGTTCCGTCAAGAACGGGCACGTATTGCTCAACTTCGTCTGAGCTACCCGATTGGAAGAACACCTGAATCGTCTGACCAGCCTTTGCGCCGAGATCAGCGAAGACGAGCGTTTCCTGACCTTTTTCAGGATTGCCGTACTGAGTGGAGCCTGGCTCTACAATGATTGATTTTTCGGTTCGTTTGCCATCGATTACAGCTGTGATGTTCAGCTTCGAAGCCTTGTTCGTGGTGTTGATGGTGCTCATCGTGAGGTTGAAGGCTGTTGCGTCCTCGTTCACAATGAAAAGCGCGTTGCGAACTCGCACGTCACCCGCATTCAAGTTCACGCCGTCACTCGGAGCGTACTCATACTTGGTCTCAACTGGTACGAAGAATCCGCATCCCGTGGTTCCGAGGGCAACTGCACCCGCTAGTACAACTGAAGTGATGAGACGAGCCTTCACAAGTCCTCCGAAAATCGTGAATAAGTGGTAAATCTGTTCAGCCAGGTTCAGTTTCAAGTATACCCGCCCCTCAGTATCCATTTGGCAGCACGGTTGCGGCGTTGCAGGTGAAGCCTCACAGCAGGGATTTCATGTACTTCGAAACCTGATGCTCAGGAGCTCTGTCAGAGGGGCTGTGGTATTCTAGTACTCAATTCAAGAATGGAGTACAAATTAATGCAGTTTGTAGTCGGCGAAACAGTTGTGTACCCGCATCACGGTGCAGCAAAGATCATCGAAGTCAAGGCTCGTAAAATTGCCGGCGAAGAAAAACTCTTCTTGAAGCTCCAGGTGAATCAGGGCGACCTCACCATTGAGGTGCCTGCAGATAACGTTGAAATGGTTGGCGTTCGAGACGTTATTGATGCCGAAGGTCGCGACCAGGTGTTTGAGGTGCTACGAGCACCATTCGTTGAAGAGCCAACGAACTGGTCAAGACGATACAAGGCGAATCTCGAGAAGCTCGCTTCCGGTGACGTTATCAAGGTTTCCGAAGTTGTTCGAGATCTCTGGCGACGCGATCAAGATCGTGGTCTCTCAGCGGGCGAGAAGAGAATGCTTGCCAAGGCACGCCAAATCCTCATCTCAGAGCTTGCTCTCGCCGAAAAAACTGACGAAGAGCAGGCTTCGAAGGTTCTCGACGAGGTTCTCGCTTCCTAGTCAAAGCACGCGTTTACTGTGTCTCACCTTAGCGATGTGCATACCCCCCATCGTCTGGGCATAATTCTCGTCGGCGCAGGTAGCGGCGAACGCCTCGGCGCTGGTATTCCCAAGGCGTTGGTGCAACTCGCCGGTAAGACGTTGCTCGAACGGTGTATCGAAACTTCTCTCTCCGCTGCTGATACCGGTCACCTTGTTGTGGTTGCCCCAGCGGCACACGCCGCAGAGGCGCTTCAGGCAGTTGAAAAGGTCACCGAGCGTTCAGCGCTCACCTGGACGACCAGCGTCGTAGACGGAGGTGCTGAGCGGCATATTTCGGTTGAGAACGGCCTGGCAGTGATGCCGGAGTGGGTCGACGTCGTCTTAGTTCATGACGTCGCTCGACCTCTGACTCCTGTCTCGGTTTTTCACGATGTCGCCACCGCGGTGAGAGAGCGTAAAGCCGGAGTTGTTCCCGTACTTCCGCTTACAGACACCATCAAGCGAGTCGACAACCGAGGCTCAGTGCTCGAAACCGTGAACCGCGACGAACTTGTCGCTGCACAGACACCTCAGGGTTTCCTGCGGGAAGATTTGGCTGCCGCCTACGAACACGTAGCTGAGGCTATGACAGATGATGCATCGGTTGCCAAGGCTGCTGGTCAAGAAGTGACCACGGTCGGGGGCTCTGCTCTCGCCCACAAAATCACGACGGCCGCCGATCTGCGTCTTCTTGAATGGATGCTCGACACTCACGTCAGCGCTGAATCAACTCATACTCGCTCGAAAGCGGCGGAGTCGTGATGATGAGGGTCGGTACCGGCTTTGATGCCCACCGCTTCGATGAGTCTCGTGAGCTGGTATTGGCCGGGCTGCACTGGCCGAACGAACCGGGCCTAGACGGTCATAGCGATGGAGACGCAGTCTTGCATGCAATCGTCGATGCCTTGCTGTCAGCGGCGGGCCTCGGAGATATTGGCTCGAACTTTGGTACCGACGATGAGAAATTCCTTGGCGCGAGTAGTACGGTCTTCCTTTCAGAAACCCTCAAGCTCTTAGCCACTCAGAAGTTCGCGGTGTCGAATGTTGCGGTGAACCTCATCGGTGAACGACCGAGATTCAGTTCAAGGCGAGATGAGGCTGAGCAGCATCTCAGCAATCTGGTGGGCGCTCCCGTTTCAGTGAGTGCCACAACCACAGATGGTATGGGTTTCACCGGCAGGGGAGAGGGCATCGCTGTGTATGCCACGGCACTGATCACCGCTGCAGCGTGAAACAGGTCGGCAACATTATCCGAGTCCAGACTCTCGGCATCGTAGGCTAGCAGAGTGAAACAACGCATTTACGACTCGAAGCGAGCCGAAGTTGTCGACTTCGTGCCAATCAGCGCAGGTCAGGTTGGTATGTACGTGTGTGGGCCCACGGTTCAGTCAGCCCCACACGTTGGTCATCTGCGGAGTGCACTCGTTTATGATCAGATTCGCCGCTGGTTTACCAGATCAGGTAGTGATGTGACACTCATTCGAAACGTCACAGACATTGACGACAAAATTCTCGACAACGCGGCCACCGCTCAGGAAGAGGGGTCATCAGAACAGTGGTGGGCGCTCGCTTACCGGGTGGAGCGTGAGTTCACGGCAGCGTATGACGCTTTGAACATCCTGCCCCCTACGTATGAACCAAGAGCGACAGCGAATATTGCCTCGATGATTCGGATCATTGAAACGTTGATTGAACGCGGTCACGCCTATCAGGCGTTGGATGGTAGCGCCAGTGTGTATTTTGATACGAAGAGCTGGCCCACTTATGGAGAGCTCACGAAGCAAAGCCTTGACAACATGGAAGACGCAGGCGACAGCGAGCCTGTCGGCAAGCGTGATGCCCGTGATTTTGCGCTGTGGAAAGCGCATCGAGAATCTGAACCCGTAACAGCCTCATGGCAATCACCTTGGGGGAGGGGCAGGCCTGGCTGGCATATCGAGTGCTCAGCTATGTCGACGAACTATCTTGGCGAAAATTTTGACATCCACGGTGGCGGTCTCGACTTACGCTTCCCCCACCATGAAAACGAATTAGCGCAGTCAGCTGCGGCGGGGCATGCCTTCGCCAACTACTGGATTCACAACGGCTTGGTAAACGTGAGCGGCCAAAAGATGTCAAAATCACTTGGAAACTCTCTGTTCGCGCACGACCTGCTCAGCTCAGCGAGACCGATAGTGCTTCGCTATTTTCTCGGCTCTGCGCATTACAGGTCAGTGCTTGAGTTTCACGAAACCGCTTTAGAGGAAGCTGCTTCTGCATTCGGCCGCATCGAATCATTTCTTGACCGAGCGATTCGTGCTCTTGAGGTAGACGCCGAGACGCTGGACTCGCTGCCAGAGAATTTCATCTCAGCAATGCAAGAAGACTTCGCGATTCCCCAGGCTTTAGCAGTTCTGCACGACACCGTTCGATTGGGAAACGCCGCGCTTGATGGGAGTGATGACGCTCGTGCGGTCGAGGCACTGGCGAATGTTCTCGGCATGCTCAACGTTTTGGGTATAAACCCGCTCGCGGCTGAGTGGGCAAGTGCTGAAGCGGGTGGCGCCCAGTCTGCTCTCGATAAACTCGTGAGCGAGTTGATTGCCGATCGCAGCAGAGCTCGAGCCAACAAAGATTTCGAAACCGGTGACGCTATTCGTGATCGACTGGCTGCCGCAGGAATCACCATCGAAGATGGTGCAGAAGGAACTCATTGGAGTACGAATGGTTAGCAAGAAGCCACGCGCTGGGGCTGTGCGCAAGAAGAGTCGCGGCGCTGCTGTCGGTTCGGGAGGTCAGGGTCGTCAGGCTTTAGAAGGGCGTGGACCCACACCCAAAGCCGAAGACCGAACCTACCACCCGAAAGGCAAGGCGAAGCTTGCACGTGAGCGCTTTCTCGCTGCCGGTGGAAAAGACGCCCGCAAAGCTGGAGCTTCGGGTAAACCAGCTGCTCGTGCGCCGAAGAAGACTGACGATACCGAGCTTGTCACTGGCCGAAATTCGGTACTCGAGGCACTCAAAACGAAAGTGCCGGCAGACACACTCTACATCGCATCCAAAATCGAAATGGATGACCGTGTCAGAGAGATACTCGGCATAGCAACACGGCGGGGATTACCAATACTTGAGGTTATGCGGGCAGAGCTCGACCGCATGACGAGTCGTGACACGGTGCATCAGGGTGTGGTCTTGAAGGTTCCGCCCTATGAGTACGCACATCCGATGGAATTATTGGAAGCATCCTACGAGAAGGATGGACTCCCGCTCTTCGTGGCGCTGGATGGCATCACGGATCCACGCAACCTTGGCGCCATCATCCGCTCTGCGGCCGCGTTTGGCAGCGACGGCATTATCTTGCCTCAGCGCAGGTCAGTTGGGGTGACCGCATCTGCGTGGAAGACTTCCGCCGGAGCCGCAGCGCGACTCAAGGTCGCTATGGCCACGAACCTCACCCAAACAATTAAGGCGTTCAAAGAGCAGGGTGTTTTTGTGATTGGTCTAGACGGCGGTGGCTCCGTCGAGTTACCAGGTCTAGCACTCGCCGATCGCCCACTCCTAGTTGTTGTGGGTTCAGAGGGCAAGGGGCTCTCGCGGCTCGTAACCGAGCAGTGTGATGCCGTGGTATCCATCCCAATTTCTGCGGCAACAGAGTCACTCAACGCAGGAATCGCTGCCAGCGTCACGCTCTACGAAATTTCCAAGCTTCGGGCATCAAAGCACGGATAGCTCTGTAGACCGCCATCTGTTGTCTAGGCTTTCTAGACGGACCGCAACAGCCTTACTCTTCACCTTCGAATGAACCACCACCACGGCCTCGATCACGCCGTCCTCAGGTGAGGTAATCACAGTAGAGCCAACGGTATGCGCGATGTACCTAGAATCCTGGGCGATAGCTTTTCTCTGCACCGTGAGTGTGCGACGAACAGAAAGCTCTGCTGCGACGCTGCAGGTTATCCAGGCAGCTATTTGGTCGAGCGGCCGGTATCCCTCCAAGATTTCCACAGCGCTCAATGCGAGATTGCGGACGAGCTGATCGGGATTCGGCATCCCAATAGAACCCGTTCGCTGAGCGGCGAAGATTTCATCGTTCGATTTTTTTCGTTGTTGAATGGGCATAGAGACTCCTCAAGTTAGTCCCTTACCCGCTCATCGTGAACGATGTTTGCGAATCTCAATCTACGGAGCCACGAGCTGTCTCGCCACTGGTTTATGGACCTAGTGCGTTGAAACCTCAAGCATGTGTGCTCATCGCAGCACTGGGCATAGAACATTTTTTAGGTCTGAGGAATCAGAATGTGCACATGCAAGCCTCAACACAATGGACGAGACCCCGTCGGGTGAATAGCCGCGCGACGGGCGGCCGAACAATGACGGTGTTGTTGCTCTGCACTCAGGCTACGCAGTCGGTCGCGTTACGAAGACTGGCGAGGGCTCAGATTCGGGTGGGTACAGTCGTCTTTGATGCTGCGAGTTGTCGAGAGCGGATGCAGACCGAAAACTACGATGCAGTTATCGCGCTCGCAGAGCCAGATTTGTTACCCACCGATTTACTTTTCGAGATAGACCTCAGCTCATCTGCTGTTCTTGCCCTCGTGGCTAACCGGCGCCATCGACTCTGGGCTCAGATGATCGAGCTCGAAGACACGCTCTGGGTTTTCGCACCCGCCGAGGCCTATAAAACTGTAGTTCGAGAGCGGGTTCGGTTAGCGCATAAGCTTGACGTATGAGTACGCTGCAGCAGTTAATCGACGAGAACTGTGAGATTCCAGAGAGTGACGTCGACTGGTTGCGACAACTGATTGAAGACTGGCAGCTGCTCGCTGATCTTGCCTTCAGCGATATCGTGCTCTGGGTTCCCACCAGAGACAATAAGGCCTTCGTAGCGGTTGCCCACGCACGACCTGTGAGTTCGCCCACGATGTTCTATCGAGACATTGTCGGTGATTTTGTGCGCGAGGATTGGGCTGAGCTAGCCGCCGAGGCAATCGCGACTCGTGGCATGGTTCAGCTGACCGAGGCAGCGTGGTTTGACGAAATGCCAATGGAGCTCAGAGCGCTTCCTGTTTCAAGGCGAGACCCTCAAACTGACGAGCTACTGCCACCCTTCGCGGTGATTACCCTCCACGCAAACCTGATTGACAGTCGCACCGCATCTCGATTAGAGGGGGCCTACAAGCACAGTGCTTACGAACTCTTCGAAATGATTGAGCGTGGCCGTTTCCCTGACCCGACCTCAAATGCGGGAGCGAAGCGTGGGGCCCCGCGAGCGTCTGATGGTTTGATTCGAATGGATGCCGCGGGCATGATTACCTTCGCGAGCCCAAACACACTCTCCATGTTCGCTCGAATCGGTTTTCGCGACGAAATGGAAGGTGAGCTCCTCAGTGAGGTCATCAATGAAGTCCTCGCAGGGCACCGAGACACCAACGAGTCACTCCCACTCATCACCGCAGGTAAGCAGGGAAGAAGGGCTGACATTGAGGCGAGGGGTCGGGTCATTGCTCTGCGGTCAATTCCGGTATATGCCAATGATGGCGAACGAACTGGCGCGCTCGTTCTGACGAGAGATTTGACTGATTTGCGTAATCAAGAGCAAGAGTTGATTACGAAAGACGCGACAATTCGCGAGATTCACCACCGAGTGAAAAACAACCTGCAGACCGTAGCATCCCTGCTGCGCATCCAAGCCCGCAGAGCGAAGAGCGAAGAAGCGCGTGAGTCACTCAGTCAGGCGATGCGCCGAGTTGCGGCAATCGCGGTTGTGCACGATACGCTTTCGACGGGCCTCTCTCAGATTGTTGATTTCGACAGCGTGTTTGATCGCGTTCTGCTTCTTGTCGCAGAAGTTGCGAGCATTCACAATACGACTGCGCACACGAAGAAAACAGGGGTGTTTGGTGAGCTGCCAAGCGAATACGCAACCCCGCTGGCCTTGGCACTGACCGAGTTGGTGACGAATGCAGTCGAACATGGTCTCGCGGGTCGCGAGGGTGATGTGGTGATTAGCGCTGTTCGCACCGATGATGAGCTCAATGTGAGTATCACTGACACGGGTGCTGGATTGCCCGAGGGTACCGTCGGTGACGGCCTCGGAACGCAGATTGTTCGAACCCTAATTCAAGGTGAACTCGGCGGAACCATCGAGTGGGGTGCCCGTGAGGGCGGTGGAACCGAGGTTAAGGTGCACGTACCACTCAGGTGGATGAGCGGCCTAGACTGAGCAGCAGCGTGCTTAGGATGCGCGGCGTGCGCGTGCAGCGCGGCGCTTCAGAGCGCGGCGCTCGTCTTCGTTCAGTCCGCCCCAAACACCCGAGTCTTGATTGGTGTCCATCGCGTACTGGAGGCACATCTCAGTGACGCTGCAGCGTGCGCACACAGCTTTTGCCTTCTCAATCTGATCTACAGCTGGGCCAGTGTTGCCAACTGGAAAGAACAGTTCTGGGTCTACGGTCAGACAAGCAGCGTTCTCGCGCCAATCCATCATTTTCTCCTTGTTATTTGTCTCGTCTTGCGCGACAGAACACCCTTGCGGGAAAGATGTCGTAAATCGCTGCACTAAAAAACTTGTGACTGAGATTTGCTCACAACGGTGTGCGCGAAACTCGACGTTCATTCAATGTTTACATGAGAGTTACTCTTAATCAAGACTTTTTTCTACAAAATGTGTTGGATCGCCAAATCAAGGCAAGAGTCGTCTCCACGTCGTAGAGTGAAATGGTGAATTCCAATCGACTCCCATCTCTTGCGTGGTCTGTGGTCACGGTGCTCGTTTGTCTTGAGGCGATTGGATTAGTTGTTCTCTTCGGCTACACCATTGTAGGTTTTGCAAACAGAGGTGATGACTCGCTCATGGCAGCGATCAGCATACTGATTGTGGCCGCTGTGTCTGCTTTTTGGGCGGGTGCGACCTTCTTGGCGCTGTCGCGTAGACGGCGATGGGCGAGAAGCTCAGCGTTGACCATCCAGATTTTCATCATCGCTGTTGCGGTGGGCGCGTTTCAAGGCATTTATGCACAGCCACTCATCGGGTGGGCGCTGTTGATTCCTGCGCTCGTTGCCGGTATTGCGGCACTCATGGCGTCACTCGATGCAGCGCCCAGAGTTGAAGATATTCGAGAATCCGACGGGGTAGATACCCCGAAGGAGCGCTAAGACAGGTAGCGGCTGACGCGTCAGTCGAGTCCGACGAGCTTACGAATTCTCGCCACGTGGCCGGTTGCCTTCACGTTGTAGAGCGCATCAATTACGTTGCCGGATTCATCGATGATGAAGGTGGAACGGATGACGCCCTGCACGATTTTGCCGTAATTCTTCTTTTCACCGAAAGCGCCATAGGCTTTCAACGTCTCTTTGCTCGGATCGCTCAGCAGGGGATAGCTGAGGTGGTCTCGTTCCTTGAACTTCGCAAGTGACTCAACAGGGTCTGGTGACAAGCCAACCACCTGATAGCCCGCAGCAATGAGGCTGGATGCGCTGTCACGAAAGTCACACGCCTCAGTTGTGCATCCCGGTGTCATTGCCGCCGGATATACGAAGATGATCAACTTCTTCCCAGCGAAATCAGACAGAGATTTCTTCGCTCCTGTCTCATCGTCGAGAGTGAAGGTTGGTGCCTTGTCGCCGGGGGCTAGGACTGGTTGAGTACTCATGGTCAAAATTCTATGGCTATTTCTCATGAAAGAAGACGGCGGAGTGAATCAATTCGGCCGGCTGTTCGGTCGTCAGTAGTTGAATCACTGTCGTCGAGAGCACAGTCGGGAGCATCCGCTAAGTGCGTGCACCCCCTGGGGCAGTTCTTGGTGAGCTCAGAGAGGTCTTTGAATCCTCGCAAGATTGCCTCGGGAGTCACGTGCCCAAGGCCGAACGAACGCACTCCGGGTGTATCGATAACCCAGCCGTTACCGCGGTCACTCAAAAATCTGAAGCTCACTGAAGACGAAGAGGTGTGTCGACCGCGCCCCGTCACCTCGTTGACATCGCCAGTGGCTCGATTCGCATCAGGCACCAGCGCGTTGATGAGCGTTGATTTACCGACACCCGAATGGCCCACAAAAACGGTTTCATGACCGGCAAGAGACTCCTTGATCTCCTCAAGTGGATACGAGTCACGACCACTGATGAATGTTGTGATTCCGAGATCAGCGAAGTTGCTCAGAAAATCAGCGGGATCAGCCAGATCCGCCTTCGTGACGCAAATCATCGGGGTGATACCTGCGTCGTATGCGGCAACCAGATAGCGATCTACCAAACGGACGCGAGGTTCTGGATTTGCCGCGGCTACCACAATCATCATTTGGTCGGCGTTCGCAACGATGACTCGCTCAACCCTGTCGGAGTCGTCGGCGCTGCGTCGGAGAAGAGTTGTGCGGTCGTTGATGCTCACGATGCGCGACAGCGAGCCGGGCTGTGCTGAAGTATCGCCGACCAGCTGCACTCGATCACCGATGACAATGCTGGTCTTGCTGAGCTCCCGGGCCCGAGCAGCGAGCACGGTACGTTCTGTCTTGAGGTCGGCATCGACCAAAACCGTGTAGCGACCTCGATCGACACCCGTAATCATGCCCACTACAGCGTCTGCATGCTCCGGACGGCGTTTCGTTCTCGGCCGATTCGCCTTAGGATTCGGTCGCACCCGTATCGATGACTCATCGAAGCTTGCGTAGCTTTCATCCTCGTCATCGGGGGTCAGCCAACTCATTTGGCGAGCATCTCATGCCAGAGTTGAACGAATTGAGGAAGCGTTTTCGAAGTCGTCTCGACGTCTTCGACAACAACATCGGGCACAACCAGACCAAGCAACGCTCCGGATGTCGCCATCCGATGGTCTTCGTAACTGAGCCACGTTCCGCCGTGCAGCTTGCGTGGTTCAATGCGAATCCCATCGTCGAGCTCTGTGGCGTCACCACCGAGCTTATTGATTTCGCTGACGAGGGCTGCGAGTCTGTCTGTCTCGTGGTGTCGGATGTGCCCGATACCCTTAATTTCACTGGGGGAGTCGGCGAGCGCGGCCAATGTGACGATAGTTGGGGCGAGCTCGCCAGCATCACTCAGGTTGAGCTTGATTCCGGAAAATTTCCCCGAGCCGCTCACTGTGAGTACGTTGTTTTCGAGCTCAACCTTTGCCCCGAAGAGCTGCAAGAGGTCACGAAGTGTGTCTCCAACCTGTGTTGTGTTCGTCGGCCAGCCATCGACGGCTACCGTCCCACCAGCTACGACTGCAGCCGCGAGGAAGGGCGCGGCATTCGAAAGGTCGGGTTCGATTGCCACATCCATTGCCTTGATCGGGCCGGGATGCACAACCCATTCGGCCTGCGCCACACGCTCAACAACCACGCCACGGGATTGGAGCACATTCACCGTCATATCTATGTGGGGAATACTCGGCAGTCGTTCACCTGTGTGCACGATGTGGATGCCCTCTTCGAAACGCGGAGCCGCGAGCATCAGACCAGAGACAAACTGACTCGACAGTGAAGCATCAATTTCAACGCGGCCGCCAGTGATGCCACCTGTGCCGTGCACCGTGAACGGGAGCGTTCCCCTTCCATCATCAGCGATGTCTGCCCCGATTGTCCTCAGCGCATCGAGAATTGCTCGCATCGGTCTGCGCCGCGCAGCGACATCACCATCAAATGAGGTAGGTCCAAGTGCTAACGCAGCAACCGGCGGCATAAAACGCATGACCGTTCCCGCGAGTCCGCATGAGATAGAAGTTGAGCCGAGCAGCTCGGTTGCGGGTGTGACGTGAAGATCGGGTCCGAATGGTGATCCGGTTTCAATTTCTTCAATTCGCACGCCTAATGCGACGAGAGCGTCGATCATCAGCGATGTATCTCTAGAGATGAGCGGAGACCGAAGAACTCCTGGCCCATCAGCCAGCGCCGCAAGTATCAGCTCTCGGTTCGTCAGCGATTTTGAACCCGGGAGGCTCATTCGATGCTGAATTGCCCCCGGCGCGAGCGGCGCGCGCCACAATTTTTTTGTAGGGCCATCTCCAGGCGCAGTGGTATCGCCTTCTGTGTTCCGGTTGCCAATCAGCATCCCTTCAAGCCTAGTCGCAGGTATCGCCAGCGTTTTTTAGGGGCTGAGTAGGAATTGACGCAACCTCTCGAGGTCGTGCTCTGCCAGTCCGTGCTGCAACAGATACTGAGTTGGTGAGGTATACGCCTCGTCGAGATATTCAAGAGTGGTGGCGAGAGCTTCAACAGGGCTCGCAACGAGCAGTCTTCGAAGGGCGGGAGTCATAGGCACACCCAGCGCCTCAATCGCTGAAATTTGACTCGTTGCCCAACCGTCGCTGAGCAACGTTTCAGTGAGGGCGTAATCATCCAAGATCTGAATGCGAGCCACCCCGACTGCCTCAAGAACGAATGCGACAACCAAACCCGTGCGATCTTTGCCAGCGGTGCAGTGAATCAAAACACGTTGGTCAGGGTCAGAGCTGATCTCTCGGATTACCTCAGCAAAGTTTGCTGCGTGATTATCAACCAGGGTTCGGTAAAAGCCCTCAAGTCCCATCTCTGGGTCGCGTATGACGGATTCAACCCCCTGAAAAATGGGCTTGGCCACCATTTCGGTTGTGCCAAGTCGAGTCGGAGCAAACTGGCGCTCGCGGTCATCACGAAGGTCTATAACTTTACTGATACCCAAACCGCTGAATTGAAGCTCGCCTCGTTCGCTCAACCGGTGAGGTGCATCTGAGCGAAAGAGCTTTCGCCATGCGGTGTGTGTTGACCCAGCTGGATAGCCACCGACATCACGAAAGTTGTGCAGCCCGTCGATTGGCAAAACTCGTTGGAGATCGTCGTTCATCGTTTGGTGTTTCTCAGTTATGCCACTTGATGGTTGGAACAGCATCTACCAGTTTCTTGGTGTACTCGTGTTCGGGCGATGTGAGTACTTGCAGGGTGTCTCCACTTTCAACAATCTCTCCATTTTTCATCACGATGATCTGGTCCGTGAGCTGCACGGCAATAGAAATATCATGGGTTACCGTCAGGAAGCTGAGATTGAGTTCAGCTTTCAGCTGCGAAATGAGCTCGACGATTCTTTGCCGAATCCGAATGTCGAGCGCGCTCACAGGTTCGTCGCCAACTAGCAATCGGGGTGAGTGCACGAGCGCTCTGGCAATCGCTACTCGCTGTCGTTGCCCACCGGAAAGCTCATGCGGGTAGCAATCCGGGTCAATAGTCCCGAGCTCGACTCGGTCGAGCATCTGCTCAACGAGTTGATCATGATCGCCTTGCACGCTCAGCGCGGTGAGCGGCTCGGCAACGATTTGGCGGATGCGCATCCGCGGATCCAGCGAGCTGAAGGGGTCTTGCAAAACTAAGCCTGTCTGGCTACGCATCCACAACATGCGATTACGGGGGTGCGAATCAACCAGCATGCTGTCGAACTGCACTGAGCCCTGATCAGGCCTTTCGAGCCCGAGAAGCAGCCGGAGCAGGGTGCTTTTTCCTGAGCCGGACTCGCCTACAATCGCGGTGGAGGACCCAGACTCGAGCGTCAGTGAGACATCGTTGACTGCAACGACTGAATCTTTCGGCTGAAAAAATCGTCTTCTTGGAGACTGGTAGCTGCGAAACAGATGTTCGGCGTGCAACAACGGGTTACTCACTCTTGGTACCCCATTCTGCGCTGCGTGCCGCTTCAATCAGCTCTCGAGTCACCTCATGCTTGGGCGAGGTGAGCACGTGTGCGAGGGTTCCGGCTTCGACTGGTTTGCCACCGTCGAGAACCAACACAGTATCTGCTATCTGGCTGAGCACTGCGATGTCATGGGTAACGAAAATGGTTGCGATGTTCAACCCTCTGCTGAGCGAGTTGATCAGGTCTAGGACGCCCCGCTGAACACTGACATCGAGTGCCGTTGTCGGTTCGTCGGCAATGAGTAGCTTGGGTTCAGTCGAAATCGCAGCCGCAATCGCGACTCTCTGTAGCTGACCACCTGAAATCTGGTGGGGGTAAGAATTCAAAATTCTGTCAATATCGGTGAGGCCGACCTTTTCTGCCAAGCGAGTAGCAGCTTCGCTTCGCTGTTGTTTTGTGAGCGAGTAGTGATTGGTGAGGGCTTCGGTGATTTGCCGACCTGCCTTTTGCAGTGGATTGAGCGCGACTCGGGGCTCTTGAAAGACAAACCCGATGTGATCGCCTCGTATCTCGGCTAGCTCTTGAGGGGAGAGTGTGAGTAGGTCGGATCCGTCGAAGAGAATCTGCCCGTTCGTTTCGAATTTCTCAGGCAACACTCCAGCGAGTGCTAAGGACAGCAATGTTTTTCCTGCACCGGATGCGCCAATCACGCCCAGCTTCTCGCCTGACTCCAGTTCGAACGAAATATCTTTGAGCAGAACTTTCTCACCGAGGCGAACGCTGAGGTTCGAAACCTCGAGTCTCATCGCGCGAACACCCCCGTTGTGGTGGTCTTACGGGGGTTGGATCGCATCCTGAGATTCGGGTCGAGAGCCTCTCTGAGTGCATCCCCCAGTAAATATGAGGCGAGAACGGTGAGCGTTATTGCCAGCCCCGGCCACATCACGGTGAGGGGATGCACGCTGAGAAATGGCTGCGCTTCTGCAAGCATGCGTCCCCATGATGGCATCGATGGTGGTGCACCGAAACCGAGGTAACTGAGTCCTGCCTCTGCCAGAATGGCGATTCCCATAGCCAGCGCGAGTTGCAAAATAAAGACCGCTGACACATTTGGCAGGATGTGACGAGTCAGAACACTCAGCCGTGAAGCGCCAATTGCTCGAGCGGACAACACGTAGCCGGTTCGAGCGACTTGCATAACCTCGGCGCGCATAACCCTGCCAATGTTGACACCGAATCCGATGCCTACTGCCATTACCACTACCCAAACTGATCCGCCGAACACCGAGGCAAACATCATGGCGATGAGCAGCGTTGGGAAGGCAATCAGCACGTCGATTAGCACCGCGACTGGTTCGCGCATCCATCGTCTGCCGACTGAGCCCAACAATGCGAAGATCGCACCGAAGACCCCTGCCACCGCAGTTGCGCCAACTGCCACGATTACCGTCACTCGTGATCCAAGAATGAGTTGAGACAGAA
Source organism: Microbacteriaceae bacterium (assembly GCA_023254555.1). Classification (GTDB taxonomy): domain Bacteria; phylum Actinomycetota; class Actinomycetes; order Actinomycetales; family Microbacteriaceae; genus JALRLI01. The sequence goes on from JALRLI010000001.1 coordinate 41,270, forward strand.
TGTCACGGCCGCTTCCGTCGAGGCCAAGAGGATGACTGGGGGAAGGATTTTCCCAGGCGCGGTAGGGGTCTGCGTAAAACGGGTCACCGGGTAACCAAACCAATGACAGAAGCGCCGTCAGCGCCACCAGAGCGAGAACCGAGAGCGCGAAGATTGACCTTGGAGACCGCATCATTTCGTCTCCGTACGCAGGCGTGGATCGATAAGTCGATGGGCAATATCAACGAGTGTGCCGACACCGAGAATAATCATGGTGAGTACGAGGAGGATGCTTTGAACTGCCGGCAAATCACGATTACCCACCGCATCAATCAGCATCCGGCCAACGCCGGGCAGATTGAACAACTGCTCCACGATGACGGCACCAACGAGAAGCCCGGCAATCTGGAGCCCCAATAACGAAATCACCGAGAGGCCGACTCCAGGCATGCCACGCATCACTAAGGCTGTGCTTCGAGTCATTCCGCGTGCCATAGCTGTTCGCACGTGGCCAGAATCGAGTGCAGCGAGAGCCGAACTTCGAACGAAACGCAAGAGCACTGCACCCTCGACCAAGCCAATGGTGAGCGCGGGCAGTACTAGGGCAGTGAATGCCGCCGCTGGATTACCCCAACCTGCAGTCGGAAATCCCTGAGAGGGCAGCCAATCCAGCCAGTTTGCAAGGAGTATCGTCAAGAGCATGCCTGCCCAGACCACCGGTACCGCTGATACCAGAAGCGCTGCGCCAGACAGAATTTGCCCGCTGGATCGGCCGTAGCGCAGCGCTGAAAACGTTCCCACTGAGAACGCGATGGCTGATCCGAAGAGAAGCGAAAGAAGAGTGAGCGGAGCGGTGACCTGCATTTTTTGTGCTATTTGCTCCGACACAGAGCTGCCAGTCACGGCAGATGCACCCAGGTCAAACCTGGCAACGCCTGCAACCCAGTCGGTGTATTGAACCAGTGGGTTCCGGTTGAGCCCGAGCGACTCCCTCAGCGCTTCCACTTGTTCGGGGGTTGATTCAGTACCAGCAATTACTTGAGCAACGTCACCGGGCAGGATGCGCAACGAGAAAAAGATGAGCAGGCTCGCAACCAGCCACCCCACTAACAGGTAGAGCAGCCTGATTGCGATAAACCGGGTCACTCGGCTACTTTAACGCCCTCAAGGTTAATTCGAGAATTCGTATTCGAAGTGGGGAAGCCACTGACCTTGCTGTTGAGAGCGGTAGTAGGGGTGTAGTTGTAAAGCCACTTTGCCACCGCATCGTCAGCGATTACCTCAGAAGCTTGTGCAATCTTTGCCGCATAGGTCTGCTCGTCTAACGCTGCGAGAGCTTCGGCGAAGAGTGCTTGAACTTCTTGACTGTTGTAGTTGAAGTAGTAATCGGGATTCGCATAGTTTGCAATCGTTCCGGCTTCGGAGTGATCAATGTAGCTCAGTTCGTAGTTTGCGTTTGTGTATACCTGTTCGAGCCAGGTCGCGAACTCAACCATGTCAATCTTGAGTGTCACGCCAATTTCTTTGTACTGAGAAACGAGCAGATTTGCGATTGTCGTTCCGTAGAAGTTAGGAATCGTCATGGTGAGGGTCAGGTTTGTCACACCAGCATCGGCGAGGAGTTTTTTCGCTGATTCGGGATCGTAGTCATTGACCGCAGTCAGGTCGCGATATCCAGTCTCAATCTTCGTAACAGGGCTACCGATTGCCAAACCATCGCCCTGCAGCGCTTCAATGAGTGCTTTTTGATCGACAGCGCGGCTCAGGGCCTCTCTCACACGCACGTCGTTGAGTGGAACCTTCTCATTGTTATAAGCCAGGGTGAACACATCTGTACTGGCGGCGCGTTCAAGCGTGAAGCTCTCATTGCTGTCAAATTCAGAAAGGAGCTCTGGGTTGACCGCCGTCTGCACATCAACATCACCGTCAAGGGTCGCATTCACTGCGGCTTTCGGGTCTGGAATGTACTTGAAAACCGCAGTCTCTAGCGAGGCAGGCGTGCCCCAGTAGTTTTGCTTTGCGGTAAGCGTGATGCTGTCGCCTTGGTTCCACGAGTCGAGTTCGTATGGACCAGTACCATTCGCAGTGGTGTTGAGATCGTTTGTGGCTCCCTTTTCAAGGATGATTCCGGCACGACCAGCTAGCGAAAAGAGCAGCAGTGAATTGGGTTTGTTGAGTTCGATGACGACGTTCTTTTTGTCAGGTGAAGTAACTGATTTGACATCACCGAGCATTGGCTTCGTCTCTTCTAGCGACGCCGTCACATCAGCAACGCTCAGCTTTGCACCGGAGCTGAACTCAGCGTTGGTGTTCACAGTGAAGGTGTAGGTGAGACCGTCATCACTCACTTTGTACTCGGTTGCAAGCGCCGGAACGACCTCGAGAGTTCCAGACTTCAGGGTGACCAGGCCCTGGTAGACGTTGTCGAGGAGCACCTGGTCGAGCGCAGCTCCCGGTGTTGTGCGAACGTTGAGGTTCGTCGGTTCAAGTACCAGCCCAACTGCGAGGGTGCCGGTCGGTGTCGGCTTTGTATTCACGCTAATCAGAACGACGCTCACGACGGCGATGAGTGCCACCACAACGGCGATTGCCAGCGTGACGACGAGCGTTCTCTGTGAGCTACCGCGCTTCTGATAAGCCCCGATGCCTTCGACTGGCTGTTGAGAGTTAGGTTCTGAGTGTGACATGTGTTTCCTCCGAGCACCTGCGCAGATTCTGGTGCAAGGAGCTTAGAATCGTGACGCCAGGGCAAACGAATTTTCCGGCGAGACGCGCGTCCTTGCGCGAAACATATTTTCACAAGAGTAGACCACCTGCATCGAATTTGCTACTTGGTGAATTCTGAGATTATCCCAGCCAGTTCGAGCGGGGCCTGTTCTTGCACGTTATGACCTGTTGGCAGGGTGAAGACCGGACTAGTGGGCAGCCGATCAATCCACTGTTGCTCGAGTCTTCGGGGAACCATCCCGCTTTCTCCCCGAACCAGAGCAACCTTGATTCCGGCGTCGATTATTCGGTCAAGGTCATCCCAAAGGCCCGAGTAGTCAATCTGGCGGTCTTCACAGAAAACGCTGTTTGTGCTCGGTTCGTCAGCGAGATGGGCAAGGTGGTGGGTCCACTCGAGGCGCCCGTCCCCACGAACTCGCGTATTCAGGGTGATGCCACGCCGAAGCGAAACGGGGTCTGAACCAATTTGATACCGGATGGCTCGCTCGATAATTTCTTCGACTGATTCGAAACTGCTCTGTCCGCCGATGAACTCTCTGATTGCGGCTCCACCGTCAGATGGCTCTACCCCTGGTGTGATGTCAACGAGAGTCAGCGAGTGAACCGAGCTCAAATTCGCTGAGGCGACGCAGATGGCAGTGAGCGCTCCGAGCGACTGCCCCACCATGTGCTGAGGTGAAGCTGTCAGTGACTCGATGGCAGTGCCCACAGCCTGCGTCATTGCTCGTGGGCGGTAGTCTGCATCATCACGCCAGTCAGATTTTCCATGTCCGGGCAGATCAATCGAGATTGCGGCCGCCCCGAGAGCCAGGATCGTCGGGTCGAAGGTGTGGGCGTTCAGCCCAGCTCCGTGCAAGAAGGTGTACTCGCTTGGCTGATCACCGAACTTGAGCGCAGCGATTGGCCCGGCAAACACGCGGGTCACAGTTGGGACCGTGGAAGTCAGGCCAACGCGCGCTGCGTCACTCTCTACAAATGCGAATTCATCGTGTTGTGCATCCATGATTATCAACCTTATGTCTCGAGTGGCTCGTTAGCGCTTCGGGTATCGGGCTATCGTTTCGCTATGCATGAAAAAACTTTCACGAATTCCACTGAGCCTGAAGTGGTGGTGCGTGAGCAGGGGAGCGCGCTATGGATCACGCTCAACCGACCCCGGGCGATTAATGCGATTTCTCAGGGGATGGCCCTGACGCTCAGGGATGTTTTGAGTACCGCGGATACTCGTGATTTCAGCTGTGTGATCATCGATGGGGCAGGCGACCGAGGTCTGTGTGCTGGCGGCGACATCAAAGCCCTGTTTGCCGCGAGTCGCGATGAGGCCCGCCAATTCTTGGGAGTTGAATACGAGGCGGATTTACTCACCTCAACACTGCACACCCCCGTAGTTGCGTTCATGACCGGAATCACGATGGGCGGCGGCATCGGTATTTCAGGGCATGCCCCAATTCGCGTCGTCACTGAAACCTCAATTTTGGCCATGCCTGAAACGAAAGCTGGAATGGCGCCAGACGTAGGCGTGAATTACATACTTGCGCAAGCGCCAGGATTCATCGGGGAGTACCTCGCCACAACGTCGTCCAGCTTCACCGCGGGTGACGCAATCGCACTTGGGTTTGCTGACTTCTTTGTGACCGAGTCGAAGTTGGATGATCTCAAAGCGGCTCTGACCTCAGCAAAAGACCCGCACGAGACGGTGGCTGCGTTTGCTGGGCAAGCGCCAGACTCTCAATTACTCGCCCAGCGTGACTGGATTGATGAGTGTTTCTCAGCTGATTCGCTAAGCGAGGTTCTTGACATGCTGAGTTCACGCCCCATCCTCGCGGCCCAGGAAACCGCAGCACAGCTGAGGCAGCTGAGTCCTATTGCAGTCGCCGCGGCCTTCTGGGCGGTGCGTTTGGCTCGACAAGACAATGATTTGGTGCGATCCTTTGAACGCGACCTACGCATCATGACGACACTGCTTGACGAATTCGGCGGTCGCGAAGGAATACGCGCGCTGATCATTGACAAAGATCATGCGCCCGACTGGCCAATCAGCGCGCTCAAAGATGTCACAGTTGCACAGCTAGAGAGAATTTTGGGTGCAGAAGTGTTACCGTTACTCACACAAAATCGAGTTTGATTAAGACTCAACAACACACGTGCAGTGCCCGTCACTGCCAGCCCTCTTGGAGAGATGAATGCAGGTATCAGGAAGTTCAGCGATTGTAACCGGCGGCGGTTCAGGTCTAGGTCTCGCCACTGCGCGCATGCTCCATGCTGCGGGCGCGCACGTTGTGCTGCTCGATCTTCCTAGCTCGAAGGGCGCCGAGGTCGCTGCAGACTTAGGCGACCGAGCCGTTTTTGTTGCCGGCGACGTGACAAACGAAGAAAATGTGCAAGCGGCAGTTGACGCTGCAACACAGATGGCACCGCTCAGAGTGGCTGTGAACTGTGCCGGTGTAGCAGACGCGGGTCGCACTGTCGGCCGTGAAGGCCCTGTGGCCCTCGCCCACTTTGAAAAAGTTATTCGAATCAATCTCATTGGCACATTCAACGTGACCCGACTCGCTGCGGCCGCGATGATGAACACTGAACCAATCGGTACCGAGCCGGGAGGCACCCCAGAACGCGGAGTTATCGTGAATACCGCATCGGTTGCGGCGTATGACGGCCAAATAGGTCAGGCTGCCTACTCGGCTTCGAAGGGTGGTGTCGTTTCGATGACGTTGCCACTTGCTCGTGAGTTCGCGAAGTCGTTGATCCGGGTCGTCACGATTGCGCCAGGCATCATGGAGACTCCGATGATGGCGGGTATGCCTCAAGAGGTACAGGACTCGCTCGGAGCTCAGGTACCGCATCCATCACGTCTTGGCCGACCTAGCGAATATGCGGCGCTTGTGGAGCACATCGTTTCAAATCCACTGCTGAACGGTGAATCAATTCGACTCGATGGCGCGATTCGCATGACTGCGAAGTAGTGCCTCCGACAGGATTCGAACCTGCGACCTTCGGTACCGGAAACCGGCGCTCTATCCCCTGAGCTACGGAGGCAACGCCCTCAAGCGTATCGCAACCGCGGAGGGCAGACAGCGCGTACGTGAATGGATGCCGAGACTGAAGCCTTAGACTTGACTCTCGTGACGCCAGCCGAACTTACCCTGATCCTGATGCAGCTTATGAATGGCATCAGTCCCGAGCTCGACTTACAAGAAACTGACATCGCGCTCGAGCGACCTCGCAATCGTGAGCACGGAGACTGGGCATCTAGCGTCGCCATGAAATTTGCGAAGCGGATTGGCAAAAACCCACGTGAGCTTGCTGACACGCTCGCTGAGAAGCTGCGGCAGGTTGACGGTATTGCAGATGTGGACGTGGCCGGCCCTGGTTTCATCAACATCACGCTCGACGCTGCGAGCTCAGGAGAAATAGTTCGCACCATCGTTGAGGTAGGCGATGCCTTTGGGCGAAACGATGAACTCGCCGGGAAATCCATAAACCTTGAATTCGTATCTGCGAACCCCACAGGTCCACTCCACCTAGGGCACACTCGTTGGGCGGCATTGGGCGACTCGATGGCGCGAATTCTGAAGGCTTCAGGGGCAGACCTCAAGACCGAGTACTACATCAATGATGCCGGCGCACAGATGGATAAGTTTGGGGCGTCTGTGCTCGCAGCGGCACTCGGTACACCGGCTCCAGAAGACGGATATCCAGGCGAATACATTCAAGTTCTTGGTCAGAAAGTGCTCGAAGAGGTGCCCAATCTGGGCAAGCTCTCAGACGCTGACGCACTCAAAATGGCGCGTGAAGTTGGGTATCAGCTTCAACTAGCTGAGATTAAACAGTCACTTGAGAACTTCAGAGTTCACTTCGATATGTACTTCTCTGAGAGAACATTGCATGAGCCTGCGGTTGACGGTTCACCGAGCCCGATTGAGCTTTCGGTTGAGCGACTCCGCGAGCAAGGTCACGTGTTCGAAGAAGACGGTGCAATCTGGGTTCGAACCACAGATTTCAATGACGACAAAGACCGAGTGATTACTCGCGGAAACGGCATTTATACCTACTTCGCCGCAGATGCCGCCTACTACCTGTCGAAAAAAGATAGGGGATTCTTCGAGAAGATTTACCTGCTCGGAGCCGACCATCACGGTTACGTTGGGCGGCTCAAAGCAATTGCAGGCGCAGCGGGTGATGATCCTGAGGTGAATATCAGCGCGCTCATTGGCCAGCTCGTCAACCTCAATGGTGCGAAGCTCTCAAAACGTGCGGGTAACATCATCGAGCTCGATGACTTGCTCGAATGGCTAGGTGCTGACGCCCTGCGCTACTGGCTGGCCAGATACCCAGCAGACTCGCCCTTATCCTTAGACGGTGAAGCGCTGAGAAGTCGGTCAAACGATAATCCGGTCTTCTATGTGCAATACGCGCATGCGCGAACCTGTGCGGTAGACCGGAACGCGCAGGCAGCTGGAGTCGACCGCAGTGAATTCGAACCGGCATTGCTCACACACGCAACCGAAACTGAACTTCTGGGAGCCCTGATGGAGTACCCACGCATTGTTTTAGGTGCTGCACAGCTACGCGAACCACACCGAGTTGCTCGGTACCTAGAAGAACTCGCCGGGCTCTTCCATCGCTGGTATGACAACTGCCGCGTGCTGCCCCAAGGCGATGAAGACATAACCTCGCTTCATCGCACGAGACTCTGGGTCAACGACGCGGTGCAAGTCGTCATTCGCAACGGTCTCGATTTGCTTGGAGTCAGTGCGCCTGAGCGTATGTAGCGAGTGAATTCGAATATTCGAGCGTATAAGCTTGAGTCAAGTTCGCTCGTGGTGCACATCCGCTTTCGTTCGTGGCTTCAGGGGCCAATCCGGGTCCGCTCGCCTTTCGCGCGCATCCACGACCAACGAAATAGGTATTGGAGTTGTCATGGCAGCTAGTGCAGGCTCGGGTTTGTCAAGCCATCCTGTTGCGCACGCGCACTGGCAAAACGTAGACACTGCGATTTATTCGGCAAACAGCGCTCGAGATTCGTCGGGTGAACTGCTCGTGGCCGGAGTTCGCGCGTCCACCCTGCTCGCAGAGCACGGATCTCCGCTCTACGTCGTTGACGAGCAGCACGCTCGCGACAGAGCCGCACAGGTTCACTCCGCGTTCACGCGCGAATTCGAGCGTATTGGAACCAGCGCGAAAATCTATTACTCGGGCAAAGCATTCATGGCGGTTGAAGCGGTTAAATGGATGCGCGAAGCGGGTCTGGGTATTGATGTTGCCACAGGAGGAGAGCTCGCAGTGGCGTTGGCAGCCAAGGTTGATCCAGGCAAAATCGCAATGCAGGGCAACAACAAATCTGATGCTGAACTTGAAATTGCGGTGAGCGTTGGCATCGGTTCAGTCATTCTTGACAGCAGCGAGGAAATCGACCGTCTCGCAGCGATCGCGTCACGGCTCGGTAGGGTACAAAAAGTGTTCGTACGCGTCAATAGCGGCGTGCACGCGAGCACCCATGATTTCTTGGCCACATCCCACGAAGACCAAAAGTTTGGCATCGCGCTTGAAGACGCTGAAACAGCCGTCGCAGCAATTCGAACACATCAATCACTCGAATTTTTAGGGCTGCACTGCCATATTGGCTCTCAAATCTTCGACACTTCAGGATTCAAGGAGTCAGCGTCAAGACTGCTCAAGCTCACCGCACAACTCCGCAAATCGGGAGCGGTTCCTGAACTGAATCTGGGAGGCGGCTTCGGTATCGCCTATACCAGCGACGATGACCCAGAGCCCATCGAAACGATCGCGGCGCAGCTCGCTGACATTGTTCGCGATACCTGTGCTGAACTGGGCATCGGTATTCCAGTGGTTTCGTTCGAGCCAGGTCGTTCGATCATCGGTTCTGCTGGGGTAACGCTCTATACGGTCGGCACTATCAAGCGGGTTGCCTTAACCGATGGCCACGAACGAACCTATGTCAGTGTTGATGGTGGAATGAGCGACAATATCCGTACTGCTCTATACGGCGCGGATTACACTGCTCGCCTCGCCAACCGAGTCAGCACAGCCCAGCCGCAACTGAGTCGCATCGTCGGTAAGCACTGTGAGAGCGGCGACATCGTCGTCGATACCGAGTTCTTACCTGCCGATATCCAGCGGGGTGACCTCATTGCTGTGGCGGCTACTGGCGCCTACTGCTGGGCACTCGCGAACAACTACAACTATGTCGCCAGGCCGGCTGTGGTGGCTGTTCGAAATGGCAGTTCGCGGGTCATCGTGCGCGGTGAAACCGAAGAAGATCTACTAGCAAGAAACGTTGATTGGAGCATCACGTGAACAATTACCGCAACCTACGAGTAGCACTACTCGGGTGTGGGTCAGTGGGGGCGCAGGTGGCGCGCATCCTTCTCGAGCATGAAGACGAACTCGCTGCGAGAGTTGGCTCGAGGCTCGAACTGATCGGTATCGCGGTTCGAGACGTCAACACAAAGAGAGACGTTGAACTCCCCCAAGAACTCTTCACGACGGATGCTGAACAGCTCATTCTCGGCGCTGACATCGTCATCGAGCTAATGGGTGGCATTGAGCCAGCTCGCAGCCTCATCTTGAGTGCTATTAGCTCAGGCGCAGACGTCGTGACCGCGAACAAGGCCCTGATTGCAACGCACGGTGAAGAACTCGCGGGAGTCGCTGAGCAGGTGGGAGCACAGCTCTACTACGAGGCTGCAGTAGCAGGTGCCATCCCGATTATTCGCCCGTTGCGCGAAAGCCTTGCCGGTGATCGCATCAATCGTGTCATGGGCATCGTCAATGGCAGCACGAACTACATTCTCGACCGAATGGATCGCTTCGGCGACAGCGCAGAGGCTGCTGCAGCAATTGCCAGCGAGCTGGGCTTTTTAGAGGCTGACCCAACTCTCGATGTTGAGGGCTACGATGCGGCTCAGAAGGCAACTATTCTCGCGAGCCTCGCATTTCACACGAATGTTCCCGGTGATGCGGTTCACCGTGAAGGAATCACTCAAATCACTGCCGGTCAAATTGAGGCTGCTCGCAAAGCTGGGTATGTGATTAAGCTGCTTGCGATAGCGGAACGACTCGTTGATGACAACGGGGTCGAGGGTATCTCGGCCAGGGTGTATCCAGCGCTCATTTCGCGCGAGCATCCACTCGCTGCGGTGCATGAGGGAAAGAACGCTGTGTTTGTTGAGGCAGAAGCAGCAGGCTCGCTGATGTTTTATGGTGCCGGGGCTGGTGGTAAAGAGACCGCGTCTGCAGTGATGGGTGATTTAGTCTCTGCGGCTCGCAGACACGTCGCAGGAGGCCCTGGCATTCCAGGCTCGACACATGCAGACCTCCCCGTGCTTGACATCGAAAACGTTGAAACCAAGTACCAGATCATGCTCGAGGTAAACGACCAGCCTGGCGTCCTCGCCGAAGTGGCTGGGGTGCTCAGCGAGCACGGTGTTTCAGTGGCAAGACTTGAGCAGTCAGTTCCACAGGATGCCAATGGAACGGCTACGCTTGTCATCGGTACCCACTCTGCAAAAGAGTCGGCCCTGGCTGCAACTGTTACAGCACTCGCTGCCAGCGGCGCAGTAAGCGCGGTATCGAGCGTACTGAGAGTTGAAGGAAACTAATGGCCCATGTTTGGCGCGGGGTACTCCGCGAATATGCTGACCGTCTCGATATCTCAGACGCAACTCCGATTATTAGCCTAGGCGAGGGCGGAACCCCGCTCATCGAGGCTCATTCACTCTCGAAGCGCACTGGAGCAAAAGTCTTCGTGAAGTTCGAAGGGATGAACCCTACCGGCTCATTCAAAGACCGCGGTATGACCATGGCCGTTTCGAAAGCTGTTGAGCGCGGTGCGAAAGTGGTTATCGCCGCATCCACTGGCAACACCTCGGCATCAGCCGCCGCCTACGCAACCTATGCCGGCATCGCATCAGCAGTGTTGGTGCCAGAAGGAAAGATTGCGATGGGCAAGATGGCTCAGGCTATCGCGCACGATGCTCATATCCTGCAGCTCCAAGGCAACTTTGATGACTGCCTCGATATCGCACGCGAGCTCTCAGAGCACTACCCAGTTCACCTGGTCAACTCAGTGAACAACGATCGCATTGAAGGTCAGAAGACCGGAGCATTCGAGATTGTTGATGTTCTAGGCGAAGCTCCAGACTTCCACTTCATTCCGGTAGGAAATGCTGGAAACTACACCGCATACCACCGCGGGTACACTGAGTACGCAAAAGACGGTATTTCAACCAAGGTTCCGCGCATGTTCGGATTCCAGGCCGAGGGTTCGGCGCCACTGGTGCTTGGTCATCCGGTCGAAAATCCTGACACGATTGCAACCGCCATCCGAATCGGAAAGCCTGCGTCTTGGGAGCTCGCGCTCGCGGCACGCGATGACTCCAACGGGTACTTCGGCGCAATCTCAGATCGAAAGATTCTCGAGGCACACCGCATTCTCTCGTCTGAGGTGGGAATCTTCGTTGAGCCTGCTTCCGCTGCCCCAATCGCTGGTCTGCTCGAGCGCGCTGAGGCAGGAGAGATTCCTGCTGGCGCCGTCGTCGCGGTGACCGTCACAGGTCACGGCCTCAAAGATCCGCTCT
>JALRLI010000001.1:52585-66331 GCA_023254555.1 Microbacteriaceae bacterium
AAAAATCTTGATGGCACTGAAGTGAAGCCGACCGTCTTGAAAGCTGACACGGCAGAGGTTGCTGCTGTTCTCGGATTGAAGAAAGATCACTAAGCATGTCTGTAGTGGGTCGACGCGTCAAAGTTCGAGTTCCGGCTACGACTGCTAACCTCGGTCCCGGTTTTGACACGCTTGGCCTTGCTCTCGCCTTCTACGACGAACTTGAGGTTGAGGCTGTTTCTGACTCATCGGTCACCGTAGAGGTCGAGGGCGTCGGTGCCGGAGAAGTACCCACCGATGGGTCTAACCTGGTGGCCAGTTCGATTCGGTACGTGTTCGACAGGGTGAAGCAGCCCGTGCCCGGTTTGAAACTGCACGCTCGAAATTCAATCCCACACGGGCGCGGAATGGGTTCGAGCGGTTCGGCAATTGTGTCTGGTATCAAAGCTGCACAGGGTCTTCTTGAAGGCACAGTGAATTTCAGTGATGACGAACTGCTTGCACTCGCTACTGAGCTTGAAGGCCACCCCGACAACGTTGCTCCGGCGCTCTTTGGTGGCTTGACCGTGGCTTGGACGACTGAAGCGGGCCCGCGATTCAAGAAATTGAACGTCCACCGTGGTGTTTCTCCGCTCGTACTTGTTCCTGATTTCAAGATGTCAACTGAGCTCGCTCGGAGCCTGCAACCTGAGTCCGTTCCGCATGAGGATGCAGTGTTCAACGTTTCACGGTCAGCACTTCTTGTCGCTGCGCTGACACAAAGCCCAGAGTTGCTCTTTGAGGCGACCGAGGATCGCTTGCATCAGGATTACCGTGCGTCTGCGATGCCTGAGACCAGTGCGGTTATCGGAGCGTTACGAAGTGCCGGCTTCGCGGCTGTGGTTTCAGGAGCTGGCCCTTCCATACTCGTGCTCTGCAGCGACCCAAGCGAACGGTTACGAGCAACCGAAGTCGCTCGTAGCGCCTACACCAGCACCTGGACCGAACTGATGCTCACCGTTGACATCAAAGGTGCTACAGTTGGAGCTGTTGTATAGCGCGCAAGCACGTTCGGAGCTTCGCCACCAACATTCCCTCGCGGCCTTTCGCCCAGCGAAATCCGTGATTCATGCACAATCGTGTAGCCCACCCGGCCAGCCGAATCGTAAGTTGATTCGAGTCGCTGCCCCGGGCGCATTCGCAGGGCAAATAACCCGGAAGGAAAACCGTGGAAAACAACGAAATCGAAACTCCCGCAGCGACAGAAATAGCTGCTGAGGCCAGCCCGAAGAAGAGAACTCCTCGTCGCGCATCAAGCACCAAGACTGAAGGAGACGCTGGCCAGGAATCAGCTTCTGAAACTGCTGTGCCTCAAGAAGGTGGCGAGAAGCCAAAGACTTCGCGCTCACGCCGTGTCAAAGCTCCTGCCGGCGCCGTAGCCGAGACCGCCACTGACACTGACGATGGCGAATCAGAAGGAACAAAGCCGAACGCGAGAGCGAAACGTGGCTCCAAGAAGTCGCAGAGCGAAGAGGCCGCAGCTGCTGCAGCTGACGGTGCTGCGTCAACGGCTGAGAGCTCAGAGTCGGATTCGGCTGAGGGGAGCGGTGAGGATGGCGGACGCAATCGAAACCGCAACCGCAACCGTAACCGTGGGCAGGGCAATGGCCCAGCTGATGAGGCCGGCGAGGAGGGTGGAACACGCTCCTCGCGCACACGTCAGCGGGATCGTCGACGTCGTAACAGTGATGAAGTCGATCCCGAAATTGCAGAAGATGACGTTCTGCTGCCAGTTGCGGGCATCCTCGATGTTCTTGACAACTACGCCTTCGTGCGCACCAGTGGCTATCTGCCAGGAACCAACGATGTATACGTTTCACTCGGTCAGGTAAAGAAATATAACCTTCGAAAGGGCGACGCCGTTGTTGGTGCAATCCGTCAGCCTCGAGAGGGCGAGAATAACGGCCGTCAGAAGTACAACGCCATTGTTCGAATCGACTCCATCAACGGTCAAACCATTGAAGAGAATGCAAACCGGGCTGTCTTTGCCGACCTGACACCGCTGTACCCACAAGAACGTCTGCGTTTGGAGACCAGCGCTGAAAACCTGACCACTCGAGTGATAGACCTCATCGCGCCAATAGGCAAGGGGCAGCGTGGGCTGATTGTCGCGCCGCCCAAGGCTGGCAAAACTCAAGTGCTTCAGCACGTTGCGAATGCGATTGCTACCAACCATCCCGAAATTCATCTCATGGTGGTGCTGGTTGACGAACGCCCCGAAGAAGTTACTGAGATGGAACGCTCAGTGCAGGGTGAAGTTATTGCCTCAACGTTCGACCGACCAGCCGAAGACCATATGACTGTCGCCGAGCTCGCAATCGAGCGCGCGAAGCGCCTCGTCGAGCTTGGTCACGACGTTGTCGTGTTGCTTGATTCGGTGACGCGCCTGGGCCGCGCCTACAATCTTGCGGCACCCGGTGCCGCTCGATCGACTGGTAACGGCGTTGACGCGATTGCACTCTACCCAGCGAAGAAGTTTTTCGGCGCTGCTCGAAACGTAGAGAACGGTGGATCGCTGACCATTTTGGCAACGGCTTTGGTTGAGACCGGGTCGAAGCTCGATGAAACAATCTTTGAAGAGTTCAAAGGCACCGGAAATATGGAGCTCCGGCTCTCGAGGGTTCTCGCCGACAAGCGAATCTTCCCGGCTATTGATTTGAGTGCCTCCGGAACGCGTCGCGAAGAAATGCTGATGGGGGCTGACGAAGTTCAAGTCACCTGGGCTCTGCGCCGCGCACTCTCGACGCTCGATGAGACCGCAGCCATTGAGTTGGTGCTCGAGAAGCTGAAGGAGACCAAAACGAACGTTGAGTTTCTGATGCTGATGCAGCGCTCTCCTCTTCTGGCTTCGATGGGAGAGTAACCACAGGTGTTCGAGTCAGTAAAGGGTCTGCTCGCCGAGCACGAAGACCTTCAAGAGCAGTTGGCTGACCCAGCGCTGCATTCGGACCCTGCCCGCGCCAAGAAGGTCAACCGACGTTACGCTGAGCTCAGTCAGATTAAAGCCGCTCACGAGAACTGGATACAGCTCGGTGAAGACCTCGCGGCTGCCAAAGAATTGGCGAAAGAAGATGAGTCTTTCGCTGAAGAAATCCCTGCGCTAGAGGAGGGGTTAGCGGCTGCCCAAGAGAAACTGAGAAGGTTGTTGATTCCCCGTGATCCCGATGATGGCCGCGATGTCATTATGGAGATCAAGGGCGGCGAAGGCGGCGCAGAATCAGCGCTTTTCGCCGGTGACCTGCTCCGCATGTACTCACAGTATGCGGAATCGAAGGGCTGGAAAACTGAGATTCTTGAACGCACCGAGAGTGATTTAGGCGGATATAAAGATGTTCAGGTTGCAATCAAGGGAAACTCCGCAGACCCATCACAGGGAGTTTGGGCACACCTCAAATACGAGGGCGGCGTTCACCGCGTTCAGCGAGTACCGGTAACTGAGTCTCAAGGGCGTATCCACACATCTACGACCGGTGTGCTCGTTTTCCCCGAGGTTGACGAGCCTGAAGAAGTTGAGATCAACCAAAATGATCTGAAGATTGACGTCTACCGATCCAGTGGGCCTGGTGGCCAGTCAGTGAATACCACTGACTCTGCTGTGCGCATCACGCACTTGCCCACTGGAATTGTAGTGGCGATGCAGAACGAGAAAAGCCAGTTACAAAACAGAGAAGCAGGTATGCGCGTGCTCAGGGCACGCATCCTCGCGAGGCAGCAAGAAGAAGCAGCGGCAGAAGCCAGTGCACACCGCAAGAGTCAAATTCGCACAATGGACCGCTCAGAGCGCATCCGAACCTACAACTTCCCAGAGAATCGAATCGCTGATCACCGAACGGGCTACAAGGCCTACAACCTTGACCAGGTGATGAATGGTGCCCTCGGGCCTGTTATCGACTCCTGTATCTCAGCCGATGAAGAGGAGCGGCTAGCCGAGCTCGGCGACAACAGCTAGATGCAATCACCCGAGCGCGTCAACAAGATCGCGCTGGTCATGTGGCTGCTGGGTCTTCTCAGCTATGCGATGGCAGTGATCAACCGCAGCTCTTTCGCGGCTCTTGGTCCAATTGCTCAAGACCACTTCGGTGTAGAAGCGGCAGTTCTCGGGTCGTTTGCCGTTATGCAATTGATTTTGTATGTCAGTATGCAGATTCCTGTTGGTATTCTCGTTCACCGATTCGGCCCGACAGTCGTCATCGTCACTGGTGGGCTTCTTATGGCACTGGGCCAAGCACTGTTGGCGGTCGCCGGTGATATCTGGGTAGTAGTTCTCGCCCGCGTACTTGTCGGTATAGGCGATGCTTTGACGTTTGTGAGCGTCTTGCGGCTACAAGCACACTGGTTTCCAGTCAGACAACTGCCGATTTGGACCCAAGTCACATCGCAATTAGGAATGGCCGGTCAGGTCGTTTCGGTTTTGCCTCTCGCGCTGCTTGTCACCACGGCTGGGTGGGCAACCGGATTTCTCTCGGTGGCAGGTGCAACCCTCCTGCTTTCACTTGCTTCTATCGTGTTGTTGAAAGATTCACCTCTTCGAAAGTCTCTCTTTGTCAGGGTGATGAGCGCTGGTCGGCGAAGCCGACGAACAACGGATACCGGCACTATTCGAACCGGGTCGGTATTCAGTGACATGGCAGCTCAATTCAGGCAACTTCCTCAGCTGCTGCGAATTCCCGGCGTGCGACTGGCCTTCTGGGTGCACTTCACAACCCCATTCTCCGCCGGTGTGACCCTCATGCTCTGGGGATACCCCTTCTTGACCGGTGGCGTAGGGCTAGACCGATCCACGGCTTCGTCACTGCTCATTCTCACGGTTCTGGCGAGTGTGATCATTGGTCTGATGCTTGGCCCGATATCCGCTCGTTTTTATACGTTTCGAGTGCAGCTCGTGGTTGGTTCTATCGTGCTGATCGCCCTGAGCTGGCTCGCCGTATTGCTCTGGCCAGGTACTCCACCGCTCTGGCTGCTCATCGAGCTGATGATTGCTGTCGCCCTAGGCTCACCAATGTCGATGATTTCATTTGATATCGCTCGAGCATTTACTCCGCCCAGGCAGATCAGCTTAGCCACCGGCTTTGTCAATACTGGCGGGTTCATCTCACTTATTTTCACCCTGTTTGCGGTCGGTATTGGGCTCGACCTGCTCGACGCGGGAAGTCCTGAAACGTATAACCTGCCTGATTTTCGCCTGGCGATGGCGGCACAATTCGCATGCTGGATCATCGGTCTGGCCTTCATCCTGCGAGAGAGCGGATTAGCGAAAGCGACGCAAGCTATTTCTTGACAGGTTTGGCAGGGATGCCAACCAGCACAGACCCCGAAGGTGCGTCTGAGAGGACAACTGCATTCGCGCCGACACTCGAATCGTCACCTATTGTGATGTTTCCAAGCAGTTTCGCACCAGCCCCGACCGAGACTCGGTTGCCGAGCGTGGGATGCCTCTTTACTTTCTTCGTGTGCGTTCCGCCCAGGGTGACTCCGTGATAGAGCACGCAGTCGTCCCCAACCACTGCAGTCTCGCCGATTACGACGCCCATTCCGTGGTCGATGAACAACCGCCTGCCGAGAGTCGCGCCTGGATGGATCTCAACCCCTGTGAAAAATCGCGTGATTTGTGCCAGCATTCTCGCAAGAAATTTCAATCGTGCGTTCCAGAGCGCGTGGTTGATTCGATGCCACCAGACCGCGTGCAGGCCGGAGTAGAGAAAAAAGACCACGGCTGAACTGCGGGCGGCAGGATCATTGCGCTTGGCAGCAGCTATGTCCTCGCGAAAATGAATCACAAGAACCTAATTTAGTCCTTCAGATCCTCAAACAGCACGGTTGAGAGGTAACGTTCGCCAAAATCGCAAACAATCGCCACAATATTCTTATTTTTATTCTCTGGTCGTTTTGCAAGCTCAATTGCTGCATAAACGATTGCACCGGATGAGATCCCGCTGAGAATTCCTTCGTCCGTAGCGAGGTCTCGGGCAGTTCTCAGTGCGTCATCGAGTGCGACATCGACCACCTCGTCGTAAACCTCGGTATCGAGTACCTCAGGCACAAAATTCGCGCCGATTCCCTGAATCTTGTGGGGGCCAGCCTTGCCTTCGGTCAAGAGCGGCGAATCGACTGGCTCGACGGCAACTATTTTCACCTCAGGCTTGCGCTCTTTCAGTACCTGACCAACACCGGTGATTGTGCCACCGGTACCAACCCCAGCTACGAAGATGTCTACAGACCCATCGGTATCCCGCCAAATTTCCTCGGCGGTCGTGGTGCGGTGAATTTCAGCGTTAGCCGGATTTGCAAACTGATTAGCGAGGATGGCGCCTGGGGTGTTAGCCACAATCTCATTTGCCTTTTCGACGGCACCTTTCATGCCAAGGGGGCCTTCAGTCAATACCAGCTCGGCGCCGTACGCCTTCAGCAGCAATCGACGCTCAATGCTCATCGTCTCGGGCATCGCAAGGATGACACGGTAGCCGCGGGCTGCGCCGACCATTGCGAGCGCAATACCGGTGTTGCCGCTCGTGCCTTCAACGATTGTTCCACCTGGCTTCAGCTCACCCGACTTCTCAGCAGCATCAACAATTGCCACACCAAGACGGTCCTTTACCGAGTTGGCTGGGTTGTAGAACTCAAGCTTCACAAAGATGTTTGCAGGAACATCGGCTGCAAGACGATTGAGTCGCACGAGTGGGGTGTTGCCGAAGGCCTCTGTAATGTTTTCGAAAATGCGAGCCATGATTCCTCTTAGGTTGATTTCGATGAGTGGTTGACTTGTGGCAATTTGCCTCGTGACTCATCCTAGAACTCAAGTTTTGCTTGGTTAGACTTTGTTACGAACTAAGAAAAGAGATGCGTTGCCACTCACTGAGCTACGTGCAGCTCTCGCGGATGCGGTTGATCGGCTTGAGCGAGCTGGTGTGCCCAATTCCGATGTGGATGCGGAGCTCCTTGCTGCGCACATCCTGAACACCAATCGCGGGGGAGTCCAAGCTGCAGTCGCTTCTGGTCGGCACCTTTCAGATGACGAAGCGCTTTCACTCGCGAAGGCTATTGAGCGCCGGGCTGAGCGTGAGCCGCTGCAGCACATCACCGGCTTGGCGCCCTTTCGGTATCTTGAACTGGAGGTCGGTCCTGGCGTGTTTATTCCTCGACCGGAGACCGAAATCGTCACCCAGGCAGCACTCGATTACCTACGAAGCGTCAAGGCAGAGTCGGGCACGGTAGTTGTCGATTTCTGCACGGGCAGTGGTGCGATTGCCCTCGCTCTCGCCACAGAGAGGCCCGAACTTCACGTGTACGGAGTCGAAAAGAGCGCAGAGGCGTATGCATACGCCGAGCGGAATAAGACGAAGCTCGGTGCTCGTAATCTCACATTGCACCTGGGTGATGTTGCTGGCGCGTTTCCCGAATTCGATTCAACAGTCTCGCTCGTCATCTCAAACCCTCCCTATATTCCTGTCGCTGCCACACCCAGAGACATCGAAGTTCGAAAGTTTGACCCGGCGCTAGCACTGTATGGCGGGGAGGATGGCCTTGACGTCATTCGCGACCTGAGCGAAACATCCAAACGTATTCTCAAGCCTGGAGGACCCCTCATTATTGAGCACGGTGAGCTTCAAGGCGCTGCAATTCGAGCGTTGCTCATGCACGACGGTTGGAGCGATGCAGAAACTCATCCGGATCTCACAGGAAGGGATCGGTTTACGGTCGCGTACAAGCGAATATCATAAAAGTGATGTCTAACGTTTACGACTGTGCGCAACCGCAAGAGCTGCTGGCCGGCACGCGGGCGGCGCGGGCGGCTCTGAAAAAGGGTGAGCTGGTGGTGTTACCCACCGATACCGTCTACGGAGTTGCTGCAGACGCGTTCAACGCAGACGCCGTGATACGCCTGCTCGCAGCGAAAGGCAGAACTCGGCAATCACCGCCGCCTGTTCTGGTGCCGAATACCCAGACCCTGCATGCGCTCGCTGATTCGGTTCCGACCGAGGTGGAAATCCTGGTAGAAAAATTCTGGCCCGGACCACTCACGATTGTGCTCCCAGCGCAACCTTCGTTGCAATGGGATTTAGGCGAAACCGGCGGAACGGTAGCCTTGCGGATGCCTGAGCATCCACTCACCCTAGAAATTCTCAGAGAGACCGGGCCCTTGGCTGTGTCGTCTGCAAACCGAACCGGCGAGCCTGCTCCGACAGTGGCGGCAAAGGCTGTCGAAATGCTCGGAAATAAGGTGTCAGTGTATCTTGACTCCGGCGAAACCTCCTCCGACGGTCTCGCCTCTACAATTGTGGATGCACGTGAGCTAGGTGCCGCGAATGCAACTCTTCGAGTGCTGCGTGTCGGAGCAGTTTCACTCAATGATTTGCAGAGCGCCTTGCCTGCGGTAAATGTCGAGTAACTCGTGTTTTCGTATGTTCTTGTTGCCGCAGTGGCGGCCCTAGTGACGGCAGCGTCCACATTTGGGCTGCTTAAGCTAGGCAGGCGGCTCAAGTTGGCCCCTGAAATCCGGGCTCGTGATGTGCACACCACCCCAACCCCGCGTCTCGGCGGGATAGCCATGTTCGCGGGCATCCTCGCCGCGTTTCTTGTCGCGACTACTCAAGAATCGCTCGAGCTCGCTTTCGCTGCGCCACAGACAATCTGGGCAATTCTTGGCGCCTGTGCGCTCATCGTGATCGTAGGGGTCCTCGATGATCTGTTTGACCTTGACTGGATGCTCAAGCTCGGTGTTCAGTTGCTGGCTGCAGGCCTGCTCGCATGGCAGGGCGTGCAGATTGTATCCCTGCCAGTCGGAAATGCGCTTGTCGTTGGCTCGCCGATTATCAACTTCATTCTCACCGTGTTTATCTTCACCCTGATGATGAACGCGGTGAACTTCATAGACGGCCTAGATGGTCTTGTCGCTGGAGTAGCGCTCATTTCGAACGCTGTGTTCTTCATCTATACCCTGCTGCTCTTCGAGCAGCAGAATCCGTTGAATGAATTCTCGCTCGCGAGCATTATTGCCATTGCTCTGGTGGGAGTAACCTTAGGATTTTTGCCATTCAACTGGCACAAAGCGAAGATGTTCATGGGTGACACCGGTTCCCTCCTCGTCGGTCTGCTCATGGCGACTTCGACCATCGCAGTGACAGGTCAGCTGAACCCGACCGGGATTACCCAGCAGGTGGTGCTCGCAAGCTATATCCCAATAATTCTTCCGGTCGCGGTGCTCATCGTGCCGCTGCTTGATTTCGGGCTTGCGGTAGCTCGCAGGGTGCATGCCGGCAAAAGCCCTTTCAGCGCCGACCGTAAACATCTGCACCATCGGCTCCTCGACATGGGTCATTCACCAGTACAAGCGGTGCTTATTTTTTATCTCTGGACTGCCGTGCTCTCGATTGGCTTCCTGATGATTTACGTGACCCGCTCCTACTTGTGGCCGGTTGTGTTCATCGTCCTGGGCGGAATTGTGTGTGGGGTAGTCACAATATTTCCGTTCGACCTCAAAAAATTGAACGAGATTCGGGTGCAACGCAGCAGGTCTGGTTCGGCTACCCAAGATGTTCTCGGTAGGCTCGACCCATTGGATCGCGCATCCACAGGACCAATCGTTGTGCCTGCGGAGTCGCGGCATTCGGAATCTGAACACTAGGGTCACAGTTTGAGCGCCAACGATATTCCTGATCGAGAACTCCCCTCGTCGCAGCCGATTTTGCTGCGTGCTGTCCGGTTGGGAGTCATTGCTGGTCTGGCGCAGCTCGTTGTGATGTCGATTGTTGGATGGCTAGTGGATGGCCAGACCGGGCTCTTCGGGGCACTGGTCGGTTCAGCACTCTCAATCGTCTTCTTGAGTTTGACGGCAGCGAGTATTGCTGTTGCAAACCTCTTTATCAAAAACGACTTGTATGTGGTGATGTTCTTCGTGGTGGTGCTGGGAACGTGGCTCATCAAGTTCGTCGCTTTTATCGTTGCGGCACTGCTTTTGAGAGACCAGCCTTGGCTCAACCCCACGGTTCTGTTCGTGAGCATCATTGTCGGAGTCATCATCTCACTCATCATCGACATGCTCGTGGTAGCGAAATCGCGACTCCCGTATGTTTCGGATGTGAAAAAGTAGCTTTTTTCACGCATTTTTAACCACGGCATGACGTTCAGCTGTCAAATTTCTTGATAGAGTTGTTGCGTTCCCCACGAATTTGTCTTGATGGCGAGCTAAATGTTGGAACAACGTCCCGTCTGTGTGGGTAGACCACACCTCAACTCAGGAGAGAACGCTGTTAGCTAGCGCCGCGACTTGGTTGTTACCCTTCACTTCAAGTGGAGAGGGCGACAGCGGATTCCACGCTCCATCAATCAACGAGTTCTTCCCAGAGGCGATCTTCTTCGCTGACACGATTTTTGAGGTCAACCGAATCGTACTCATCCGATTCGTGATGCTGGCTCTCTTGCTCGTGTTCTTCTGGCTCGGCACGCGTCGCATGAAGATTGTTCCGACGCGTGGTCAAAGCATCGTCGAAATGGCCCTCGACTTCGTTCGAGTCAACGTAGCGGAAGACTTGCTGGGCAAAAAAGACGGCCGCAGATTCTTGCCTATTCTTACGGCGATGTTTTTCCTCATTTTGGTCTACAACATCACCGGAATCATCCCATTCCTCAACATTGCCGCTTCTTCAACCGTTGGCCTGCCACTCACACTCGCGATTGTTTCGTATGTGACCTTCATCTATGCGGGTATCAAGAAGA
This sequence comes from Microbacteriaceae bacterium, assembly GCA_023254555.1. Classification (GTDB taxonomy): domain Bacteria; phylum Actinomycetota; class Actinomycetes; order Actinomycetales; family Microbacteriaceae; genus JALRLI01. Next base: position 63,317 of record JALRLI010000001.1, read on the forward strand.
GCCCTAAGAACTTCTTCAAGAACTCACTTTTCCCTGCTGGGGTGCCTTGGCCGGTCTACATCATCGTCACTCCAATTGAGCTCATCTCAACGTTTGTCATTCGACCAGTCACACTCACACTGCGACTGTTGATGAACATGGTTGTGGGTCACCTACTGCTGGTGCTGTTCTTCTCAGCAACACAGTTCTTCTTCTTCAACGCCGATGGCTTCTTGAAGCTATTCGGTGTGGGTAGCCTCGCATTCGGCTTCGTGTTCTCAATCTTTGAGATTTTGGTTGCTGTTCTGCAGGCCTACGTATTTACTTTGCTCACTGCTGTCTACATCCAGCTCGCGCTGGCTGAAGAACACTAAACGAGTTCGGCAACCGCCAAACTCGCCCTAAGGAAGGAAACAACGTGTCAGTACTCGCTGCACTTTCGGGAAACATCGCGACCGTAGGCTACGGCCTGGCCGCAATCGGCCCAGCTATCGGCGTAGGTATCGTCGTTGGTAAGACCATCGAAGGCGTTGCACGTCAGCCTGAGCTCGCAGGTCGTCTGCAGGTTCTGATGTGGATCGGTATCGCGTTCACCGAGGCTCTCGCCTTCATCGGTATCGCAACCTACTTCATCTTCACCTCTTAGTCCGTTTTCGAGTCTCGATAGGGAGGCAAGATGCTTAACGCAGTAATCGCGGCATCAACCGAGGGTGAAACTGTCAACCCGCTGATTCCTCAGCCGTATGACATCATCTGGTCTGCTGTTGTATTTCTCGTAATCGTCGTATTCTTCTGGCTCAAAATCCTGCCAAAGATGCAGGAGATGCTTGATAAACGTGCCGAAGCGATTGAGGGGAACATCGCAAAAGCCGATGAAGCTCAAGCAAAAGCCGAAGCCGCGCTCGCAGAGTACACCGCTCAGCTTGCTGGCGCTCGTGCCGAAGCAGGTGAAATTCGTGACGCAGCTCGCGCAGACGCCACGAAGATCGTGAGCAAAGCGAAAGAAGACGCGACCTCTGAGCAAGCGCGCATCGCAGCTGCAGCTCAGGCGCAGATTGAAGCCGAACGTCAAAGCGCGCTCGTTTCTCTGCGCACTGAAGTTGGCACCCTCGCAATCGATCTTGCCTCAAGCGTCGTTGGAGAGTCACTGAGCGATGACAAGAAGGCTGCAAAGCTCGTTGACTCGTTCCTAGCAGATCTCGACGCTGCAGATAAGGGTGCGAAGAAGCCTGCTGCCAAGAAACCTGTCGCGAAGAAGCCCGCAGTTAAGAAGGCGGCTAAGTAGTGGGAAGTGCGTCGAGAGAAGCGCTCGCTAAGGCGCAGCTCAAGCTCAGTGGGCTTGGAAGCAAAGTTAATGCATCGGTTGCGGGGGAGCTCCTCTCAGCTGCTGCAGCCCTCGGCAACTCTGCCGCACTTCGCTCGGCTCTCGCCGATAACGTGGTTGACGCCAAGATCAAACAAAAACTTGTGAAAGATCTTTTTGCTCAGGCCTCTGCGCCTACGCGTGCGTTGCTTGACGATATTGCTTCCCATCGCTGGTCATCCTCGGAGGATGTCACAGACGCACTCGAAAACCTTGGAATTCGAGCGACAGCGATCGTTGAGAAGGGCTCCCTCGACGAAAAGCTCCTCGCGATCAATGCCTTGATTGCGTCAAACCACGAGCTCGAGCTCACACTCGGAAGCAAATTGGGAGATAGCGCAGCCAAGGGTGATTTGATTGAGAAGCTTCTCAAATCTCAGGCTTCAGCTGGAGCAATTCAGATTGTGTCGCATCTCGTCCGAAACGCGAATGGCCGCAGAATCGGCGCGATGCTCAATCACGCTGCGAGCATCGTCGCTGATCAGCGAGGTTTCACTCTGGCTGATGTCACCGTAGCGGCACCGCTCAACAAAGCAACCACCGTTCGTCTCGAAAAGAGCCTGACGAAGATCTACGACCGCGCAGTTAAGATCAATTTCTCAATCGATCCCGCCATTCTTGGTGGAATGCGCATTCAAATCGGCGATGACGTTATTGACGGCAGCGTCGCGACAAGACTCAAAGAACTCAAACTTCAACTCGCTAGCTAGCGGGAAGAACCCAAACTCGGTTAGACCGGAACACAAAGAGGAAACCAAATGGCAGAACTATCGATCAGCCCCGATCAGATTCGTAACGCGCTGAAAGATTTCGCAAAGTCGTTCGAACCTTCGAAGGCAAAGAAGACTGAGGTTGGCTACGTCGTAGACGCGGCTGATGGAATTGCTCACGTCGAGGGACTCCCAGGCGTAATGGCCAACGAACTCGTCAAGTTCGCTGACGGTACTCTCGGTCTCGCACAGAACCTAGACGAGAACGAAATTGGTGTCGTTGTGCTGGGTGAGTTCACCGGCATTGAAGAGGGCCAAGAAGTTACCCGCACCGGTGAAGTTCTTTCGGTTCCCGTCGGAGAAGGCTACCTGGGTCGCGTTGTCGATCCACTCGGCGCCCCAATCGATGGCCTTGGAGCCATCAAAGCAGAGGGTCGTCGCGCACTTGAGCTGCAGGCGCCGGGTGTTATGCAGCGTAAGTCAGTGCACGAGCCACTCCAGACTGGTATCAAAGCAATTGACGCAATGATCCCTGTTGGTCGTGGACAGCGTCAGCTCATCATTGGTGACCGTCAGACCGGTAAGACCGCAATCGCAATCGACACCATCATCAACCAGAAGGCTAACTGGGAGTCCGGCGACGTCAACAAGCAGGTTCGCTGCATCTACGTTGCTATCGGCCAGAAGGGTTCCACGATTGCTGCTGTCAAGGGCGCACTCGAGGACGCTGGCGCTATGGAGTACACCACCATCGTGGCAGCTCCTGCATCTGATCCCGCAGGTTTCAAGTACCTTGCTCCGTACACCGGTTCTGCTATCGGTCAGCACTGGATGTACGGCGGCAAGCACGTCCTCATCATTTTCGATGACCTCTCCACGCAGGCTGAGGCTTACCGTGCCGTATCGCTGCTGCTTCGCCGTCCACCAGGACGTGAGGCATACCCCGGTGACGTCTTCTACTTA
>JALRLI010000020.1 GCA_023254555.1 Microbacteriaceae bacterium
AGTATCCGCTTGAAGCGGTGTCCACGATGAGCCGGATCATCGACTCGATCGAGACACATGGACTCGACCGCATACCACCGCTCAAAACAAAACCACATACACAGGGTGGCGCGCTGACACTTGCCGCCGCCGATATCGCACAGTTTCTCGACACAAAGTTCATCTGTGTGTTTACCGAGTCTGGTGACACCGTACGCCGCATGTCACGCCTTCGAATTCCAATTCCGATACTCGGCTTCACTCCAAGTCATCAGATCCGCCGCCGAATGGAGCTCACCTGGGGAGCGGACAGCTACGAAGTGGCGCGGGTCACGACAACCGATGAGATGTATGTCCAGGTCGACGAGGTGTTGCTCGGTAGCGGCCGCGCTCAAGTCGGTGATACATGCTTGATTGTTGCCGGTTCGCCTCCGGGAGTGGTGGGCTCAACGAACACACTGCGTGTGCATCGAGTGGGGGAAGCCACTGGTGTGCTACCAGAGGCAAAACTGCGCTCGTACATGCGCGGCAAAGACTCACGGTAAAGCCTGGTTGTGCCGGATGTGGGATTTGAACCCACACGTCCATAGGACAAAGCATTTTGAGTGCTCCGCGTCTGCCATTCCGCCAATCCGGCTCTGCACAACGTGTCCAACAATACCGTAGGCTTGAGACTGTGAGTGACGAAAGTGTAAATCCATCCCCGAAACGCCGAGTTGTTGTTGCCGAAGACGAGTCTTTAATTCGAATGGACATCGTTGAAATACTTCGGGACAACGGTTTCGATGTTGTCGGAGAGGCTGGAGACGGTCTGCAAGCAGTGGCTCTGGTTGAGGAGCTTCGTCCTGATCTCGTCGTCATGGACGTAAAAATGCCAGAGTTAGACGGCATCTCAGCAGCAGAGCGAATCAACGCCAATCATTTAGCTCCCGTCGTTCTGCTGACCGCTTTTAGCCAGAAAGAGCTCGTCGAGCGCGCTAGCGAGGCGGGCGCACTGGCATACGTTGTGAAGCCATTTACGCCCGCTGACCTTCTGCCAGCAATAGAGATTGCGCTTTCTCGTTTTCAGCAAATCGTGGCTCTCGAAAGCGAAGTGGCCGATCTCGCTGAGCGATTTGAGACACGTAAACTGGTCGATCGTGCCAAGGGAATTCTCAACGAGAAAATGGGTCTTTCAGAACCAGAAGCATTTCGATGGATCCAGAAGGCGTCTATGGATAGGCGCCTCACCATGCAAGATGTGGCAAAGACCATCATTGATCAACTCGGTGGTGGGGGAGAAGCCTAGTCTTCGCTCGAGATAAACGCGGCGGCGGCTTCCGTGCGCGCCTCAATGAGCATGTTTGTTATGCGGATGGTTGAGCAACGCTGACCCCGTTCATTGCTGATAGCAATTTCGTGGACTGTCAATGTGTTGCCCAGGTGAATCGGTGTGCAGATACCAGTAACAACTCCGCTCGTTGCTGAAGCGGTATGACTAGCACTCACCTCGATTCCGACAGCGACTTTCCCCTCTGGTGCCGCAAGATTTGCACACATTGACCCCATAGTCTCGCCGAGCACGACATAGGCGCCTCCGTGTACGAGCATCAGTGGCTGCGTGTTTCCCTCAACCGGCATGGTTGCGACCGCTCGCTCGACAGAGAATTCAGTGAATTCAATCCCCATTCGGTCCGCAAGGGCACCGCAACCGCGCGTCCGCACGAATTCCATTCCATCGACTGGTTTAGGCAACGTTTGACCTCTATTTCAGTGTGCTCGCCAGTAGGCTTGCAACGTGACTTCTCAGAAAAAGCCTACCCTGATGGTAATCGACGGCCATTCACTAGCTTTTCGCGCGTTTTACGCACTTCCGGTCGACAGTTTCCAAACCGCTGCGGGCTTTCACACGAACGCAATTCATGGGTTCATATCGATGCTCTTGAGCCTCCTCGCGAAGGAGCAACCAGACTCTCTCGCTGTGGCGTTCGACATTTCTCGATATTCGTTTCGCACCGAGCTTTACCCTGAGTATAAAGGCACACGCGGCGAGACCCCGGAAGAGTTCAAGGGCCAAGTTCCTATGCTGCAGGAAGCGCTGCACGCGATGGGAATCACCACTCTTGAGAAAGAGGGTTACGAGGCCGACGACATACTTGCCACCCTGGCAACGAACGCGAGGCAGGATGGTTATCGGGTTTTGGTCGTAAGCGGTGACAGAGACACAATTCAACTCGTAAATGATGATGTCACGCTTCTCTATCCGTCGAAGCAGGGTGTATCTGAGCTGACACGGTATGACATCGAAAAAGTCGAGGAGCGCTATGGCATTCGGCCAGAGCAATATCCAGAGGTTGCCGCACTGGTGGGAGAGACAAGTGACAACCTGCCTGGTGTTCCCAAAGTGGGTGAGAAAACCGCAGTCAAGTGGTTACGTGAATATGGCAGCCTTCAATCCATTCTCGAGAACCAGCAATCGATTGGCGGGAAAGTTGGTGAGAGCCTCCGCGAAAACGCTCACCTCGCAGTAAGAAATCGACAGCTCAACGAGCTCGTTCGCGATGTCGAGCTTGGCATAACCGCCTCAGAGCTCACGCGTGGCCCGATTGATATGGATGCAGTGCGAACCGTATTCGCAAAACTCGAGTTTCGCACGCTTTTGCAGCGAGTCACGAAGCTTGCCCAAGATTCGGGCCAGCACGTTGAGGAGTCGCACGCATCGACCGGAAGCGCAGAGGATTCCAAGAGCAGCCAAAACAGGACACCACCTGAAGCCAAGCTGCTGCTCGATGAAGAGCTCGAGGCTTGGCTCGACCGACAGAGCGAGGCTCATCCATCAGGTCTCGCTGTGCACTTCTTCTCCGACGGGGCGAGCATTCGTGTTGGAGTTGCCTCCTCCGATGAATGCGTCGAATTTGACTGGAGTACGGGCGCGCGAGACACCTTGGCCTTCGAGAACTGGCTCGGCTCCATTCACCCCAAAATCTTTTTTGATCTAAAGGATGCACTCAGCAGGATTCCCGCTCTTCGCGCGCTGATATCCAGCGTTTCAGGTGACCTGATGGTTGCCGGCTGGCTCCTGCGGCCTCAATCGCCAGACAAGAGCTTGCCGGACGCGGTCCTGCGATTCACACAGGTAGACTTACCGCAGCCCGACCCGAACCAACTCATTCCTGCTGAAGAATCGAGTGTCGGCCTTGGAGCGCTGGCATGGCACCTCTTCCACTCGCATGAACGTGTGCTTGAACTTCTTGATCCGGGCAGCTTGGACGTGTACCGAACTATTGAGCTCCCACTCGTTCCACTGTTGTCGGCTCTTGAAGTTCGCGGTGTGCAGGTCAACATCACAAAACTGCAGTCACTATTCGATGAGTTTTCGACTCGGGCACTCGAGTGCCAAGCAGCCGCTTTTAAAAGCATCGGGCGCGAGATTAACCTCGGCTCGCCCAAGCAGCTTCAAGAGTTGCTCTTCAACGAGTTGAACATGCCGAAAACTCGTGCCACGAAGACCGGGTATACGACCGACGCGGCAGCGCTAGCAGAACTGCAACAAAGTAACCCCCATCCCTTCTTAGACGCACTGCTTGCCCATCGCGACAGTACCAAGATGAAACAGATTGTCGAGGGGCTTCTCAAGAGCGTCGGAGATGACCAGCGCATCCACACCACGTACGTTCAGATTGGCACCACCACCGGTAGGTTGTCATCGACGGATCCGAATCTACAAAACATCCCGATTCGCACCGAAGACGGTCGGCGCATCAGAGACGTATTCGAGTCTGCAGACGAGTACGAATGTTTATTGAGTGCCGACTACTCTCAGATCGAGATGCGAATAATGGCGCATCTGTCACAAGATGCGGGATTGATTGAGGCTTTTAACGCCGGTGAGGATTTGCACCGCTACGTGGGCTCCCGTATTTTCGACGTGCAGCCAGACGCAGTCACTCCTGAAATGCGTTCAAAGGTAAAAGCTATGTCCTACGGCCTTGTGTACGGACTCAGCGCCTTCGGCTTGGCGAAACAGCTAAATATTAGTTCAGCTGATGCGAAGGCTCTGATGTCTGATTACTTTGCTCGATTCGGTGGGGTACGGGACTACCTACGAAACGTTGTGGACGAGGCTCGGCAGAAAAAGAAGACGGTCACTCAGTTTGGCAGGGTTCGACCTTTTCCAGACCTCGGCAGCCCCAACCGCCAGGTGCGCGAAAACGCTGAGCGGGCAGCTCTCAACGCACCGATTCAAGGTACTGCAGCCGACATTATGAAAAAGGCGATGCTCGACGTCGAAACCCGAGTCATGAACGCGGGCTTGCAGTCGAGAATGCTGTTGCAGATTCATGATGAACTTGTGTTCGAAGTCGCCAAGGGCGAACTTGATCGGCTGTCTGAAATAGTAACTGAGTCGATGGAGCGCGTTGTTCAACTCGACGTACCTCTCGAAGTTCAAATCGGAACCGGACGCACCTGGTTCGAGGCTGCTCACTAGGCCTAGGGCCGTTTGACGAGGCGGTTTTGCCTGCGATAAGCTGGAGAGTCACGTCCGTGACGATTTCGCGTGCCCAAAAAGGTTAAACCTCGAAGGCCTGACTATTTTCCACACTGGAGCAACCACTACATGACTAGCGCAACGACCGCAAAGACCAAGCAAGTAGCACTGAACGATATTGGATCAGCCGAAGACTTCTTGGCAGCAGTCGAAGAGACCCTCAAATTCTTCAACGACGGAGACCTCATTGAAGGTACTGTCGTCAAAATCGACAGAGATGAAGTTCTTCTCGATGTCGGTTACAAAACTGAAGGTGTAATTCCTTCTCGCGAGCTTTCGATCAAACACGATGTGGATCCAACTGAAGTTGTTGAAGTTGGCGATACCGTCGAGGCTCTTGTTCTTCAGAAAGAAGACAAAGAGGGACGTCTCATCCTGAGCAAAAAGCGCGCACAGTACGAGCGCGCTTGGGGCGATGTGGAGAAGGTTCGCGACGAAGATGGTGTTGTCACCGGTACCGTCATCGAGGTAGTCAAGGGCGGCCTCATCGTCGATATCGGCCTGCGCGGCTTCCTACCAGCATCACTGATTGAGCTTCGTCGCGTCCGTGATTTGACCCCCTACCTCGGTCAGCCAGTCGAGGCCAAAATTCTCGAGCTCGACAAGAACCGTAACAACGTTGTTTTGTCGCGCAGGGCGCTGCTTGAGCAGTCACAGTCTGCGAGCCGATCAGAGTTCCTTGCCGACCTAGCTCCAGGACAGATTCGCAAGGGTGTTATCTCGTCAATCGTTAATTTCGGTGCGTTCGTTGACCTCGGAGGGGTTGACGGTTTGGTGCACGTTTCAGAGCTTTCATGGAAACACATCGAGCATGCCAGTGAAGTTGTTGAGGTTGGCCAAGAAGTCACCGTCGAGGTCCTTTCGGTTGAGCACGATCGCGAACGCGTATCGCTTTCGCTGAAGGCAACTCAGGAAGACCCATGGGCTGTCTTCGCTCGCTCGCACGCAATTGGTCAGGTTGCTCCGGGTAAGGTCACCAAGCTTGTTCCTTTCGGAGCCTTCGTCCGCGTTGCGGATGGCATCGAAGGTCTGGTGCATATCAGCGAGCTCTCAGGTCAGCACATTGAGCTGGCTGAACAGATTGTGTCGGTTGGAGAAGAAGTCTTCGTCAAGGTAATCGATATCGACCTTGAGCGTCGTCGCATCTCGCTCAGCCTGAAGCAGGCTAATGAGGGTGTCGATCCAGATGGTACTGAATTCGATCCGGCTCTCTACGGCATGCTCACCGAGTACGACGAGCAAGGCAACTACAAGTACCCAGATGGCTTTGATCCTGAGACCCAGGAATGGAAAGAAGGCTTCGAAGAACAGCGCGAAAAGTGGGAGAAGGACTATGCAGCAGCTCAGCAGCGCTGGGAGTCCCACAAGAAGCAGGTAGCAGCTTCCCTCGAGAAGCTCGCACATCTAGAGTCGGCTCCAGAGGCAAACTACGTCGCTGAGACTGTAGAGACTTCTTCAGGTACTCTCGCTGACGACGAGGCTCTCGCAGCGCTCAAAGAAAAGCTGGAAGAAACGAGCTAGCCGTCAAATTGGCTGTTTGTGGGGTGTGGCCTAAGCTGCACCCCACAAAGGTTTAACGGCGCCCGCCCTAAACTAGAGTTGTGTATCTCATAGGTTTGACGGGTGGCATTGGCTCCGGTAAGTCATTCGTTGCTCGTGAGCTCGCTCGCTTAGGAGCACATGTTATTGATGCAGACGAAGTAGCGCGTGACGCGGTTGCTTTAGGCTCAACTGCTCTCCTCAAAATCGTCGAGCAATTCGGGCCGGAGGTACTCCTCTCGAACGGCGAGCTGAACCGACAGCAGCTGGCTGAGCTGGTCTTTGATGATCAAGCTGCTTTAGCCAGCCTCAACGCAATTGTGCATCCTGCTGTTCGAAAGCTCGCTGCCACTAGAATTGCAGGTGCGGCTGAAAACGCGGATTCGGTGGTCGTTTATGACGTGCCGCTCTTGATTGAAGCGGGAGTGAATCACGACTGGGATCTTGTTGTGGTCACCCTGGCATCAGAATCGACCAGAATTGCACGTCTCATTGACCTGCGCGGGATGAGTCGGGAGGAAGCGCAAAAACGCATTTCTACTCAAGCGTCCGACGAGCAGAGGCGAGAGATTGCGGATGTCATTATTGATACTGAGGGAACGACAGAGCAGACTCTACGACAGGTTGAGTCCCTCTGGCGCGATGTGCAGAAATCTCTCGAACAGACTCTCTAAGCTCGAAGTTATGGATGCGACGCGAAGTGTTCGGCCGTTCGAAGTAGTCAGCGAATACAAGCCGAGCGGTGACCAACCAGCCGCGATTGCTGAGCTGTCGAAACATATCAACGCCGGTGAAACCGACGTGGTGCTGTTAGGCGCAACTGGCACCGGTAAATCTGCGACGACCGCTTGGCTCATCGAGGCCGTTCAACGTCCAACGCTCGTGCTGGCGCACAACAAAACGCTGGCAGCGCAGCTCGCCAACGAGTTTCGCGAGTTACTCCCGAATAACGCCGTTGAGTACTTTGTGTCCTACTACGACTACTACCAGCCTGAAGCCTACGTGCCGCAAACCGATACCTTCATTGAAAAAGATTCCTCTATCAACGCCGAGGTCGAACGTCTTCGCCATTCAACGACAAATTCGCTGCTGAGTCGGCGAGATGTGGTTGTCGTGTCGACAGTGTCATGCATCTTCGGCCTCGGTAAGCCGGAAGAGTACTATCAGGCGATGTTGCCGTTGCAGGTTGGAGATCGAATCAAGAGAGACGTTCTCCTGCGAGCTTTTGTTGACATGCAGTACCAGCGAAATGACATCGACTTCAGTAGAGGAAATTTTAGGGTACGCGGCGATACGGTCGAAATTATCCCAATGTACGAGGAGCTTGCCGTACGAATCGAACTCTTCGGTGACGAAATTGAGGCTCTCTATTTTCTACATCCTGTCACTGGTGACGTACTAAGCTCACCCAAGGCTGTCTCTATCTTTCCCGGTTCTCACTATGTGGCTAGCCACGACGTTATGTCTCGGGCAATCGGCAGCATTCGAGACGAGCTCGATCATCGCTTAAGCGAACTCAAACGACAGAACAAGCTTGTCGAAGAGCAGCGGCTCAAAATGCGCACCACGTTCGACCTTGAAATGATGGAGCAGATTGGATTCTGTTCGGGCATTGAAAACTATTCACGTCATATCGATGGGCGCGAAGCTGGCGAGGCCCCTCACTGTTTGCTTGACTACTTTCCAGATGACTTCCTGACCGTGATTGATGAGTCTCATGTGACAGTGCCGCAAATCGGCGCAATGCATGAGGGTGATGCTTCGCGTAAGCGCACTCTGGTTGAGCATGGCTTCAGATTGCCCAGTGCCTTGGACAACAGGCCATTGACCTTTGACGAGTTCAAGAGCAGGGTCGGTCAGACTGTGTACCTGTCTGCAACCCCAGGTAAATATGAGATGGCGCACGCCGATACTGTTGTGGAACAAATCATCAGGCCCACCGGGCTCGTTGACCCTGAAGTGATCATCAAGCCTTCGGCTGGTCAGATCGATGATCTCCTTGAGCAAATTCAACTCAGGATTGAACGCGACGAGCGTGTATTGGTGACGACGCTCACGAAGAAGATGGCTGAGCAACTCACCTCGTTCTTACAAGAGGCCGGTGTCAAGGTTGAATACTTACACTCGGACGTTGACACGCTCAGGCGCGTCGAGCTACTCACTGAGCTGAGAGCTGGAGTATTTGATGTCTTGGTCGGCATAAATCTGCTGCGTGAGGGTCTTGACCTCCCCGAGGTGTCGCTCGTTGCGATACTGGATGCTGATAAAGAAGGATTCCTTCGATCCAGTACCAGCCTTATTCAGACCATTGGGCGTGCGGCTAGAAACGTCTCGGGTGAGGTTCACATGTATGCAGACACTGTGACGAAATCAATGCAGCAGGCAATCGATGAGACGAATCGACGCCGTGCAAAACAAATTGAGTACAACACCCTGCACAACATCGATCCGACACCTCTTCGAAAGCGCATCGGTGACATTACTGAGCTGCTTGCGAGAGAGAGCTTTGATACCGAGACGCTTTTGAGTGAGAAGTCTGTGCGCAGTACGAAGCCTGACTCCACAACGCGCGCCGGGGCGGACAAAATTGCAGCCGAGGGTGCTGATGCGCTGAGGTCTCTCATTGAAGAGCTCGATGCTCAAATGCATTCCGCAGCAGAGGAACTCAAATTCGAGCTCGCAGCTCGCCTCCGGGATGAAATTGCAGACATGAAAAAACAGCTCCGTGCAATGCAAGCTGCCGGACACGCCTAACTCGGTTCTCGATTTTCGAAAATAGGATAGTTCTGTGCCTGATAAGACTGCTCATCACCAATCTCACCTCATCGTTTCGGGCGCTCGGGTCCACAATTTGCAGAACGTTGATGTGACAGTTCCGAGAGATTCTCTCGTCGTATTCACAGGGCTTTCAGGCAGCGGCAAGTCCTCCCTGGCCTTTGACACCATCTTCGCCGAGGGTCAGCGCCGTTACGTTGAGTCCCTCTCCGCCTACGCGCGCATGTTTCTTGGCCAAGTGGATAGGCCAGACGTTGATTTTATTGAGGGGTTGAGCCCGGCAGTCTCAATCGACCAGAAATCAACGAACCGCAATCCACGTTCTACCGTTGGAACTATCACTGAAATATACGACTACATGCGTTTGCTCTGGGCGCGCATCGGTGTCGCGCACTGTGTCGATTGTGGTGAAGTTATCGCCAGACAGACGGTACAACATATCGCCGATCAGTTGATGCTGATCGAACCTGGGACGAGATATCAACTTCTTGCCCCGGTAGTCGTGCAGAAGAAAGGTGAGTTTCAAGATCTCTTTCGGGACCTCCTCGGCGCCGGTTTCTCTCGAGTAGTGGTCGATGGCGAAATGGTCCAGCTTTCTGACCCGCCGACGCTCAAGAAGCAAGTGAAACACGATATCGATGTAGTCGTTGATCGTTTGGTCGCTGGAGCAGACGTTTTAGACAGGCTCACTGATTCGCTCGAAACCGCACTCCGGCTCGCAGCTGGGGTAGCGGCAATTGAATTTGTTGATGAAGAACGAGCGGGGGAGAGGCTCTCGTTTAGTGAGAATCTCTCGTGTCCGAACAACCATCCGGTTCGCCTCACCGAAATCGAACCTCGATCGTTTTCATTCAACTCCCCATTTGGCGCCTGCCCCGCGTGTTCAGGCCTCGGAACGAGCATGTCAGTTGATGAAGAGTTGATAATCGGCGATCCCGCCTTGAGTATCAGTGAAGGCGTCATCGTGCCATGGACGTCTCAGGGCAGTGGCCTCTACCAGTATTACGAGAGGCTACTCGTTGGTCTTTCAGAGGAGCTTAATTTTTCGCTCAGCACCCCCTGGTCAAAGTTGCCAAAAGAAATTCAGGATGCCGTACTGCGCGGAAATAATTTCAGCGTGCGCGTGAAGTGGAAAAACCGTTACGGCCGTGAGGTGAAGTACTCCTCGGGCTTCGAAGGAGTGATTCCTTATATAGAACGCCAATACGCCGAGGCGGACTCCGACAACAAGCGTGCCAGGTGGGCAGAATATCTTCGTGAGATTCCTTGCCATGAGTGTGAGGGAAAGCGACTCAAACCGGAAATTCTTGCAATCACGATCAACAATCACAGCATCGCTGACGTCACTGAATTGAGTTTGAGCGACGCGAGAAAGTTCATGCTCGAAGTGGTCTTGAGCGACAGGGACGCTCTCATCGCAGCTCAGGTCCTCCGAGAACTTCAAGCCCGTTTTGATTTCTTGGTTGAAGTGGGACTCAGCTATCTCACGCTCGCCAGGTCAGCTGGAACTCTTTCTGGTGGCGAAGCTCAACGAATCAGACTTGCGACACAAATTGGTTCTGGCCTCACAGGGGTGTTGTACGTACTCGATGAACCGAGTATTGGACTGCACCAGCGAGATAATCGTCGCCTCATCGAAACGCTAGTGAAACTCCGTGATCTGGGCAACACACTCATCGTTGTTGAGCATGATGAAGACACCATTCATGCTGCTGACTGGATTGTAGATATCGGCCCTGGCGCTGGAACGGAGGGTGGCCGTGTCGTTCATTCGGGCGACTACGAATCACTTTTAAAAAACAAGGGCTCGCTGACTGCCGACTTCCTGACCGGCCGTCGTCGCATCGAGAGACCCCAGCATCGTCGTCCGATAGACAAAAAACGAACGCTCAAAGTAGTGGGCGCTCGCGCAAATAATCTGCAGAACGTGGATGTTGATTTTCCACTCGGAGTGTTCACCGCTGTCACCGGGGTGAGTGGTTCGGGCAAGTCATCTCTCGTGAACGACATTCTGTATCAGGTGCTCGCCAACAAATTGAATGGCGCAAAGCACGTCCCTGGCAAACATCTGCGAGTTGAGGGTCTCGAGCATCTCGACAAAGTTGTGCACGTGGATCAAAACCCGATCGGCAGAACTCCGCGATCAAATCCAGCCACCTATACAGGTGTGTTTGACCGGATCCGCACCTTATTTTCCGAAACCGCTGATGCAAAGATGAAGGGGTACCTACCCGGAAGATTCAGTTTTAACGTCAAGGGCGGCCGCTGTGAAGCTTGCTCGGGAGACGGCACACTGAAGATTGAAATGAACTTCCTGCCAGACGTATACGTAGACTGCGAGGTCTGTCACGGCGCAAGGTACAACCGCGAAACGCTTGCGATTCGCTACAAAGGTAAGAATATTGCGGAAGTTTTGGACATGCCGATTGCTGAGGCGGCAACATTCTTTGAGCCTATTTCGGGGATCCATCGCTTCTTGCAGACGCTGGTCGATGTCGGTCTTGGCTACGTGCGGCTTGGCCAGAGCGCCACAACTCTTTCTGGCGGTGAAGCTCAGCGCGTGAAACTTGCTACGGAATTACAGAAGCGTTCAAACGGTCGCAGTATCTACGTACTGGATGAGCCCACCACCGGTTTACATTTTGAGGATGTTCGAAAATTACTCCTCGTCCTCTCGGGCCTGGTCGAAAAGGGCAACTCAGTCGTAGTTATTGAACACAACCTTGATGTCATCGCATCGGCAGACTGGATTATTGACATGGGTCCCGAAGGGGGGAGCGGCGGCGGCACTGTTGTAGCGACCGGTACACCCGAAGAGCTGGCAACCGTAACAGCAAGCCACACTGGTTCATTCCTCGCACCTCTACTGAAGTAGAAATGTCCAGCACGACCGATTCACGTTTGGGGTACAAGCCTGCACCAGGAGAGGTGCCCACAAGTCCTGGTGTTTATCGGTTTCTTGATGCACATGGTCGAGCTCTCTACGTTGGCAAAGCGAAGAATCTTAGAGCGCGACTGGCGAACTATTTCGCAGCACTCGAAACACTCAACCCCCGAATTCAGCGGATGCTAGCTCTTGCGAAGGCCCTCGACTGGACGGTCGTTGGCACCGACACTGAGGCCCTAGTGCTTGAGCACACCTGGATAAACGAATTTGAGCCGCCATTCAATGTGCAATTTCGCGACGACAAATCGTATCCGTACATTGCCATCACGCTGGCTAATGAGGCTCCACGAGTGGTTATTACTCGTAATCGAAATATCAAAGGGGCTCGTTATTTCGGCCCGTTCCCAAGGGTATGGGCGGTCCGACAGATTGCTGCGCTTCTCCAGCAGGCATTTCCGATACGCACGTGTAATGATGCGAATTATCAGCGCGCGATGAAAACTGGTGTCGCGTGTCTCGCATCTCAGATCAACCGATGCTTCGGACCCTGTAGCCACCGCGTGACATTCGAGGAGCACAATCGAAACGTGCAGGCCGTGGTGGCTTTTTTATCCGGCCGTGACAAGGAACAGTTAGCGCTACTCCAGAAACAGATGCGTGAAGCATCAGCACATCAGAATTACGAATTGGCTGCGAAATTTCGTGATCAAATAGCGGCTGCTGAACACGTTCTTGAGGCAAACACAATGGTTTTGCGTGACTCGGTGAACGCAGATGCCTTCGCACTCGTTTCTGACGAGCTAGCAGCTTGTGTTCACCAGTTCATCATTCGGCATGGAAGAATTCGGGGGGAGCGATCCTGGATCGTCGATGCAGATTTCGGCGACACTGAAGCGGCGCTGATGGGCAACCTGTTGCAGAGCGCGTATCGCGAATCCTCAGAGATTCCGGCCGAACTCATGTGCGATCCCATACCCGATGACATCGAGCTACTCAGCGAGGTCTTAGAGTCGCAAGCTGGGCGCAAGGTTCGAATAATTGCACCTTCCCGAGGGGAAAAGCACAGTGTAATGCTCCGCGCTACTCAAAACGCCCGAGAAAACCTGAATCGGCACAAACTCAAGCGGGCGGCAGACATCGTGACGCGGACGGACGCACTTGCACAGTTACAGCAAGCTCTTCATTTGTCAGAAGTTCCGCTACGGATCGAGTGCGTCGATATTTCGCATCTTGCTGGCACCCAGGTCGTGGGCTCTGTCGTGACCTTCGAGGATGCCATCCCAGCAAAGTCTCAGTACAGACAGTACAAGATTGAGTCGAGCCGCGACGATACAGACTCCATCTACCAGCTCCTCACCAGACGCTTCGCCAAAAGCGATGAGCAGGCTGTAACTGCTCCCCAAAAGCGCCCCCTTCCTGACTTGCTCCTGGTAGACGGTGGTCAACCCCAGGTTGACGCCGCATTGCGAGCGTTGCGAGATGTAGGACGCGATGGCATCGCGGTTTGCGGAGTCGCTAAGCGTCTCGAGGAGCTTTGGCCCGCACACGCAGATTTCCCGGTTATCCTTCCGAGAAACAGTGAGGCCTTGTTCATCGTGCAACGAATCCGTGACGAGGCGCACAGATTCGCGATTACGCTGCAGCGGAAGCAACGTTCCAAAGGAGTCAAATCAGTGCTTGGCGAGATTGATGGCCTCGGCGAGAAGCGAATTTCCAGTCTGCTTCGCCACTTCGGCTCTGCTGCACGAATTCGCTCCGCGAAACTCGAGGAAATTGAGATGGTGAGCGGTATTGGACCAGAGCTCGCAGGTCTGATTCATGACAAGCTGAATTCGTGACGGTTTCACCTGAATTTTTCGGCGTGTCGCGCTAGGCTGAGGTGTCCGTCTTTTCGAAACAGAGGCAAAACGCATGGCAATCCCAGCTACCTCGCAAGAGGTGCTCATCGTCACTGGCATGTCTGGTGCCGGACGCAGCACAGTAGCTGATGCGCTCGAGGACTTGGGTTGGTATGTCGTCGACAACCTGCCGTTAGCCCTTTTGAAAACCCTCGCAGATATGGCTGACCGCTCTAGCGGAGCTATCCCGCGTATCGCCGCCGTAATCGATGTTCGAGGTCGAGATTTGTTTGCGGATGTGCAGGCTACCGTTTCTGACTTGAAAGAGGGAGCTACAGTCAGAATCGTGTTCCTTGAGGCCACCGATGATGTTCTCGTCCGCCGCTATGAGGCTGTTCGCCGGCCACATCCGCTTCAAGGTGAAGGCTCGCTACTCGACGGCATTGGCCTTGAGCGTGAGAGGCTTCGCGAGCTTCGCGAACACAGTGATGTTGTGATCGACACGTCGCAGTTCAACGTGCACCAGCTCGCCACAACCACCAGAGAGCTCTTTTCAGAGGAGAACACACCCGGGTTACAGCTCACGGTTCAAAGTTTCGGTTTCAAGTACGGTCTCCCAAGCGACGTGGATATGGTCGCCGACATGCGGTTCCTCCCAAACCCTTACTGGATTCCAGAGTTACGTGGTCTCAACGGAATTGATCCAGAGGTGCGTGACTACGTGTTGGCCCAGCCGGGCGCGTCCGAATTTCTCAACCAGTACCTTGAGGTTCTTCGAACGGTGATTGAGGGCTATCAGAGAGAGAATAAGCGGCACGCCACATTGGCGATTGGCTGCACGGGTGGAAAGCACCGCTCCGTTGCGATGTCCCGCGAGATAGCAGAACGTCTTTCGACCATCACAGGTCTGCATATCAACACCAAACACCGCGATCTCGGGAAAGAATAATTGCTAGGGGAAATTTCTCAATGACTTTTATGACAGATCAACTGAAGCGCGAGCTCAGCCTGGTTTCTTCTGCGAAGACAAGTGTTCGAGTGGCCGAGGTTGCCACGATTCTGCGGCTCTCTGGAGGATTACATACGATTTCCGGTCGAATCGCGCTGGAGAGTGAGCTCCATACTCCTGCCATCGCACAACGAGTGCGTCGCGATTTAGCGGAGATTTACGGAGTTCAGAGTGAAATTGTTGAACAGCATGTTCCAGCATCCAAGTCGAACACACCCGCCTATCTCGTGCGCGTGCTCGACGGTGAAACCATAGCCCGACAAATCGGTCTGCTCGATACGAAGCGACGCCAGATTCGAGGCCTTCCAAATCGCCTCACGACTGGGTCTACCGAGGAGTTGGAGGGGATCTGGCGGGGCGCCATCCTCGCGCGTGGAATTCTGAATGAACCCGGACGCACCGGAAGTGTTGAGATTGTTTGTCCCACTAACGAGGCTGCCATGGCGCTGGTCGGTGCTGCCGCGCGTCTTGGCGTAGCTGCGAAGAGTCGTGAGATACGCAATGTGCACAAGGTGATCATTCGCGATGATGACGCTATCGAAAAGCTTTTGCTCATAGTCGGCGCACCAAACACGCTGAGCGAATGGAATCAGCTCAGAGAGCAGCGAGAGGTGCGAGCCACAGCGAACAGGTTGGTCAACTTCGATGACGCCAATCTGCGCAGATCCGCGCAGGCAGCCGTTGCGGCCTGCGCACGCGTTGAACGTGCACTCGAGATCCTCGGTAGTGACATTCCTGAACACCTTCAATACGCTGGTCGTTTGCGACTTGAACACCGCGAAGCATCTCTAGACGAACTCGGTGCGCTCGCATCACCGCCGATCACCAAAGACGCTGTTGCTGGGCGAATCAGACGATTGCTCGCCATGGCAGATAAAGAAGCTGCTCTACAGGGCATACCGAACACCGAGGCGAATCTGCCCGTCGACTTAGACCGCATATAACAACACACACTAGGAGATTCAATGAGTAACTACACCCTTCCAGAGTTGGCCTACGACTACTCAGCACTTGAGCCCAACATCAGTGCCAAAATCATGGAACTTCACCACAGCAAGCATCACAAGGCTTACGTTGATGGCGCCAACCTTGCCGTTGAAAAACTCGCTGAAGCTCGCGACAATGGCGACCTCGCGAACGTGAATAAGCTTGAAAAAGACCTTGCCTTCAACCTCGGCGGCCATGTCAATCACTCGATTTTTTGGCAGAATATGACACCTGAAAGTGAGGGCAAGCCTTCGGGCGAGATCGCAGCGGCAATCGATGAATTCTTCGGATCATTCGAGAAGTTCCAGGCGCATTTCACCGCTGTTGCGATGGGCGTTCAGGGATCCGGCTGGGCAGTACTCACGTGGGACTCACTTGGACAGCGTGCCAACATCCAGCAGTTCTTCGACCAGCAAGCAAACTTCCCGGCTGGTTCGATTCCACTCCTGATGCTTGATGTGTGGGAGCACGCCTACTACCTCGACTACCAGAACGTCCGCGCTGACTATGTCAAGGCCTTCTGGAACATCGTGAACTGGGCTGATGTGAGCCGTCGCCTCGATGTCGCTCGCACCCAGACCAAAGGCCTCATCTAAAGAATGAGAACACTCGATGCGCTCGGTGACCTGAGCGGCAAGACGGTAATACTGCGTTGCGACCTGAATGTGCCATTGAAAGATGGGGTCATCACAGACGACGGTCG
>JALRLI010000021.1 GCA_023254555.1 Microbacteriaceae bacterium
CAAGTGGTTTCCGTACCCTCGAAGAGAATCAGAAGGTTGAATACGACACAGCTCAGGGCCCTAAGGGACCTCAGGCTGAAAACATTCGCCCTCTCTAAGGTTTCTTAAACTGAAGCGAGCCCCTTCGGGGGCTCGCTTTTTTTGCGCGGCTTTGTACTCAACTCTCCTACCGATACGATTCGAGCATGTGCGGAAGAGGCGTAGCAACCATGTCGGGCGAAGCACTGGCGAGCCTGTTTCACGCCGATCTCGTTGAGCCCGGGATGCCCGAACCCTCGTTCAACGTGAAACCCACACAGAGCATCCCGGTCATCGTTGGCACCCGACCCGAACGCCGAGTGGCTCCCGCACGCTGGTCACTCGTGCCTCCATGGTCAGATGATCTCAAGCTGAAATTTCCAACCTTCAACGCCCGCATTGAGACCGCAGCGGCTAAACCGACGTTCAAGGCGTCGGTGAAATCGAAGCGCTGCCTCGTTCCGTTCGATGGCTACTACGAATGGCTGACCGAGGGCACGCAGAAGACACCCTACTACGTGCATCGCATAGATCAGCAGCCTCTTCTGCTCGCGGGCCTGTACTCGTGGTGGCGGTCGCCCACCACCGAAGAATGGCATCTCACCGCGACTATTTTGACGCGTGAATCTGCCGGCCAACTCGCCCCGCTGCACGACCGTATGCCCGTGCTGCTGCATCCCGACCTCATCGATGACTGGCTGAACAAAGAGATCCCCGGCGACGAAGGGCTTCTCGCTGCCGCCTCAGACTCGGGTCTCGTCTCGGTGCCAGAGCTACGCATTGATGAAGTCGCTCCGCTTCGCGGCGATGGGCCTGAGCTCATCGAATCTCTGGGCCTATTTCAGCCGTAGGATAGTGACGTGCTTCTTTCTGATCGTGACATCAAATCTGAGATTGCTGCCGAGCGCATCCGCCTCGAGCCTCTCGACCTCGGCATGGTGCAGCCTTCGAGCGTGGACGTGCGCATCGACCGCTATTTTCGCCTGTTCGACAACCATAAATACCCGGTGATTGACCCGGCACAAGACCAGCCCGACCTCACCCGAATGATCGAGGTCGACCCGGCTGAGGGCTTCATCTTGCACCCCGGTGAGTTCGTACTCGGGTCGACATTTGAGCAAATTACCCTGCCCGATGATGTCGCCGCCCGGCTCGAGGGAAAGAGCTCACTCGGGCGGCTTGGCCTGCTGACTCACTCAACCGCGGGCTTTATCGACCCAGGGTTCTCGGGTCACGTGACCCTCGAGCTCAGCAATGTTGCAACGCTCCCGATTCGCCTCTGGCCCGGCATGAAGATTGGTCAACTCTGTTTCTTCCGTTTGAGCTCAGCAGCCGAGAAGCCCTACGGATCGAGTGAATACGGATCCCGCTATCTTGGCCAGCGCGGCCCAACGGCATCCCGCTCGTTCAAAAACTTTCACGTGACCGACGTCACGGCTACTGAGGCGGGCAGCCCCGGAAACTAGGTTAGCTCTGCTTCTGCGCAGCCTCGCGTGCAGCGTCTCGCGCTGCAATTCGCTCCAGCATCTCGTTGTACTCGCGGAGTTCTTGGTCGCCGGTTCGGTCGGCATGTCGATCGCGGCGCTTCGCTTTTTTCTCATCGCTTCGGCTCCATTCAACCGAGACAATGATGGCGAGCGCGATGGTTGGTAGCTCGCCGACGGCCCAGGCGATGCTGCCGCCAAGAGACTGATCGGCGAGCGGGGCCAATCCCCACGTTCGACCCATCGCTCCGTACCAGTCAGCAACCAGCAAGCTGGTGTTGCTCATCATGGTCACCCCGAAGAATGCGTGAAAACCCATCGTTGCGAGCAGTGTGACCAAGCGCAGCGGAAAAGGAAACCGGTACGGCACCGGATCGATTCCAACCAGCGAGAGGGTAAACAGGTACCCCGAGATGAGAAAGTGCACGATCATCCACTGATGACCCAAATGCGTCGTGGTCGCCCAGCGAAGCAGTGGCGTGTAATAGAACACCCAGAGCGACCCAGCAAAGATTACCGCCGCCACAATCGGATGGGTGATGAACTTGGCGTAGGGGGTGTGCAGCGCCCACATCACCCATTCACGAGTGCCCCACGAACCATCACGCCGTTTCTCAACCGTTCGAAGCAGAAGCGTCACGGGGGCCGCCAAAACCAAGAGCATCGGGATGCCCATGGTGAGCAGCATATGCGAGAGCATGTGCACGCTGAACAGGTACTGTTCGTAGGCGTTGAAAGGCCCGTTGGTGACATAGAAGAGCAGCAGCATTCCCGAGACCCAGAGGATGGTGCGGTACACGGGCCAGCGATCGCCCCGACGCGCCAGGCGAACCACGCCCGCTATGTAAAAGAAGATTGCGAACGCAATGATGAGCACCCACGTCAGATCAAAACGCCAGGCGGTGAAAATTGAGTTCACCGTGAACTCTGGAGGCAATGGCTCCCCGGTGAGCCATTCAGCCGGGGTGACCTCGGTTGAGCCAGTGAGCGGCGTCTGAACCACCGGAGTCTCACTGCGACCGAGTGCGGCGGCGAGACCAGACGCAAGACCCATGAATGCAAGCTCGAGGAGCACGAAGTACCAGAACAGCCGCGCAGCCTTTTCGCCGGCTCGATCCAAGCCACTTATCAATCGACGGCGCTGAAGTGCGCCCAAAATTCCGAGCGCAATGAGAGCAACAACCTTGGCCAACACAATTGCGCCGTAGCCTGTGCCAAAGAGATCTTGCGGTGTAGCGATTCGCAGACTTGCACTCACGAGACCCGATGAAGCAACGCCGACGAAGGCGAGCAACGCAAGGGTTGAGTACCGCTCCGCCACAACTTTCAGCCGAGCGCGGTCGAGCTTTTTCTGCAACACAATCACAGTGAACAGACCGCCTAACCAAACGGCAACTGCGAGCAAGTGAACCGTGAGCGCGCTCACTGCTTGATTGTGACCGGATGCCCCGGCCGCATGGCCCTGCTGGGCGAGAGGAATAATCGCCACCACCGCACTCACCAGTGTGATGAGTACGGCACGCTGGTCACGCAGAGCGTATCCAAGCACAGTCGTCAGCGCTGCGAAGAGAATCACCAGAAGCCACAGCTGCCCCAGCTCGATGTCAGTCACGAACTGAGCGAGAGCGGCCCCAAACTGCTCATCTGCGGTAGGTGTGAGACCTGAAACATCGATGAAGGTGAGGAGCAGCGTCGCGAGTGACGCTACGGTGAGTACCCCTGCACTTCCCGCCGCGAAATCGAGTGCGGTTGCGTATTCGCCCTTCTTTCTTGCCAAGACCCAGAGCGCGAACCCGAGTCCGCCAATCATGCCAGCGGCCGAGAGATCGACGAATAGCCTCGCCGTCGGAAGCCCGAAGCGCACAAAAGCCCCGGGGTCAAGAACCTCTCGCTCCGCTGCTGCTCCGCCCACAACAAGAGCGATGAACAGCGCCGCCAAAGCTGCGGCCGCCAGAAGCGCGGGCGCAAAAACTCGAAGATACCTTGGCACGCCTATAAGACTACCCGGGGTTTGCTGGGCCTCAGTTAACAGCAAGATGCCCCCACCCGAGGGCAGGGGCATCTCGAAAAACGAACTTACTTAACAGCAGCCTTGAGCTTGCTGCCTACAGAAACCTTGACACGCTTACCAGCAGGAATGTTGATGGTTGCGCCGGTCTGTGGGTTACGTCCGGTACGAGCAGCGGTGTTTGCTGACTCGAATGCGATCCAACCTGGGATCGAAACCTTGCCGCCCTTGGCAACGGTCTGTGAAACTGCGTTGAAGAAGCCGTCGAGCACTCTTCCTACGGTTGCCTGGCTCTCGCCGGTTTCGGCAGCAATCTTGGCAACAAGCTCAGTCTTGTTCAATGACATTGTTTGTCCTCCTAGGACTCTTCTGTGCTGCGAAACAGCCCATCAGTTGTGTGGCCTTCATCTCTTGACGAAGGGATCGTTTGATCAATTGTGAATTTACCAACACAAGTGCGTAATTTCGCGGTTTTTCAAGGGTTTTTTACTGTGTGTTCGCTGCGAAGGCTAACCGAGTTAGCCAAAAATCAGGCCGCACTGCGAAAGATCCGCGGAATTCCGGGCTTTTTTGCCAAAATCCGCGGAATTACAGGCTTCAACCACTGCTTGAAAGAAAGCGACACGAAAAAGGGCGCCAACCCCATGGTTGACGCCCGTAATCGCTTATTTTGCGAGGTTTTTGCTACCAGCTCGACTTGGTGATACCTGGCAGTTCACCACGGTGAGCCATGTCACGGAAGCGAACACGCGAGATGCCGAACTTCGACAGCACACCGCGTGGGCGGCCATCGATGACATCGCGGCTACGAACTCGAACCGGCGAAGCGTTGCGTGGAAGCTTCTGCAGAGCCACGCGAGCGGCCTCGCGGCTTTCGTCGGTGCCATTTGGATCAACGAGTGCTTTCTTGAGCTCGAGGCGCTTCGCAGCGTAGCGCTCAACAATGGCCTGGCGCTGCTTGTTCTTCGCAATCATGCTTTTCTTAGCCATGCTTAGCGCTCCTCTCTGAATTCAACGTGCTTACGCACTACTGGGTCGTACTTCTTGAGTACGAGACGGTCTGGGTTGTTGCGACGGTTTTTGCGAGTCACGTAGGTGAACCCGGTGCCTGCCGTCGACTTGAGTTTGATAATTGGACGTACGTCTTGTGCTTTCGCCATTAGAGCTTGACACCTCGCTTGATCAGATCCTGCACAACAGATTCAATTCCGCGCGCATCGATAACCTTGATTCCCTTAGCCGAGAGGGTAAGAGTTACGTTTCGCTTCATCGAAGGCACGTAATAGGTCTTCTTCTGGATGTTTGGATCGAACCGACGCTTGGTGCGACGGTGCGAGTGTGAGATGTTGTGTCCGAAGCCGGGAACGGCGCCGGTCACTTGGCACACTGCTGCCATAGTTATTCCTCCGTAATACCGCAGAGCAATTGCTCTGCCCAAGATTTCTTGTCTGCAAGCCAGTCACACCGTGCCGAAGCAGATGCGAACCCGGTTCGCGGTCTAAACGAGGGGGGCTCGTTCAGCCAAATGTCAAGTCTATCTTTCGAAGACTATTTCGACAAATTAAGTTTGCGAACCACGGCATCGGTGAGTGCCGTCAGAGACGACATTTCTCGAGCATCCTTACCGCTCGCGGATGCGAGTTGTGTGAGCTCCGCCCTTGCCGCTGCGACTGCACGACGAATGCGTTCGGCAGCGTCTGGCTCGCCGAGGTAGTCGAGCATCATCGCCGCCGAGAGAATCTGCGCGGTTGGATCTGCCTTTTCACACGTCGGATCCGTGCTTGCCAGATCAGGAGCGCTGCCGTGCACCGGCTCGAAATACGCCGCCGTTTCTCCGATGTTTGCCGAGGGACATGTGCCAATCCCGCCCACAGTGGCCGCCCCCAGATCAGAGAGAATATCGCCGATCAAATTCTCACAGACAATCACGTCGAAGTGGCTCGGGTTCTCAACGAGCGCTGCCGCAGTCGCATCCACATACAGGTGTTCTGCCTGAATCGAAGGATGCTCGGCGCTCATCTCAGCGGCCACCTCATCGAAGACGCGCCTGAAGAACGCCATGCTGGGCAACACATTCGCCTTGTCAACACAGGTGACGCGGCTCACCCCGTCGGCTGGCGCACCCGTGCGCGTTGCCGCTATTGCAAACGCCTGGCGAACGATACGCTCAGTCGCGGCTCGGGTCACAAGAAGCTGGTCGACGTGAACGTCGCCGGTTCCGACCCCCTTGCCACGCGATGCATAGAGCCCCTCGGTGTTTTCGCGCACAATTACATAATCGATTGCCGCACCTCGCTCAGTCTCAGTCAGCGGCGAGCGCACTCCAGGGGTCAACGAAATTGGTCGAATATTGGCGTAGGCGTCAAGCCCGTTTCGAAGGATGCCGCCGAGCACCCCGGCTTCGGTGCCATCGGGGTTTCGCACCTCTGGCAGTCCGACCGGCCCCTTCAGAGTCGCATCGAATTCATTGCGGATGCGTTCGAGATCAACCGGGTTCAGTGCGGCGCCTGTGCGGCGAAACGTTTCGGCCCCACCATCGATTTCAACCCACTCAAGCCCGAAATTTTGGCTGCCGACCGCATCGAGCACGCGCCGGGCGCTTGCAACAATTGCCGGGCCGATTCCGTCACCCGCAATTACGCCGATTCGATAGGTTTTCATTCGACCGCCTTCCTTTCGTAGGCTATCAGTGTGGCGAAGATCAGATTTGCTGCCTTGGGTGACAGCTTCACCGAGGGAGTTGGCGACGAGCTCGAAGACGGGTATGTGCGTGGATGGGCAGACCTCTTCGCTGAAGGAGTCGCACACAGCACCCAACAGCAGGTTGACTATGCGAACTTAGCTATCCGCGGAAAGTTGCTGGGCCCAATCATTGCAGAGCAACTCGAACCGGCTATCGCCCTGCGACCTACGATGGTGAGTTTTGCCGGCGGTGGCAATGACATGCTGAGACCGAGTGTGGATGTTGACTCACTCGTCAAGCAGACCGAACGCAGCATCCATGCACTTCTTGATATTGGCGCTGAACCCTTCATGCTTTCGAGCGGTAATTTTTCTCAATGGATGCCCCTGGGCGAGCGCATTCAAGAACGCGGCGACGAATTCGTGAATGCTGCCAGGCGGCTCGCCGATAAGCTGGGCATCCCCTATGTAAACAACTGGGGCGATGTCGAGCTCACCAAGCGTGTCTACTGGGCTGAAGATCGGCTGCACCTTTCAAGCGCTGGCCACCACCGGGTAGCTGCCAACGCTCTGGAAGAACTCGGCTACGACGCTCCCACTGAGTGGCGTGAAGAGCGTGAAGAAGTTGATGGCCCGACTCGGCTTGAGAACGCAAAGTTTGCGGTGCAATACGTTGCACCCTGGATCAAGCGTCGGCTGACCGGTAAGTCTTCGGGTGATGGTCGCGAAGCGAAGTATCCAGACTGGGTGACGATTACTCCGAACTAGCCGAGCATTCAGCGCAGGTGCCAAACATATCGACAACGTGACTGACCTCGGTGAAGCCGTGCTGCTTCGCCACCGCAGCAGTCCACTTTTCTACCGTGTCGGCTTCGAGTTCAACCGCCTTGCCACAGCTCCGGCAGATTAAGTGATGGTGGTGGTGACCAGAGGCACACGACCTGTACAGCTGCTCACCTTCTGGAGAGTTCAGGCAGTCAACCTCGTTCATCTCGGCGAGACTCGCGAGCGCACGGTAGACAGTAGCCAGGCCGATTGCAGAGCCCGCGCTCTCAAGTTTGGCGTGTAGTTGCTGAGCGCTCACAAAGCTCGGCGAACTCGCGAGCGCCTTGCGCACCGCTTCACGTTGCCATGTATTTCTCTTAATGAGAGCCATCGCCACCCTTTCCCGCTTTCAACCGTATTGCTAATTGCCGCCCCAGAGCGACCGCAGCGAAAATTACAGCCACTGCTAATCCCACTGCTCCACCGGCTGCGATATCGAATGCCTTCGAGGCATAGAGGCCCGCGAGGCCCGCTGTGATTCCGAAAAGTGCAGCTACCGGTGCAATGAGCATGACGTTTCTCACCAGCATCCGCGCGGTAATCGCTGGCCCAACAATTATTGCCACGCCTAAAATCGCTCCGACCGCAGGCATTGCCACCACTACCGCCGCCGCGATTATCGTCAATGCAGCAGCGTCAACCAGCCAGGGCTTGAATCCTGAGCTTCGATAACCTTCAGGGTCGAAGCTCGAGTAGACGAGACGCCGGCTGATCATGAGCAAGATTCCGAGTGAGACAACAAGTACCACGGCGAGCGCCAGAACATCAGCGGTACTGACACTCAAAAGGGATCCAATGAGGAGTGCATCCACCGGAATCGGCGAAGCCGGGTTCATTGACTGAATCAGCGCGCCGAGAGCAAATCCGAAGGTGAGCACGAGTCCGGATGCGACCTGCTTACCCTGCTGGCTAACCCGGCTCAGCCCGGTCATTATCGCAATCAGGAGCAGAGCGAAAATTGCCGATCCGGCTAGTACGCTAAAGCCGAGGAGGGCCGCAATGACACCCCCAGGGAACGTTGCATGGCTAAGTGCCACCGTGAAAAACGCCCGTTTACGAAGCAGAACCACGAAGCCGGCTACGCCGCTGAGTAGCCCAAGCAGGAGCACTTCAAGCAGAGCGTTATCGAAATAGGTCATCGTCTGATCATCCTTCGCACCAGATACCAGATCAGGGCGAGCAGGTAGCACCCAAGCAACGAAACTACAACCAGAGCACCGGCAGAGATCGACACCTGTTGATTCACCGAAATTTCAAAGCTTAACCAGAGCCCGAAAATCGAGCTGACTAAGGGTGCAACAAAGGCAAGTGGCAACAGCAGCCAAATTCGCCGAGTGACTAATCGCGCAAATGCCATTGGCACAATCAGTAAAGCGAGAACCATCAGATTGCCAATCGCCTGCACTCCGGCAACGACGAGCATGGCAATCGCAATATTGAGAATGAGCTCAGTGCTGTGCAGGCGGTTTCCGGATGCGAGAAAACCCACAGGATCGAACGCGCGAAAAATCTGCCGACGCCAGGTAGACAAGACCAATGCCACCGCAATCGTGGCGACAACTGCAATCTGAATCAGCTGTAAATCCGTGACCGTGAGCAGCCGGCCGAAAAGCAGCTGCTCGAGTTGGCTTACGTAGTTCTCTTGCTTCGAAACGATGACGATGCCGATGCTAAACAAGCTCGTAAGCACTACCGCAACCGCAGCATCGTTTCCGGCAACACTGCGTCTCATGAGATACGTGAGCAGGACTGCTGCAAGCACCGCTGCAACGAATGCACCGGCGATGATTCCCGCGCTGCCTGCGAGCGCAAAACCGACAACCAGCCCAGGAAACACAGCATGAATCAGTCCGTCGCTGACAAACTCGAGATCACGCAAGCTGATAAAGAAGCCGACCACGCTACTTGCCAGCGCGAGCACAGCCATCGCGATGAGCGCGCGCGTCATGAAGGGGTAGCCGAATATGGCAACCACCTGATCTCCAAAAAACGCTGCACGCCCAAGCATGACTACTCGAGTTCGTCGGTGGTCGTGACAGTGTGATGATCGAGTTCGACTGTCGCGCCCGCGAAGGTTTCGGTAATCAGGTCGAGCGTGAGCACTTTGTTGACTTCACCGAAGCCGATTTGCTTCTTGTTTAACAGCAGCACGTGACTGCATACTTCTCTCGCAAGATCGAGATCGTGAGTTGACACAACAACGCTCGTCCCTGACGAGCGAAGTGTCTTTATCGTTTCGAGTAGCTCGTCGCGATTCGGTTGATCAAGCCCATTGAACGGCTCATCAAGCAGCACAAGCTTCGGGTCGCTCACGAGCGCTCGAGCCAAAATGGCACGCTGCTGTTGCCCGCCGGACAGTTCACTGAAGAGCTCACCTGCCTGCTCGGTCAGGCCCACTCTGAAGAGCGCCTGCTCAACTCGAATTTTCGTTTTCGCGCCGAGCGGTTTGAAGGCGCCCAACTCAGCGAACAATCCCATTGTGACCACCTGTCGAGTGGTCACCGGAACATCTGTGTCTCTGGTGTTTGCCTGTGGCAGATATCCGCAGAGCGCGCGAGCCTTTTTCGGAGACTGGCCCAGCACTCGTATGGCACCTTCGGTGAGTGCTGCAAAGCCCAGGATGCCCTTGAGCAGCGTTGACTTCCCAGAACCGTTCGGCCCAATCAGCGCGAGGGATTCTCCCACCTTCAGTTCGAAGTTGATCCCGGTGAGTGCAGCCTCAGCGCCATACCCAAAACTCGCGTTCGCTATCTCAAGCGCGTTCATTTCAGTTCTCCCGGCACCGCGGTCACTGAATAGCCCCAAGCTTCGAGAATTGTTTTCGTATTGTGAATCGTTGCAGTGATATAGGTGCTGGCCCCACTGCCTTCAGCTCCCAGAGAGTCCACGTAGATCACAGACTCATCGATAAGCTTCGCACCACTGCCCTTGGCGATGGCCTCAGCAGTCTTCGGATTGATGCTCGACTCAACGAAAATAGCCTTCACTCCCAGCTCGTTCATGTGTGCGATGAGCTCATCCATCTCAGCAACCGTCGGCTCGGCGTTATCTTCAAAGCTATGCAGCACTGAACCGACAAATTCGATGTCGTACGCCTCGAGATAGTATTTCAGCGCATCGTGGCCGCTGACAAAGAGCCGCGCCTCGCTCGGAACGGTGGAGATACTTGTCGCTATCCACTGATCAAGAATTTGTAGCTTTGCCTGATACCCAATGGCGTTCTCTTCGAACGCTGCCGCGTTTTTCGGATCAGCTTCAGCCAGAGCCACTTCGATGTTCTCGACCATCTGTCCGGCCAGAACTGGAGCCGTCCAGACATGAGGGTTCGACCCGTCAGGCACGACTCCCCCTGTTGTCACTACCTTTTTCCCATGAAAGCCACTTGCTTCAACAGCGTCGTTGACAAAGTCGTCAAGGCCCAGCCCATTGGTCAGCAATACATCTGCGTCGGCGAGTGCGATCATATCCGCCTGCGTTGGGTCAAAGTGATGGGCGCTCGCCCCTGCCGGCAATAGTGTTCTCACCTGCACCGCGTCACCACCAACCGCCTTCGCGAAGTCACCAATTTGTGTTGTCGTGGCAACCACCTTCAGGCGACTGTCGTCAGAAGATTTCGTGGGGGATGCGCATCCGCTGACACTCAGAACCATGAGCGCAAGAGTGGCTATTGCCAACAACAGCAGACCTACCGCTGAATTGCTGCATCGCTGTGCGAATCTGTTGAAGCCCATCTCACTGCACCTTCTTATTGAGAACTCATCTCAATATAGGCTTATTGAGAATAGTTCGCAACTAGTCGAGCAGGAGTGCAGGCTCCTCAAGCACAGAAGCGACATCCGCCGTGAAGCGACTGACCACGTCACCATCGACGACGCGATGGTCGAACGAGCCACCTACGGTTGTGACGTACCGCGGCATAATCTGACCGTCAACCACCCATGGCTTCTGCTTGATGCTGCCCAATGCAATGCAAGCGACCTCACCGGGATTGATAATTGGCGTTCCGGTGTCCATTCCGAAGACGCCGATGTTGGTAATCGTAATCGTGCCGCCGCTCATATCCTCAACCGAAGTGCGACCATCCCGAGCGGTTAGTGTGAGCTGCTCAATTGCCTGCGCGAGTTCGAGCAAGCTCATCTCGTGGGCTTCTTTGATGTTTGGCACGATCAAGCCTCGAGGCGTTGCTGCTGCAAGACCGAGGTTCACAAAGTTGTGAACGATAATCTCTTCCTCAGTCCAGGTGGAGTTGACCATTGGGTTTCGGCGCACGGCCCAAATGACAGCCTTCGCCATCACAAGCAGCGGCGAAACTTTGACACCCGCAAAATCTGGTGAAGCCTTCAGTCGCTTGACGAACTCCATGGTTCGAGTGGCGTCGATGTCGACGAATACACTCACGTGCGGTGCCGTGAATGCGCTTGCAACCATGGCGCTCGCGATTGATTTACGAACACCCTTGACCGGAATTCGCTCTTCTCGGGCTTGCGGTGCATCAGGTGTGTGGATATTCCTGAAGACACTCGCCTGGCTTGCTTCACGAATCACGTCATCTCGAGTGACCTCGCCGCCAATACCCGAACCTGAAACCGTTGAAAGGTTCACGCCTAATTCTTTCGCGAGTCGTCTAATTGGCGGCTTCGCAATAATTGGGCCGGCCTCAGCGACTGGAATCGCACTCGTCGTCGCTGGAAGCACGGGCTCGCCTCCGCGGCGGCGGCGGCTCCGAACTGATCCTCCGGTGCCGTATCCCACCAATACTGATCCCGAGCCTTCACCCTCTGATTCGTGCTGGATGCTCGCTTCGGCGTCTGCAGCCGCGTCAGCCAGCTCCTCTCCCGGAGGCTCCGGCGCATGGGTGAGCACGTCTTCTTGCTCGCCCTCGACTGCAATCTTCATGATGGGCTGGCCTACTGGAACCGTCTGGCCAGGTTCGGCGAGTAGCTCAACTACTTTTCCGCTGTAGGGAGAGGGGAGCTCAACAAGAGATTTCGCCGTCTCGATTTCAACGATGACCTGGTTCAACGCCACCTCATCACCAGGAGCAACGTTCCACGAAACAATTTCGGCTTCGGTCAACCCTTCGCCTACGTCAGGTAGTTCAAATACCTTTTCGCTCATGTGTTCCTCCGGTGGTTGGTGCAAGCGGCGCCTGCGGTTAAGACTAGTAACTTAGCGTGCGATCAACAGCTTCGAGCACGCGATCGGCATCGGGGAGGTAGAGCCCCTCAAGCTTTGCTGGCGGGAATGGTGTGTCGTAACCGCTCACCCGCAACACAGGAGCTTGCAGCGAGTAGAAGGCTTTCTCCGCAACGGTGGCAGCAATCTCACTACCCACGCTCACCGAGCCTGGGGCTTCCTGGGCAACCACAAGGCGGCCAGTTTTTCGCACCGACTCAAGAATCGGGTCGTAATCAATGGGCGAAATGCTTCGTAGGTCGAGCACCTCGATGCTGGTGCCCTCTGACTGAGCAACCTGTGCAGCCTGGAGCAAGACTGGAACCATCGCGCCGTGTCCAACGACGGTGACGTCTTTGCCGATACGAGCAACCCGCGTTTTATGAAGCCCGAGTGGTTCACCCTCAAGCGCGACGTCACCCTTTGCCCAATACTTCGCTTTTGGCTCGAAGAACATGACTGGGTCATTTGAGGCGATGGCCTGTTGAATCATCCAGTACGCATCATTGGCGGTGGATGGGCTCACCAGACGCAGCCCAGGAGTGTGAGCAAAGTACGCCTCAGGGCTTTCTTGATGATGTTCGACGGCGCCGATGTGCCCGCCGTATGGCACGCGAATTACAACGGGAAAGTTGAGTAACCCGTCATGGCGACTCGTCAGCTTTGCCAGCTGCGAGGTGATTTGATCGAAGCCGGGGAAGATGAAACCGTCGAATTGGATTTCGCACACAGGGCGGTAACCATTCATGGCCAACCCGATTGCGCTGCCGATAATTCCAGACTCAGCCAAAGGAGTATCGAGCACTCGTGCCGAGCCGAACTCAGCCTGTAGCGCGTCGGTGACCCTGAAGACACCGCCCAACGTACCGATATCTTCTCCCATCAAAATGACGCGGTCGTTGTCAGCCATCGCTCTGCGGAGGCCCTCATTGATGGCCTTCGCAATCGGCATGTTCACAACTTCAGCTTCGCTCATGCAGACTCACCCGCCTCGAACGAGTTCTCGTAGCGCTCTAGCCAAGCGGCTTGACCCTGCATTACAGGATGCTCTTCTGCGTATACGTGCTTGAACATCGCACCCGGTTCAGGCACCGGCATGTGCAGAACGCCATCGCGAATCTTGAGCGCCAATTCGCCTGCATCGGCGGCAACCTGTTCGAAGAAGCTGTCTTCGGCACCCTGCGATTTGATGTACTTTTCAAATCGACGAATAGGGTCCTTGGCTTGCCACTCGAGCAACTCTTCATTTTCTCGGTACTTCGTTGGGTCGTCACTCGTCGTATGTGCGCCGATGCGATAGGTAAGTGCTTCGATGAACTGCGGACCTCCGCCCGCTCGAGCGTCCTTGAGCATTCTGTTGCTGACTGCATAGCTCGCCAGAATGTCATTTCCGTCTATCTGGATGCTCTTCAACCCAAAACCCGCCGCCCGTCGGTAAATCGGGGTGCGAGCCTGTCGCTCAACCGGCACCGAAATCGCCCACTTATTGTTTTGCACGAAAAAGAGCTGCGGGGTCTGATAGCTGGCAGCGAAGATCATTGCTTCGTTCACATCACCCTGGCTTGTCGCACCGTCACCGAAGTAGACAATTGTCGCCTCGTTCGTCTCTCTTCCCTGAGCGCCGGCTGGTAAATCCTTTTCGCCCGCTTTCTTGGTGGCGTCGAGAACCTGACTCAATGCGAAGCCGGTCGCGTGCAAGGCTTGTGACCCAATCACGAGCGTATAGAGGTGAAAATTTCCGTGCGCAGGGTCTGTGACATCCCAGCCGCCATGAGTAACGCCTCTGAACTGGGCGACTACATTCACGAGGTTTACTCCCCGAATTCGAGCAACCGCATGCTCGCGATACGAAGGAAAGATATGGTCCTGCGGCAGCGCAGCGCGAGCCGAGCCAACCTGTGCGCCCTCTTGACCTACACTCGGCACCCAAAGGGCGAGCTGCCCTTGCCGCTGCAAGTTCGTGCACTCCGTATCAAAGGCGCGGGTGAGCGCCATGTCTCGGTACATCTCTTGG
Source organism: Microbacteriaceae bacterium (assembly GCA_023254555.1). Lineage (GTDB taxonomy): Bacteria > Actinomycetota > Actinomycetes > Actinomycetales > Microbacteriaceae > JALRLI01. The sequence goes on from JALRLI010000021.1 coordinate 14,207, forward strand.
AGCGCTACTAGGTCTAGCGACTCGAGTTCGGCGGCAAATGCTTGCGCGCTCTCGTTCGGCGCAAAGTCGCCGTCTGGCGTCAAGAACTGAACCGGCTGTGGATCTTGAACCCATGGCATGGTCACGAAGCCACCTCCCGTCAACTCACGTGCTCTGATTTAAACCTAGAGGCGAGCTCAATCACTCGTGGAATACTTTCGGTTTCACCAACACTAATTCGAACACCGTAGCCCGCGAAAGGTCTCACCACCACGCCATTGCGCGCGAAGAAATCAGCGAAGTCGACTGCTCGGTCACCGAGGCCGAGCCAGACGAAATTGCCCTCGGTGTCGGCAACTGTGTACCCGATCTCGTGCAACCGGGTGCTCAACTCAGTTCTGAGGTCGACGATATGGCGGATGCGCTCCTGCAGTTCAGCTTCCGCATCCAGTGATGCTAGGGCGCCGGCTTGGGCCGCTGCCGTCAGAGAGAGCGGTATGCCGGTTGCCCTCGCGCCGTTCAAAATCTGCTCGTTACCTATTGCGAAACCAATTCGCAAGCCAGCCAGACCGTAGGCTTTCGAGAATGTTCGCAGCAGAACTACTTGTGGGTAATTGGCAATGACGTCTTCGCCCTTGATTGCGTCTGGAGCTACTACAAACTCGCGGTACGCCTCGTCAAGCACGACTAACACATCTTTGGGAACCCGCTCCATAAAACTGTGAAACTCTGCAGTGGTTATGGCGGGGCCGGTTGGGTTGTTGGGACTGCATAACAAAATGGCACGGGTTCGATCAGTGACGGCATCGGCCATCGCATCCAAATCATGCCGGTAGTCGCTCGTGAGCCCGACAGTCACAGCTTTCGCTCCCGAAGCCAAGCCGAGCATTGGGTAAGCCTCGAAACTAGGCCAAGCGAACATGTACTCGTCGCCGGCAGCGGCGGTAGCGTGAACGAGCTGGTAGAGAATTGCGACCGAACCGGAGGCGATGTGCACTTCACCAATGCCAACACCGAATTTGGCGGCTAGCTTTTCACGAAGTTCGAGGGCTGATGCGTCTCCATACCTATTGAAAGAAGACGCGTTCTGCACGCGCTCCAGCACAGAGGGAAGCGGCTCAAATGGATTCTCATTGCTCGAAAGCTTGAAGCCGTCATCAGGTGCTTGCACGCCCTGACGATAGGGAGTGACCGCGGCAACTTCTGACCGAAGTTTGATTGGCAAACCGTCTGGTGAACTCACCCTACGAGTCTAACGAGGCGCATACCTGCAAGACTGTGTTCATGAAGTTCTTGGTGAGAGTTGTTGTGCTGGCCGTTGCCCTCTGGCTAACCACGCTTGTTCTTGGCGGGGCGTCGAGCGAGGGCATTCAAATAATTCCGTTTGCCGAGGGCCAGCTGGCGTTCATCGGAACCCTGCTTGCGATTGCAGCTGTGTTTGCATTGGTGAACACCATCGTTGCGCCCTTGGTTAAGGT
>JALRLI010000022.1 GCA_023254555.1 Microbacteriaceae bacterium
GTAGGCGTTAGATCTCAACGCGTTCGCAAGGCTCTGAACGTAGGCATGTTCGGAGTTGGAGAAGATTTCATTGATATCTCCCTCTCCGACGATGGAACCCTGCTGCATCACCAGAACGTGATCAACCAGCGCTTCAAGCAGACCGATATCGTGACTGACAATAAACATCGCAGCCTCGTGTTGCTCTCTGTACCCCAGCAGCATGTCAATGAGTTTTGGCCGATTACGAGCATCCACACCCATCGTTGGCTCGTCGAGAATGAGTAACTTGGGCGTGAGCATAAGCGATTTAGCCACGGCTATTCTTTGTCGCTGACCTTTGCTCAACTGGTGGGGAAACTCGTTGAGAACACTCAGTGGGAGGTCACAGTCTGTGATGAGCGCTGCCGCCCGCTCAGCGAAGGGCTCACGGTCAAACTTTTTGTACCGTTCATCGGCTGTCAACATTAATTGCTCACCAACGGTCAAGTCTGGGTTGAGTTTTGCGCCACCATCTTGCGGCAAATAGCCGATTTGCTCTGCTAGAACCCACTGTTTCTTTCGGTTCAGCCTGTCAAGGCTTTGCCCGAACACCTGCACATGCCCGTTCAATTGTTTGAGCTGAGAAGTTTTATCTGCGGTCTCGAGGGCCCGCGCGGCGAGAAACCGTAAAAGAGTCGATTTGCCAGCCCCGCTCTCTCCGAGCAGTGCGGTCACTGAGCCGGCAGGGAGCGCAAAAGATACGCCCTCAACTGCGGTGAATGCTGGGGTTCCGGCATGGGCGGGGTAGCCGATGCTTAAATCTGAGACGATAGCCGCTTGCACAGCCTTAGTTTATGCCGGGGTTTGAAGCTCAGTGCCTTAGTGCTCGGCGAGCCTGTTCGAGTGAGACTATCTGCTCGTTGATGCTGCGGCTCATCTCTGGAGACGCGTCGCCAAGGCGCTGGAGCTTTCTCACCAGCTCAGTTTTGAGACCGAGTAAATCGCGCTCCAGCAGACTTGTGACCACCTCACGCGCATAGGTGTTTGCAGCTTCTGCTGTTTTCGCAGGAAGAGGCGCGATCGAGAGTTCCCGTGTGAGCTCGAGATACGGTGCCGGCACGGTGTCAAAGATATGTTGGAGCCAGTCTGATTGCTCCTCCAGTGGCAAATTTGCAGAAATCGCGTCGCGAACCACGACGAGAGAAGGATCAGCCACATGCGCGGTACTTGCCTGGCTCAAAATTTCGGGGTCGATCACATGCGGTAACTGAAGCATGGCCATCAGCGCGTCACGTTCTAGCCACGTCGATGGATTGTTTGGCAGAGTTGCCAAACTCGCAGTGCGCTGCTCAGGTGCCACCTGATGATTGGCGGGTTCCGCGAACACTGCTTCGTTTGCATGGCTTGAGCGAGCGTTGGATGCCCGGTTGCTGGCTGAGCGAATCGCGGCATGTACCTCTGCCATCTCGAGACCGAGCATTCTCGCCAATTCACGCGCATAGCCGGGACGAAGAGAGGGGTCTTTGATATCCGCAACGATAGGTGCGGCAGCGCGAAGTGCATTCACCCGACCTTCGACGGTATTTGAATCGAATTTCGAAATTGCCTGTCTCAGCGCGAACTCAAACAGCGGAATCTTTCGCGCGAAAATAGCTCGCACAGCCTCATCACCTTTGCGCAGGCGCAGGTCACACGGATCTAGGCCATCTGGGGCTTCGGCGACGAAGGTTTGTGCTGTGAAACGTTTTTCATCACTAAATGCTCGAAGCGCTGCTTTTTGCCCAGCCTCGTCTGGGTCGAAGGTGAAGATCACTTCTCCCGCTGCATCATCTCCCATGACTCTACGCAAAACCGAGATGTGATCGTGCCCGAAGGCCGTTCCGCAGGTTGCGACGGCGGTCGTGATGCCAGCAAGGTGGCACGCCATAACGTCGGTGTATCCCTCAACCACCACGACGCTCTTCGACCGAGAAATTGACTTCTTGGCAAGATCAAGCCCATATAAGACGTTTGATTTGTGATAAATCGGGGTTTCGGGTGTGTTGAGGTACTTCGGCCCCTGGTCATCCTCGTAGAGCTTTCTCGCACCGAACCCTATTGTTTGACCACTCGTGTCTCGAATCGGCCACAGTAGTCGTCCTCGAAACCGATCATAAATTCCTTTATCACCCTGCGACGCGAGCCCGGCAGCGGTCAGCTCTGCCTTGGTAAAGCCTTTGGCAGTCAAATGCTTGGTGAGCGCGTCCCATCCCTTCGGCGCATATCCGATTCCAAATTGCTCAGCTGCTGCAGAATCAAAGCTTCTTTGTTGCAAGAATTGACGCGCAGTCTCAGCTTCAGCCCCGGCTAATTGCGAACGGTAAAACTCAGCCGCTGCAGCATTTGCCGCGATGAGTCTCGCTCTGCTTTCTCCTGATTCCCTCGGCTTTGAACCTTCTTCATAGGTCAGCACGTAACCGATACGGGCGGCAAGCCTCTCTACACTTTCGGTAAAGGTGAGGTGATCCATCCGCTGAAGAAACGAAATGGCGTCACCAGATTCACCGCACCCAAAGCAGTGGTAGTAACCATTTGACGGTCGCACGTGAAAACTTGGACTGCGCTCGTCATGAAACGGGCAAAGCCCTTTCAGCGAGTCGACGCCAGCCGACTTGAGAGCCACATGATCGCTCACGACATCGACAATGTTCGTGCGCGCTTTAACCTCTTCGATATCACTCGAGCGGATGCGGCCTGCCATGTGACGAGTCTAAACGAGTGGAGCCATACACAGCCGACCATGCCACGCAATCGCCGACTGGTCGGTCAGTGACGCGACTTGATCAATCACGGCTCGCTTCGCGCCCGCCTCATCATTCGCAGATTCAAAATCTGTGGCGTACGCGGGTTCTAGCTCAGCTGAGCCGTTACCATCTCGCCAGAGCGTTTCAAGGAGCTCAGTGAGGAGCGCTCGTTGCCGAAGATACGTCGGCTGTCTCTCATCCTTAGCCATCACAAAAGCGGCAACAATACCTTTGAGTACCGCTATCTCAGCGCGAACGGGAGCTGGCACCACAATCTGGGCGCTATACCTTGCCAGATTTGCGTCGGGCTGTGACTCGCGAGTCGCGGCGATAGAGGCACGAGCGAAACTGCCAATCATGTGACTGGTGAAATTCTTCAGCTGAGCCTGATTTGCGCGGCTCCCCGACCACTCGGTGAGCCAGGTTTCTGACTCAGCCATCCGGTTGAACGCTTCACCCAACTCATCGTCAGTAAATTTTTGCCCTGCCCAGTCGGATATCGCTCGAATAAGAGCCTCGTGGCCCGACCGCGCAGTCAAGATGGCCGGGTCGATATGCCCACCGACAATGGCATCCTCGAAGTCGTGAACCGAATACGCAATATCGTCTGAGAGATCCATCGTTTGCGCCTCGATACACGGGGTCTTCCCGGGGGCACCACTGCGCATCCACTCAAAAACCGCGGTGTCGGATTCGAAAACACCGAACTTGGCACGACCGGATGGATCGTTCACCGCGTCGGCTAGGCTCCACGGATACTTGCAACTCGCATCAAGAGTCGCCCTGGTGAGGTTCAGCCCGAAGCTCACGCCTGCCGCATTTATCACCTTCGGTTCGAGTCTGGTCAACACTCGGAGTGTCTGCGCGTTTCCCTCAAACCCGCCGATGTCGGCTGCCCAATCGTTCAAAGCCTGCTCGCCGTTGTGCCCAAACGGTGGATGACCAAGGTCATGTGCCAAACACGCAGTATCAACCACATCAGCTTCGAGGTTGAGCGAAGTGGCAAGTTCACGTCCAATCTGTGCAACCTCAAGTGAGTGCGTCAGGCGATTACGCGCAAAGTCGAGCCCAGCCTGTGGGCTGAGCACCTGGGTCTTTGCCGCCAGTCTGCGCCAGGCGGACGAGTGTATGAGCCGGGCTCGGTCACGCGCAAAGTCGGATCTTGCTCCGCTGTGTACCTCTGGCAAGAAGCGCTCATGGTCTGATTCGGAATATCCAGTTACCGAAGGCATTTATCCCCCGCTGTCATCGCGCTCGGCGTCAAGCAACTCCGCCTTGTCGCTCTCAGCAAGACAGCGCGTGTCGAGCCAGCGGTCGGGCAGAGCTGTGCGCTTTGGTGAGCCTGCTCGCCCGCGCGGACCCTCAGCGTCAATTCCCGGGTAAGGAGCGGACGAGTCGAGCGTGGCGAAGATATCGTCCATCTCCGACAGTGACTCAACAAGCGCGAGCGCCTTTCGGGTTTCTGAACCCACGGGATAGCCTTTGAAATACCAGGCGATGTGCTTCCGGATATCCCTACACGCGCGGTTTTCACTTTCGAAAAAATCTACGAGCAGTTCGGTGTGCCGACGCAAAGCTGCCAGTACCTGGCCCAAATTCGGTTGAATCGTGAGAGTCGGATCAAAAACTTCGCCCCGTGATCTTGCATCGAAAGCAGCTGCAAGGTCGCCAAACAGCCACGGCCTGCCGAGACATCCACGACCGACCACGACTCCGTCACATCCCGTTTCATCCACCATCCGGATCGCGTCTTGCGCCGACCAAATGTCACCATTGCCCAGTATCGGCACTGAAGTGATGGCCTCTTTCAAGGTGCCAATGGATGACCAATCCGCTTCACCAGAGTAGAACTGGCTCGCGGTGCGAGCGTGCAGCGCTATCGCGGCCACTCCTGCGTCAGCCGCGGCTTGAGCAGAATCGAGGAACGTCAAATGTTCATCGTCAATGCCCTTGCGCATTTTCACCGTTACCGGGATTGAACCTGCATTATCGACTGCAGCTTTGACGATCGATGCAAAGAGATCTTGTTTCCACGGCAGTGCAGCTCCCCCGCCTTTACGCGTGACTTTCGGGACAGGACAACCAAAGTTCAAGTCAATGTGGTCCGCAAGGTTTTCGGCAACCAAATACTTGACTGCTTCACCGACATACCGCGGGTCTACTCCGTAGAGCTGAATCGATCGGGGCGTCTCACTCTCGTGATGTTTGATGAGGCGAAGTGATGCCGGAGAACGCTCTACGAGTGCGCGGCTCGTGATCATCTCTGACACATAGAGCCCAGCCCCGTATTCTCGGCAGAGGCGCCGAAACGCAGTGTTCGTGATGCCAGCCATCGGGGCCAACACCACTGGAGCACTCAGAGAAAGCGGGCCTATTCTGAGCACGCTTGACGGAGCTTGCACGCCGCTTTCGATGACTGACACCTCACTATTGTTTCACGCGGTGAGGTCAGGCGTTGGTGCATCCACAGCCCCACCGAATCGTCGATCCCGATCACGGTAGATGTCTATTGCTTGCCAAAGATTTTCTCTGCTGAAATCTGGCCAAAGCGTGTCTAGGAACACCATCTCAGCATACGCAGACTGCCAGAGCATGAAGTTACTCGTTCGTTGCTCGCCTGAACTACGCACAAATAAGTCAACGTCTGGCAGCTCGGGCACATACAGGTTTCTGGCGATGGTGCGCTCAGTGATGTGTGAGGGTGTGAGTCGACCCGCAGCTACCTCTGCGGCGATTTGGCGAACCGCATCGGTGATTTCGTTTCGGCCGCCATAGTTGACACACATTGTGAGGGTGAGCCCGTCATTGTTCCGCGTCTGCCGTTCGGTATCTTGAAGCTCCTTAATGACTGATCCCCAGAGTCGAGGTTTGCGCCCGGCCCATCGAACCCGAACATTCCAATCGTGAAGTTGAGCTCGTCTGCGTCGAAGCACCTCCCTGTTGAAACCCATCAGAAATCTCACTTCATCAGGTGATCTGCGCCAATTTTCAGTACTGAAAGCGTAGACGCTCAGATTCTTGACCCCGATTTGGATCGCACCGGCGACAACATCGAGGAGCGACTGCTCTCCCATACGGTGGCCCTCGACCCGAGTCAATCCTCGGGCGTTAGCCCAGCGCCCGTTGCCGTCCATCACGATGGCGACGTGTTCGGGAATACCAACGTTCGGTGACGATGGGTACTGTCCAGTCCAGTCAACAGGCTGTAATTCGGTCACTCCTAAACTCTAGTGACCCTCTGGCGGCTCGATCTTATTTCGAGCCATAGTTGCCACCGATCGCAGTGAACGCTCCAAGTGCCACTGCGTGTAGGCAGCCACGAAGCCTGAACCTAGCTGGCGCGCCTGCTTTGGAACTGCCAGAGCAACCTGCCACTCTCCTGACAACAACGCACCCAACAGCTCTACAGTTCCGCGCTCAACCCTGGGCGTTCCAGCTTCTGCGCAGGCGTCGCACACCACGCCTCCATATTGGATGGCCAGGGCAGTGTGTTCACCCTCTCCCCCACATCTCACGCACTGATTGAACCCGGGTGCCCAACCGGCCAGCCCAATTGCACGCAGCAAGTAAGCGTCGCGCACGAGTTGTGTCGGATATTCGGATGTCGAAAGCGAACGAAGTGCGCCGACCAAGAGCGCATATTGCGCCCGGGCGGGAGCGTCTCCCGTTAGCTTCTCAGCAGTTTCGACCATCACGCTTGCCGCTTGATACGCTTCAAAATCAGCGCTAATTGAGGCACCATACGATCCAAGCATCTCTGCCTGATTCACAGTGTCGAGTGTTCTGCCCTGGTAGAGCTGAAGGTCTGCAACCATAAAAGGCTCTAAACGCGCACCGAATTTCGACGTTATTTTTCGCACGCCTTTTGCCACAGCACGAACTTGGCCGTGCTCTTTGGTCAGGAGTGTGAGAATGCGGTCAGCCTCACCCAATTTATGGGTTCTCAGCACTACTGCTTCATCTCGATAGAGCGGCACTTGCCCATTATCAATGACAATGGGAGAGAATCGAAGTGTGACCGCCGTTCAATTCAATATTCCGCTCTGGGTCGATTTGACTGCAATCGCTGTGGGCAGCCTGCAGGGAGCCATGTTCGCAGCGGGATTCAAGCGAGTGGACCTGTTGGGAGTAGCCCTGATCGGCATCACAACTGGCTTTGGTGGCGGGCTACTTCGTGATCTGCTGCTCGGGGTCACTCCGGTTGTCTTCACCGATAATGCCTATATTCTGACTGCCTTGATTGCGTCGTTTGTTGGCATGCTCACCGCGAAACTTCTGCAACGAGTTGACCCTGTAATCACGCTGCTCGACGCCCTCACTATAGGACTCTTCGCTTCTCTTGGCACGGCAAAGGCGCTCTCGCTCGGGCTACCCACTGTTCCCGCGCTCTTCATCGGAATGGTTGCAGCAGTTGGAGGCGGCGTCATTCGAGACATGATGCTGAACATACCGATCGGGCTGATGCACGTCGGTTCGCTCTACGCGGTGGCCGCACTCGCAGGCGCTGGTTCATTCATTGCGCTTCTGGCTCTCGGCTTAGAGCCAGCCATCACATTGGCAGCGAGTATCCTCATCACAGCATTGATTCGCTTGCTCGCTGTGCGATTTGGTTGGAGCCTGCCCGAACAGCGTGCGCTCAATCGAAGGATGTTGCGTCGCCAACGCGAAGCCGAAGCCACCTTAGAGGCAATTCGCACACAGACGATTCCCATTATTCGACCAGACTCGGATCCTGAATCTGATTGAGTGAAAACGCTATCGCGAGCGAATAGACCTGTTCACAGAGCTGATGATTGCTTTGAGTGTGGCACGGCTGGTGTCGGCATCCATGCCCACTCCCCAGAGCCGCTGCCCGTCTACGCTGAGATCAACGTACGCTGCCGCAATCGCATCTCCACCAGAGCTCATCGCGTGCTCGACATAGTCGAAAAGCTGTATTTCGTGGCCTAACGAGTCGAGTGCCTTCAGAAAAGCGTCAACTGGCCCGTTTCCGACGGCAGTTATAACTCGCGAGTTATCGTCAATTCTGAGATCAACACTGAGCTCTGTCGAACCATCGCCTGAACTGTGTGTGCTCGTTGAAGAGATCTCGTAACGGCCCCAGCGCTCTGCCGCCGGAGCATCAATTCGCGGCAGATACTCGTCTTGAAAGATTTGCCAGATTTGGTCGCTCGAGACTTCTCCGCCTTCTGTGTCGGTTTTCGCCTGCACAACGGCGCTGAATTCTATCTGCAACCTTCTTGGTAGATCGAGGTTGTGATCAGTTTTGAGGAGATAGGCAACTCCGCCCTTGCCCGACTGAGAGTTCACTCGAATGACCGCTTCGTAGGTGCGACCCAAGTCATGCGGATCGACAGGCAAATACGGCACGGCCCACTCAAGATCTTTGACTTCGACACCGCTATTTTTGGCGTCAGCGGCCATTCTCTCGAAGCCCTTCTTGATGGCATCCTGATGGGATCCACTAAACGCGGTGTAAACCAGGTCTCCTGCCCATGGACTGCGTTCGTGCACCTTCAGCTGGTTGCAGTATTCAGCCGTTCGGCGAACCTCATCGAGGTTTGAGAAATCAATCTGAGGATCGACACCCTGCGTGAACAGGTTGATTCCCAAAGCCACCAGATCAACGTTGCCGGTACGCTCACCATTGCCGAAAAGGCAACCCTCAATACGATCCGCACCAGCCATGTAGCCCAGTTCAGCCGCAGCAATGGCGGTTCCCCTGTCGTTGTGAGGATGCAGCGACAGAATCACGTTCTCGCGATGATTCAGGTTGCGACTCATCCACTCAATTGAATCCGCATAGATGTTCGGTGTAATCATCTCGACTGTTGCGGGGAGGTTAATGATGACCTTGCGCTCAGGTGTCGGCTGGAAAACATCGAGTACCTGATTGCATACGTCTAGCGCGTACTCAAGCTCTGTCCCCGTGTATGACTCTGGTGAGTACTCATAGTAGATGTCGGTGCCAGCACAAATCGACTCCGACTCGATACATTTTCGAGCGCCTGCCAGCGCGATATCGATTATGCCCTGTTTGTCGCTATTGAAGACGACATCACGCTGCAAAATACTCGTCGAGTTGTACAGGTGAACGATGGCCTGTTTCGCTCCCACCAACGATTCATAGGTGCGCTCAATCAGGTGATCCCTCGCTTGCGTCAAAACCTGAATTGTTACATCTTCGGGAATCGCGTTGTCTTCGATGAGGTGACGCACAAAATCGAAGTCGGTCTGGCTCGCGCTCGGGAAACCAACTTCAATTTCTTTGTACCCCATACGAACGAGCAAATCGAACATAATTCGTTTGCGCTCTGGGCTCATCGGATCAATCAGCGCCTGGTTTCCGTCACGGAGATCAACGGCGCACCATCTCGGGGCGACGGTAATTCGCTTACTTGGCCATGTTCGATCGGGCAAGTCAATTTCGAACACATCCTGATACGGACGGTAACGATGCGTAGGCATCTTTGAAGGTTTTTGGGTGTTTTTCATGGGTTCTCTCCGGGTCTAGTGGTCAGCCGTGCACAAACTCCGCGACGAGAGAGGCTTTGAACTAGCGCTCGTCGCGGCAGCTAAGAAGGAGCAAACCGTGAAACACGTTGCTATCGTAGCACCTCTGATTTCCTAAAAGCCGAGTCTTCCCAGCAGTTTGGGATCTGACTGCCAGTCTTTGGCGACTTTTACTCGCAGCGACAGAAAAATCTTTCCGCCGACCAAAGGCTCAATTTCTTTGCGGGCTCGCTCACCAACGCGTTTCAGTCGTGAGCCTGCCCGGCCGATGATAATGCCCTTTTGACTGTCACGCTCCACGTAGATGCTCGCGTAAATTTCTTGCAGACCGTCTTCTCGAGTCAACTTGTCATCAACTGTGACTGCGATTGAATGCGGCAGTTCGTCGCGAACACCCTCCAGCGCTGCCTCTCGGATCAACTCTGCAATCCGGTCATCCCCCGACTCATCAGTAATCATTTCAGTGGGATATAGGGCACGTGATTGTGGCATCAGCGCGAGTAGCTCGTCTGCCAGAAGAGAAATCTGCTCACCTGTAACCGAAGAAATAGGAATAACGGCATCCCAATCTCGCATTGCACTGACTGCGGCTAACTGAGCGGTGACCTGTGCATCCGATGCTTTGTCGGTTTTGGTTACTATCGCTACTTTTTTCGCCCTTCCGAAGCCGTCGAGTTGCGAGTTGATGAAGTTGTCTCCAGGGCCAATTTTTTCATCAGCGGGTATGCAGAATCCGATCACATCTACGTCGCCAAGAGTTGATTGCACCAGGGCGTTGAGCCGCTCGCCGAGCAGCGTTCTAGGTCGATGGATGCCTGGGGTATCCACCACAATAAGCTGACCGTCAGGGCGGTGGCAAATGCCCCGTATCGTCCGTCTCGTCGTTTGAGGTTGGGGACTGGTTATCACGATCTTCTCACCGACGAGCGCGTTCGTGAGCGTAGATTTTCCTACGTTTGGCCTCCCCACGAACGATACAAATCCGACGCGAAAATTCTCTGGGTGCACTTCACTCAATGTGGCTAGTCCTCGATACTTTCATCCGTGGCAGACTCGATCTGGGCGCTCTCATCACGCTGAACCAAAACAGTGACTAGATTTTTCCTACGGCGTTCGGTCTTATCTGCCGTGAGGAGCAGTCCCGCGATGGCAACGGTGTCCCCTGGTTCCGCCAAGCGCCCATTCAACTTTGTGAACAAGCCGCCAACCGTATCGACCTCATCATCTTCGAGCTCGAAATTGAATAATTCCCCGAGCTCGTCCACCGGTAATCGGGCACTCACGCGATACCTCTCACCATCGATCCTTTCAACCGGATCGAGGTCAATATCGTGTTCGTCGCTGATCTCACCAACAAGCTCTTCGATGAGGTCTTCCAGAGTCACTAAACCCGCTATCCCGCCATATTCATCAACAACGAGGGCGAGGTGGTTCGATTCGAGCTGCATTTGCCTGAGCAGATCATCAGCCTTTTGTGACTCAGGCACGAATACAGCTGGCTTCATCAGCTTCGTCACCGGTACAGTCAACGCCTCCTCTGATCTTCTCAGAGCGAAGGCAGTCGCATCGCGCAGGTAGAGCACTCCCTCGATATCGTCTACGTCGTCGCTGACAACCGGCACACGAGAGTGTCGAGCGTCGAATAGCAAGTCAATCGCGTCTCGAACACTTGAGTGCGCATCCACCGTGACCATATCGGTGCGAGGAACCATGACCTCGCGCACAACAGTGTCACCAAATTCAAGAACAGAATGGATGTACTCCCGGTCGTCCTCTTCAAGAACAGCCGCTTCAGCGGCTTGGTCGACCATGCTCAAAAGCTGCTGTTCGTCACGGATTCTGGACTGGTAGCCACGATTCGGCGTCACTCGGTCTCCGAGTTTTATCAAACCGGAGGCTACCGGGCCAAGTACCACCCGAATTGCCCGGATGACAGGCGCTGATACTCTCAAGATTGCCTCGGGATGGTGTGCGCCAACGCTTCTCGGGCTGGATCCCACCAGAACAAACGTGACCGCGGTCATGATGAGCGCCGCGACCAAGAGCACGATCCACAGCTCAGCTATGACGTTGGCGAGAGTGACCGTGATAAACACGGCAGCGGTGGTTTCTGCGAGTACACGAACGAAACTGATTGCGTTGCTGTGCGCCTGCGGATCAAGCTCGATTGCCAGCAACGCCTTCGAACGGCGCGGAAATTTCTCTGCCAGCGCCTGTATGTCAGCGCGCGAGAGCACCGCTAAGGCGGAGTCGGCTGCCGCAAGAAGGCCACCTAACCCAATCAGCACAGCAGCCGCGAAAAGGAGTACCAGACTCAGCCCTGTTGACATGAAAACCTAAGAACTTCGATCTTGAGTGGAGAATCCGAGCAACAAGTCACGTTGAAGCCCAAACATCTCTGCCTCTTCGTCTGCGGTTGCATGGTCGAAGCCGAGCAGATGCAGCATACCGTGCGTGAGCAACACATGAATTTCTTGTTCGGTGCTGTGCCCTGCCTGTTCCGCCTGCGCTTCAGCCACCTGGGGGCAAATCACGACATCGCCGAGCAAGCCAGCGGGGGTCGGTCTGTCAAGGCTGCCAGGCCGCAGCTCATCCATCGGAAAGCTCAACACGTCGGTCGGACCTGGCTCATCCATCCACTGCACATGAAGTTGTTCGATGGCGGCCTCATCCACAAGCACTACAGCAAGCTCTGCGTCGGGATGTACGTGGAGTGCGCTCAGCACGAAGGTTGCGAGCCGAACGAGCTTGGCTTCGTCGACTTCAAAACCTGATTCGTTATTTATCTCAATGCTCATGTTTCGTCTTCTCTGCCAGACGCTTTTCATCGTATTCGGTATAGGCGTCAACAATTCGTCCGACAAGGGTGTGGCGCACAACATCATCGCTTGTGAGTCGGGAGAAGTGAATGTCATCGACGTCACCCAGGATGTTCGTTACTGTTCTCAGACCGCTGGCGCCGAGTGGGACATCTACCTGAGTAATGTCCCCGGTGATGACCATTCTGGACCCAAATCCGAGTCGGGTGAGGAACATCTTCATCTGCTCGGGCGTGGTGTTCTGAGCCTCATCGAGAATGACGAATGAATCGTTGAGTGTTCGACCACGCATGTAGGCCAGCGGGGCCACTTCAATTGTTCCATTCGCCATCAGCTTCGGCAGAGTATCTGCATCCATCATCTCGCCCACTGCGTCAAAGAGCGGGCGGAGGTAGGGGTCAATTTTTTCTTCGAGTGATCCAGGCAGGTAGCCCAGCCGCTCACCTGCCTCGACGGCTGGTCGGGTCAAGATGATGCGACTCACTTCTCTGCGTTGCAGAGCCTGAACGGCTTTTGCCATGGCGAGATACGTTTTGCCCGTTCCAGCTGGACCGATGCCGAATACAATCGTGTTCTCATCAATGGCGTCAACGTATTCGCGCTGGCCCTGAGTCTGAGCGCGAATGGTTTTTCCACGTGCAGTGAGAATCGGTTCTGACAGGACGGTAGCGGCCGTTTCGGCATATCCACCGCGTACCATTCGGGTCACTTCGCGAATGTCTGCCCGGGATACCTCGGCGCCATTTTTTTGAACCTCAAGAAGGTTGGTTACAACGTTTGCTGCACGTTCAACATCTGCAGTGTGTTGTCCAGCAATCGTCAAGACATTGTTGCGAAGGTGAAAGCTCACTTCAGGATGGGCCGCCTCAAGTTCGCGCAGGCGAGCATCATTGACGCCAACGAAGCTGACAAGATCTACGTCTTCGATGGTGATGACCTCTTCGAATTGTGGATTAGCCACCCAGTGTCTGCTCTTTCAGCCCGCCAGCCAAAACGTGAGCGTGCACGTGGAACACAGTCTGCCCCGCGTTTTCGCCGTTGTTAAAGACCAGCCTGAAATCACCATCCGCATGTTCGGAAGCGACCCGATTGGCAACTTCAACCATCTCAGCGAGCAGCCCCGGGTCTGACGCGGCAAGCTCAGTCACATTTTGGTACGCACTCGTCTTCGGAATCACCAGAATGTGAACCGGCGCCTGCGGGAACGCATCGGGAAATGCAATGACTCGCTCAGTCTCGGCGAGAAGTGTCACTGGAATCTCACCCGACACAATCTTTGCGAATACTGTTTCTTCAGCCATGTTTTCAGCTTACTCACCGGCAACCGAGTGAATCATTCACGTCAGCACTACCAGCGACCGAGTTTTGCGTTCAAAAGGCTCAGGGCCGCCATTCCAGCTGTCGAGGTTCTGAGCACGGTATCGCCTAGCTTGACCGCAAATGCACCGGCATCCACCAGCGTTGTCACCTCAAGTTCGGAAAATCCGCCCTCCGGTCCAATCAGTAGGTGTATGCAGTCGTGGCTCGGTAGTTTCGAGACCTCGAGTGCACTCAGGGCTCGCTCAGCCGATGGTTCCAACAGAAGCACGGTTTCTTCGCTCGCGAGAGCAGAAAGCTCGCTGAGCGTGAGCGGAGGTTGAACCTCAGGAATGGTATGGCGAAGTGATTGTTTCGATGCCTCCCGAGCAATTTTTCGCCATCGTGCAACGCCCTTTTCTCGCTTTTCAGCGCCCCAACGAGAAACTGAACGCTCCGCTTCGTAGGGAAACACCCGATCAACACCCAACTCGGTGCAGGCTTCGATTGCACGCTCGTCGCGATCTCCCTTAGCGAGCGACTGTATGAGACTCAGCTTGGGTTGAGCAGGTTGTGCACTGCTCACGTCGTCGACTCTGAACATGAGAGATTTCTTGCCCACTGACAAGACGGTAACCCTCGCTATCACGCCGGCGCCAGTTCCGATGAGGAAGTTTTCACCAGGCTTGACGCGGCTTACCGAAATTGCGTGGTGAGCTTCATCGCCAACAAGCTGACCCTCGTAACCCAGCGACAGATCTGAAGCGGCGAGAGTCTCGTCGTAATAAAGAGAGCTCATTAATTGAAGAACCGATCTCGGATTTTTCCAAACATGCTCTGCTGAAACTCTCCGAGTCGGGGCGCTGGAGCCTTTTGGGTTTTTGCTAATTCACGAACCAACTCCTGCTCCTTTTTGCTCAATTTTTGAGGAGTCAAAACCTGCAACGCGATCTTCAGGTCACCGCGCGAATTTGAACGAGTTTTTGTGATGCCTCGTTGTTTCACGACAACAATGTCACCGCTCTGCGAGCCAGGTTTGATGTCGACGCTCACTTCGCCGTCGAGCCCGTCGATATGAGCCGTCGTGCCAAGTATTGCGTCTGTCATCGCGATCTCTAGTGTCGCGAGGAGGTCCTCTCCGTCCCTGCTAAAGATGTCGTGGTGAGTGACCCTGAACTCAATGAAGAGGTCTCCGCTCGGTCCCCCCGCGGGACCAACTTCGCCCCCGTTCCGCATCTGCATGCGCATCCCTGATTCGACACCTGAGGGAATCGCAATGCTGAGCGTGCGCTTCTCGCGCACTCTACCTTGACCGGAGCACTCAACGCAGGGATGTTCAATCACCGATCCGAAACCTCGGCAGGAGTTACAGGGTTGATTTGTGACGACATTGCCAAAGAGCGAGCGGACCTGGCGTTGAATCACACCAGCTCCTCGACAAATCGGGCACGTAGTGGGCTCCGTACCCGGCTGGCAGCAAGATCCCTCACAGGTTGAACAGAGCGCTGCAGTGTCGATAGTAATCTCACGCTCTACCCCAAACATGACATCGTCAAGAGAAACATCGAGTCGGATGAGTGCGTCTTGCCCTCTTTGAGCCCGCGACTGCGGACCCGACGTTCCGCCGAATCCGCCCCCAAAGAAGGTGTCAAAGATATCTCCGAACCCGCCGAATCCGCCAGCACCACTTTGACCGCCGCCCATGTCGTACTGCTGACGCTGCTGCGGGTCGCTGAGAACATCGTACGCGTGCGTTACAGACTTAAATTTCTCAGACGCTTCATCGCTTGGATTCACATCTGGATGCAGTTGGCGGGCAAGCTTTCGGTACGCTTTCTTGATTTCTTCTGTCGAAGCATCACGAGCTACACCGAGAGTTTCGTAGTGATCGGCCACCTGTGTTCCTTACCTATTTTGATTCGCCGAGAGTTTTGGTGAGGTACCGGGCAACAGCTCTCACTGCAGCAATGTTTCCGGCATAATCCATTCGCATAGACCCAAGAACCGCCAATCGAGAAACGGCGTTTGAGGAGCCTTCGTACGTGCTCGAGACGATTGCAGTTTCGGGCAGTCCGTACTGATCGTTTTCTCGCCCGATGGTTGCGAGCACCTGCTCTTCGACTGAGAGCTCGTTAAACAGCCT
>JALRLI010000023.1 GCA_023254555.1 Microbacteriaceae bacterium
GCAAGCGATCACTCAAGCTTCGCGCCGCTCGTTGCCGAAAACTCATCACGATGTTCAATGCGAGATAGCTCACCGGTGCCAAGTAGATCAGTGAGAGCACCGCTGACCAGACTCCGCTGACAACTCCTGTGAGCTGCAGCACTGCGAGCAGAGCTGAGAGCAGTGTGCTGAGCACCAACGCGCCCGGCACGAAGAACCGCCACGGGTTTTTCGCGCGGTAGCGTCGAACAATTTTTGCCCGCCACGTTCCAGTAGCTCTCATCTGCTGGGCGAGGTGCAGCCAGGTAGCTCGAGGCCAATACGTGACGCGTAACTTTGGACTAAACCACACCTGGTAGCCAGCCTCTCGCAGGCGCAGGTTGAGCTCCCAGTCTTCGCCGCGCCTGATTTCAGGGTCGAAGAGGCCGACTTCGAGAACGGGTTGCCGACGAAAAATGCCCAGGTAGGCGCTTTCAGCGGGGCCAGCCTTGCCTTTGCGGTGGTAGGTCGCTCCGCCGAGACCAAAGGGGGAGTTGTAGGCTCGCGCAATAGCCTTCTGCAGTTTGGTCTTGCCTTTGGCGCGCATAATCCCGCCGACATTGGCTGAGCCCGTTTTCTCAAGTATCGCCAGCCCGCGACGAGTGTATTTGGGCGCGAGCTCGGAGTGTGCATCCACTCGCACGATGTAATCGAACCGGGCAGCCGTGAACGCTGCGTTCAGGCCTTCCGGGATATGACCTTCCGGGTTCTGTACAAGAGTTATTCGCGGGTCTGCCGCCGCGAGCCGCGCGGCGATCTCATTCGTTCGATCGCTCGAAGGCGCGAGTGCCAGGATTAACTCTTTTTCACCGTCGTATTTTTGCTGCAAGATCGACTGCACCGCATCCTCAAGGTAGTCCTGCTCGTTGAGCACTGGCATCACGTAGCTCACTCCGGGGGGTTTCACAGTCACCCCTCGATTCTGGCACGTAGGATTGGACTGTGAGTTTAGGCCGAGACGTTAAGAGTGCATTCAAACTAGGCAAAAAGGCGTTAAAAGTGCGCCGCGCCAAGCGTGACATTACGCAAAAGATTGCGGCCAGAGGGAAACTTCCAAACGATACCTACCAGGTTGGCGTCTACTTCGCTGACGGCGTGGTCAATATGTATCAAATGAGACAGTGGTACGAACCACTGCAGGAGCTGAACAAGAAGTGGCCCGTGCTCGTGTTGGCACGCACATCCACAGGCGCCAGCATGTTGATGGATGAGTCTGGATTAGACGTCGCCTACGTGCCGAAAATCGATGACCTCGAGAATGTCGTGCGAGAGCAGCCTCTCAAGGTCATGCTCTACGTCAACCAGAACACCCGAAACTTCCAGATGATGCGCTACGGCAACAGATGGCATGTGTTCATCAATCACGGTGAGAGCGACAAGATGTACATGACCTCGAACCAGTACAAGACCTACGATTATGCGCTGGTCGCTGGTGAGGCCGCTCGAAAACGACTGAGCCGAGCACTTTGGAACTACGATGTCGACAGCGAAACCATCTCGATTGGTCGACCTCAGGCTGATCACTTCGTTGGCGAGCCTCCGTATCCCGCAGATGACCGCATCACCGTGCTCTACGCGCCCACCTGGGAAGGTGATCGCCCGGCAGCCACGTACGGCTCTGTGAAATCACACGGTGTCGCGCTCGCCGAGGCCATTTTGAAATCGAATAAGCACCGGCTGGTTTATCGACCGCACCCTCGAAGCGGCGTTGTTGATGACGACTTTGGTGCGGCGAACAAACGAATCATCGACATGATTGCCGAAGCGAATCGCCAAGATCCACACGCACACCACATCTTTGACCAGAGCGGCTCAATCGGATGGCAGCTCTCCGCGCCAGACGTCGCCATCTGTGACATTTCAGCCATGGTCTATGACCGTCTTGCGGTCGGAAAACCCCTGCTCGTGACAAAACCGGCAAGCCCGGATGCCGAACTCGATGAGGGAGGCTACCTCTCGGTTTGTGAGTGGCTCGAGCCAGACGCCAGCGAAAACATTCTGGCTGAAGTCGATGCCGTTCTGCACAATCCAGAAGCGCAGCAGCGGCTGAAGCAGTGGTCAGAATTTCACTTCGGCGACACCGCGCCTGGTGAGCCGACGAAGCGCTTTCATGCAGCAATCGAAACGCTGATGAAGCGTTGGGACGAGTGGAACGCGAAAGCGGCAGTCTAGGCGACAGGGTTGTCGGCGTTGTAGGCCGCGATGACCTCTTTGATTGGGGCATCCATCACGATTTTGCCCTTCTTGAGGTAGAGTCCACGCGAGCAGAAGCGAGTGAGGTCGCGCTCGCTGTGAGACACCAAGAACAACGTCTTACCCTGGGTGAGCAGTTCGTCGATTCGCTTGTAACACTTGTTCTTGAAGGCTTTATCGCCCACGGCAAGTACTTCGTCAACGAGGAGCACCGGCTCGTCGAGTTGTGACACAACCGCGAACGCGACGCGCACTTTCATTCCGCTCGACAAATGCTTATAGGGGGTGTCCAAGAAATCACCGACTTCGGCGAAGTCAACGATTTCGTCGAACTTTGCTGCGATTTCTCGATTGCTCAGCCCGTGCAGGCCCGCGGTGAGCTGTACATTCTCCCGAACGGTCAGATCACCCACAAAGCCACCGGTGATCTCAATGAGGGGAGCGACGCCACCGTGTACCGAAACCGTGCCCGAATCGGGCAGCAGCACGCCAGCGACCAGCTTCAGGAGGGTAGATTTGCCCTGACCGTTACGGCCGACAACACCAATAGCTTCACCCGGTTGCACGCTAAAACTCACGTGGTCAAGGGCCCAAAACTCATCGGGGCGTGAGCGACGCGCTCTGCCCGCAAAGAGGTCTTTGAAACTGCGCCGACCGCCTCGATTTCGACGAAAACGCACGCCAAGGTCGTCCGCGACGATAATTGCCTCGCTCACCTACAGCTCCTTCAGAACAGTGCCGATGCTGCGCTTGAACACGAGCACTCCGATGAGCAGAATGGCGGCGATGATGACTGCTGAAACACCAACCATTGGCCAGTTGAGCTGCTCTGGGAAGAACGAGGCGCGATACAGGCTGAAAATGCCGCTGAGCGGATTAAACCAGGCGAGGGGCTTGGCAAACTCGGGAAGATCACTCACTCCGTAGATGATTGGTGATGCGTAGAACAGCACGCGCAACACTAACTTCGTGGCCCGCTCGAGATCCCTGAAGAACACTACGAGCGGGGCGACAATCAATCCGATGCCAGAGATAAGCGCTCCCTGCATCACGATTGCTATCGGAACCAGCACAGCAAACCATGACACCTGCGCGCCGGCAAAGAGAGCAAACACGATGATGATAGGGACGCTCAGCAGAAATTCAATTCCCTTCGCCGCCATAATTCGGTTGACCCAGATCGATCGCGGAAGCGAAACCGAACGAACAAGCTTCACGTCACGCAGAAACGCGCGAGTCATATCGGAAACCGAACCGTTGAACCACACCCAGGGCAAGAGTGCGGTCAGCAGAAATACGATGTACGGCTGAGTGCCCGCAGGTCTCTGAAAAACCTGCGTGAAGATAAACCAGTAGATGATGCTCATCAGCAGTGGGTCGAGAATCGACCAGAGATATCCCAGCGCACTCGTCGAATAACGAACCTTCAGATCTCTACCAGTGAGGAGTTTGAGAGTCGACCAGTAGGTGGTCGCGTGGGAGCGGCCGTTCACTGGTGCCGGGGCAATCGATGTCATCGCTTCCAATTCTGCCGGTAAACGCCGTCGAATACATGTAATAACGCTGTAAAGCTTTGCTAGGTTTGTGATGTGGCAGCTGAAAAACCGGAGCCTGTGGGGGGCGCAAAACCGAGCGTGAAGCGCGCGACCAGAAAAACAGCCGCCTCGAAGAGCGAGTCTGCTTCGGTTTCTGGCACAGCGAAGCCCACTGCAAATGCAAAAACTGCGAGACCGAAGACGTCAGTGCAAAAGGCTCGTGCCCGCACCAAGTCGATTGCTGCGAATCCTATTCTGGTCAAGGTCACAGGTCTCACCAAACGCTACGAAGATGTCATCGCAGCAAATGAAGTGTCGCTGGAGATACGTGAAGGTTCGTTCTTCGGCATCGTTGGGCCGAACGGCGCCGGTAAAACCACTGTGCTTTCGATGATTTCAGGTCTCAACGAGCCCACCTCAGGAAGCGTGACGGTTGCAGATCTTGCTGTGTGGCCTCATAGCGAGGCTGCAAAGAAGCTCATCGGGATACTCCCAGATCGACTCAGGCTGTTTGATCGACTCACCGGCGCGCAACTGCTCTTCTACACCGGTATTCTTTACGGCCTGAACGACACGGATGCGCTCGATCGCTCGAAGATGCTCGCAACTGCGCTCGGGCTTGAAAACGCCCTGAATCGACCAGTAATCGACTACTCAGCGGGAATGAGTAAGAAGATTGCGCTGGCTGCTGCACTCATCCACGCTCCGCGACTGCTGGTTCTGGATGAACCGTTCGAAGCAATCGACCCCGTATCGGCTGCAAATGTGACCGAAATTCTCGAAAAGTTCGTCGAGTCAGGCGGCAGCGTCATCATGTCTAGCCACAGTATGGATCTCATTCAGCGAACCTGTGATCACGTTGCTGTGATCAACGAGGGCAAAATCGTGGCCCAGGGAACTGTGGATGACGTTCGTGCCGGCAAGTCCCTTGCCGAGCGTTTCAACGACCTCATCAAGGTTGAAGACACTCAGGGGGCGATGGAATGGCTGTATCGTTCTTCCGCCTCAGGCTAGCTCTCGCCCGCAACTCAGCCAAGGTTCGCACCAGAGTCGACGTGTTTCGCCTCTGGGGATATGTCTTGGCTTGGCTGGTAGCAGCCGCACTCGCACTGTTGCCTCTTTGGTTGGGGGCAGATAGAAAGTTCGCGATTGCAGATTTTGATGCGACGTTGGCGAGTTTCGGGCTGGGCATCACCGCGATCTCGGTGTTCTTTGCGCCGGGTCGGGTGCTCGACGCTGCGCAGTTTCGCCAGTTCAGCTTCACCCCGGTACATCTGGTGAAGAACCTGCTGGTCTCGAGCCTGATCTCATGGACCTCGCTGCTCATTTTCGCGTGGGGAGTGGCCTATGTCGTGCTTCGCAGTCGAGACGTGCTGAGCGCCCTCATCGCGTCACTCGCGTTGCTGCTGTTCTGGTTCACACTGCTGTGTGTGGCGCAGTTGGCGGCACAGCTCTCGCAGATGGCATTCACGTCACCGAGAAGCCAGCAGCTGCGTCAACTGCTCGGCTGGATTATCGCCATCAGCGCAGCGCCGCTCAGCATTTTCTTGTTCACCTCTGGCGGCATCGTCGGGGCGCGTGCCGTTCTCACAGAAATGGGTGGGGCGCTCGAATGGAGCCCGCTGGGGTCAACACTCAGCGCCACTGACACATTCGTGAGCTCTGGAGCGCTGCTGGGTAGCACGAAACTTGTCGTGTCGGCTGTGTTTTTAGTTGCGCTCACCTGGCTCAATATCTTCCTTGTGCGCCGGGTGCTCAGAACCACTCCAAAGCCTGCGCTGACCCCGATCCAAGATGTCAATCTCGGCTGGTTCACTCGCTTCACCTCCACCAAGACAGGCGTTATCTCAGCAAGATCAGTTATCTACTGGATGCGCGACCCGCGCTACCGTCTGTCGTTCGCCATCGTTCCGGTCGTTGTGCTTTTGGTTTTGCTGGCCACGTGGGTCTCTGGAGCCCCAGCAACAGTCATTTGGGCCACACCACTTGCCATCATCTGCTTCTTCCTCGGATGGAGCCTGCACAACGATGTCGCCGTTGATTCAACGGCAATCTGGCTGCACGTAGCGGCTGGCACTCGGGGGATTGATGACCGACGAGGTCGAGCAATCCCGGTGCTGTTTGCGGGCATCCCGGTGATCATCATCGGTGCGACCCTCTCGGTGGCGCTGATGGGGGATTGGCGTCCACTCCCAGCGGTTATCGGCATGAGTGCCTCGTTGCTTCTTACAGGTGTGGGGGTGGCGAGTTACGCATCTGCAAGATGGCCTTACCCCACGACACGGCCGGGTGACACCCTGTTTATTCAGCCACAGTTCAGCGGTTTCAGCCCGGTGCGCTCACAGGCAGCTAGCGTGCTCATCACGGTCGGCCTGAGTCTGCCGGCATTGGTGCTCGGCTTCGCTGGTATCGGTCTCGCCAGCCTGCCACTGCAACTCGCGTCACTTGTCATCGGCGTTGTTGGTGGTCTCGCGGTTTTGCACTACGGCTTCACGCTCGGTGCAGCAGCGTACGACGCAGACGGAGCCGATTTGGTCGCGCTCAGCCAGATTTTCGACTAGGAAAAAGCGCTGCACCCTCGAGTAAAATTGAGCCATGGTGAACAACTCGACCGCGTACCCTGACAGCCCTGACACTGGCGGTGGGGTAGACGTTCTCGACCGCGAGCTCGAGAAGCTACTCAACGAAGAGCAAATTGAAGAGGGCGATCACGATCGTTATTCGCACTACGTGCCAAAAGACAAGATTGTTGAGTCTGCGATTACCGGCAAGCCCGTGCGTGCGCTCTGCGGCAAAAAGTGGATTCCGGGTCGCGACCCAGAGAAGTTTCCGGTTTGCCCCGACTGCAAGAAGATTTACGAGCGGATGAAGCCCTAGCCGCGTGAACCACTCTTCTGCTCGGTGACTGGTTAGGCTAGACGTGTGAACAACGCACCAATCGGCATCTTCGACTCCGGTGTCGGTGGGCTCACTGTAGCCCGGGCGATTCGCGACCAGTTGCCGAACGAGTCGATTATCTATGTCGCAGATACGGCGAATTCGCCGTACGGTCCGAAACCAATTGCCGATGTGCGCAAGTTTGCGCTGAGTGTCGTCGACGACCTTGTCGCCCAGGGAATCAAGCTACTCGTTATTGCGTGTAACACTGCCTCAGCCGCCATGCTGAGGGATGCACATGAGCGCTACGACATTCCAGTACTCGAGGTCATCAAACCAGCGGTGCGTACTGCACTCAACACCACGCGCAACAGCACCGTGGGTCTTATTGGCACCACCGGAACCATCAACTCAAAGGCCTATGACGATCTGTTTTCGGTTCGCGAAGACATCGAATTGCACTCGGCAGCCTGCCCGCGATTTGTTGAGTTCGTCGAAGCCGGTCAGACGACCGGTGACGAGGTACTGGCGGTGGCCAGAGAGTACCTGTCACCACTGATGAGCAGCGACGTTGACACGCTGGTGCTTGGGTGCACGCACTACCCATTCTTGCGGGGAGTTATCAAACAGGTGATGGGCCCTGACGTCGTGCTGGTTTCGAGCGATATCGAGACTGCCAACGATGTGTACCGCGAGCTGACCGAGGGCGACCTTCTTCGCATTGACTCAGAGCCACCGGCCATCCACTACGAGGCAACGGGAGCAGACACCAAGGCGTTTACCGAGCTCGCGAATCGGATGCTGGGTATCGAAGTTGAATCCGTCGACCTATTGCAAACCGGCGTCATTGAAACCATCCCCAACGAAGAATAAGGAATCCATGTCAGACCTCATACGCGCAGACGGACGCACGGCTGCAGAACTTCGACCAATCACCATCGAGCGGGGTTGGAGCGAACAGGCCGAAGGCAGTGCGCTGATCAGCTTTGGTCGTACGAAGGTGCTCTGCACGGCATCCTTCACGAACGGTGTACCACGCTGGCTGATGGGTAAGGGTAAAGGCTGGGTCACAGCCGAATACGCCATGATTCCGCGCAGCACAAACGAGCGGATGGATCGCGAATCAGTCAAAGGCAAAATCGGTGGCCGCACGCACGAGATTTCGCGACTCATTGGCCGCAGCCTGCGCGCAATCGTCGATACCAAGGCGCTCGGTGAGAACACCATTGTGATCGACTGTGACGTTCTGCAGGCCGACGGGGGCACTCGCACCGCCGCCATTACCGGCGCGTATGTTGCGCTCGCTGACGCGATTAGCTGGGGGCGCGAGCAGGGCTTCATTGGTAAAAAGTCCACACCTCTGCTCGACAGTGTGGCAGCGGTCTCGGTCGGCATTATCGATGGCACGCCGATGCTTGACCTTGCCTACGTCGAAGACGTGAGAGCCGAGACCGACATGAACGTGGTCGTCACCGGCTCTGGCAGCTTCGTAGAGGTGCAGGGCACAGCTGAGGGAGTTCCATTCTCACGCGATGAACTGAACTCTCTGCTCGATCTCTCAGTCGCAGGCTGCAAAGATCTCGCCTCACATCAAGCTATGGCGCTCATCGGCGACTAGCTCATGCAGATAGTTCTTGCGAGCCACAATGCGCACAAACTTGAGGAGCTTTCGCGCATCCTGAAGCCACATCTGCCTGGTGTAGAACTCGTTTCGTACATCGGGCCAGAGCCAGCTGAAACCGGCACAACATTTGCCGAGAACGCCTTACTGAAGGCACGTGCGGCGTGTGAGCACACCGGCCTGCCCGCAATTGCAGATGATTCTGGTATTTGTGTCGACATCCTGGGTGGCTCGCCCGGTATTTTTTCGGCTCGTTGGTCGGGGCCGGCTCGCAGTGACGGCGAAAACGTAGACCTGTTGCTGTGGCAACTCAGTGACATCGATGCTGTACACCGTGGTGCCGAGTTTGTCTGCGCTGCAGCACTTGCCCTGCCAGACGGTGGTGAGGATGTTCGCATCGGTACCTGGCGTGGTCAGATCTTGCGCGAGAGGGCGGGCTCTGGCGGCTTTGGCTATGACCCTATTTTCAAGCCGGATGACACCGATGTTTCTGCGGCCGAGCTGACACAAGCCGAAAAAGATAAGTATTCGCACCGGGCCAGAGCCTTCACCAATCTCGCTGAGGTCATTGCGCAGCTGTCAGACTGAACGCCGTTGAATCAGTTTCGGTAGGCTTGAAGCCAGAGACGCAACCCCCAATCTGAGTGACGATACCTAATGACCCGCGACAATTCTGAACATAACTTAGTGCGCCCGAAGGTGAGTGAAAAAGACGCTCAGCGACTTGTAGAACGTTTCTACGGCATCAAAGCTGAAGTGCGCGAGCTTGGCAGTAACCAAGATCGCAACTTTGTCATTGAGTCGAAGTCGGGCGAGAAATGGGTGCTCCGCGTCGATAACGAGGTTTTCCCGCAGTCGGCGAGAGACGCCCAGCATGAGGCGATTGAAGCGTACGCTGCTGCCGGGGTTCGCGTTCCGCAGGTGATTGCAGGTAAGAACGGCGAACTGACCCAGGTTTCTGATGGGCACTCGTTTCGACTCTTCGAATTCATGTCGGGCCCGTCACTTGTCGACGACGGCTATCTCGCGCCGGTTGTGCGTCGCGAGCTTGGTGAATTGGCCGCGAAATCGGTCAACGCACTTGTCGCAGTCACGCACGACGGTATGAATCGACGCCACCAATGGGATATGCGCATCGCACCCGAGGTTACGCACGATCTTGCTGGCGCGATTACCGATGAGGTACTTCGTTCGCGAGTACTCGGCGTTGTTCGCGAGGCAGAACTCGCACTCGAACCGCTGAAGCGCACGCTGCCAGTGCAAACCATCCACGGTGACCTCACCGACGACAACGTTGCCTGCGAATTGGGGGATGACGCACGCTTGCACCCCTACGCTGTGCTCGACTTCGGCGATATCGCGCTTGGATGGCGAGTAGCAGAGATCGCGGTCACGTGCGCGTCACTGCTGCATCACGAGGCCAGTCGGCCACTCAACGTAATCGATGCCATCAAGGCGTACCACCGCGTTGCGCCACTCACCAACGCTGAGGCGCGGGCGGTGTGGCCGCTGATTGTCGAGCGAGCTGCGGTGCTTGTCGCGAGTGCCTACAATCAACTCGCCATCGACTCAGCGAACGCATACGCCGCAGATCGCATCGCAGGGGAGCTGGCTATCTTTGAATCGGCGACCTCAATCTCGGTGGCTGAGGGTGTCGCCAGTGTGCTCGCAGCGCTTGATCTCTTGCCAGAGCCCGAAACTGCCAGCATCGCCCCAGCCGAGCTCATTCACGGCCTGCATCAAGCCGCGACACTTGACATCGGTGTCGAAAGCGAGCTGCTCAACGGTGGGCGTTGGCTCGACAGTGGTGCTGAGACCGACCTGCTCAATACGGCTCTAGAGCAGCATCCACTGGTTGTGATTCCTTATGGCAGCTACGCCCTGACGCGCGCGGCGGTAAACACTCGTGACGCAGCGAAAACGTACACGTTGCAGACCGTCATCGCGCTTCACGCAGGCCACATGTCGATGGAAGTTTCAGCGCCACTCACCGGCTCTATTCTGGCCCTCACCCCAAACGGCGTTGAGCTGTCGACCGACGCTGGAATTGTCTCAATCGGTGGCATCACCCCGAGTGTCACGCTCGGTGAGAAAGTTGATCGCGCAGCGAAGCTCGGCACGGTGACGGGCGGCAGTACGCCTTCAAAGATCACGGTGCAGACGCGCCAGCCTGACCTCGCCGTACCCGTGCCTGCGGCGGTCGCGCCTGAGCTCGCCCCAGCATGGCGCTACCTCGCACCAGACCCCAGTGTCATTTTGGGCCTCACCTCAAACGCTCACGTTGATGAAGCCGAGGCTGAGCAGCAGCGACGCAACGAGGTGTTCGCAAGTGCCCAAGAACGTTACTACGAGGAGCCACCACAGGTTGAGCGAGGCTGGCGGCATTACCTTGCCGACACAACCGGCAAGGTGTACGTCGACATGGTGAATAACGTCACCGGGCTTGGCCACGGGCATTCCAAGGTCGCAGACGCGATCAACAAGCAGATTCGCATTCTCAACACCAACTCGCGCTTTCTCTACCGAGAGCTCGCTGACTACTCAGAGCGCCTACTTGAGCTCGCGCCAAAGGGTGGCGAATTCGACACGGTTCTGCTGGTCAACTCGGGGTCAGAAGCAGTTGACCTCGCCATCAAGCTGGCACGCGCTGCCACAGGCAACAAGAAGGTTGTGGCGCTTCGCGAGGCCTATCACGGCTGGACGATGGCTTCTGATGCCGTGACGACCTCGGCGTTCGACAACCCCTATGCGATGAGTAATCGCCCTGACTGGGTGCACATCGCAGACGTACCGAATATCTATCGCGGCACGTATACGGGCTCAGATGCCGGGGCAAAGTACGTGGCCGACCTGAGCGCTGATCTTGAGGCACTTGCGAAAAATGGCCAGAGCATCGCAGGGTTCATTTGCGAATCGGTACTCGGCAATGCCGGCGGTGTGCTGCTGCCAGAGGGATACCTCACAGGTGCGTACGAGACGATTCGCGCGCACGGCGGGCTGTGTATCGCTGATGAGGTGCAGGTGGGCTTTGGCCGAATGGGTGACACCTTCTGGGGTGTTGAGCAGTCGGGCGCGGTGCCAGACATTATTACGATTGCGAAACCAATGGGCAATGGCTATCCAATCGGGGGAGTCATCACGAGCAAAAAAATCGCCGATTCACTTGCCACCGAGGGCAACTTCTTCTCCTCTGCTGGCGGCAGCCCTGTTAGCTGCGCGGTGGGAATTGCGGTACTTGACGCTATGCGCGACGAAGGCTTGCAAGAGAACGCCCATGAGGTGGGCACGCACTTGAAGTCACGCCTCGAGGCTCTCGGGTCGAAGCACGACTTAATCGGACCAATTCACGGCCACGGACTCTACCTCGGCGTTGAGCTGGTGCGTAATCGCGATACGCTCGAGCCCGCGGCGGCAGAAGCAGCTGCGATTTGTGAGCGGATGCGCGAACTCGGCGTCGTGGTGCTCACCACCTCAGAGCGCAAAAACGTGCTCAAGGTGAAGCCTCCACTCTGCCTCACCCGCGAGAGCGCCGATTATTTTGTGGATGCCCTCGACGAGGTGCTCGCAACGGGCTGGTGACACACACGCACCCATAGTGCTCTGGCTCGCACGCGTTACAATCAGAGCGGCGAGGGGAGTACACATGAAAACACGGCTAACCTGGGCAGCAGTCCTGAGCATCGTGCTGATACCGATGCTTGCGATCGGCTGGCTCGATCCACTTGAGGGTCTGCCGTTGGTGGTACTCGGCACCGTGCTTGTCGTCGCCGTGCGCTTGCTCTCGAAGGTGCGCATCCCAAAATTCACGTGGATCTCGTATGCGGTTGTTGCCGGGCTGATGATTGTTACGCTCACAATCGCGATGATTCAATGGCCGTTGAGTATGGCTCAGCAGGCCGAGGGCGAAATCGTGATGAACCCGCTGACGAATGGCCCAACACTCGCTGGCATCCCAATCATGATTATGACGATGTGGATGGCACGCGTTGCTGACCTTGTGCTGGCCGCAGGGCTTATCTTCTACAGCCTGAAAGTGTTTCGGGCGCGCAAGTCGCTCGCAGCTGAATAGCAATCCTGCTCCAAGCGAATCCGGGTGCTGGGCGTAAAACGCAAAAGCCCCCAACTTGGAGGCCCTCTGGAGAGAGTGCGCGAGGAGAGACTTGAACTCTCACGTCCGAAGACACTGGAACCTAAATCCAGCGCGTCTGCCAATTCCGCCACTCGCGCGTGCCAATCAATCCTAGCGTGCAGGTAGGCTTGATTTGTTCAGCGCGAAATCAAGGAGCATGAGTGGCACGCACGATCAATCTGGCTGTGATTCCCGGTGATGGAATCGGTGTTGAAGTAACCGCCGAGGCCAATAAAGTGCTCGATGCCGTGCTCGCGGGCACCGACGTCACCCTTGCTCGAACCGAGTTCAAGCTCGGGGCTGAGCGCTACCTCGAGACCGGCGACACCCTGCCAACAGCTGAGCAGGAGGCGCTCGCCAAGTTTGATGCCATTCTGTTTGGAGCAGTGGGCGGTGTGCCGGGTGATCCTCGTCTCAAAGACGCAAACATTGAGCGAGGGCTTCTGCTTAAGCTGCGATTTGATTTCGACCAGTACGCGAACGTGCGCCCGTGCAAGCTTTATCCGGGAGTAACCAGCACCCTTGCGAATCCGGGCGAGGTTGACTTTGTGGTGGTGCGGGAGGGCACTGAAGGCCCGTACGCGGGTAATGGTGGTTCGCTTCGGGCAGGTACCGAACACGCAGTTGCTAACGAGGTTTCGGTGAACACCGCCTATGGAGCAGAGCGGGTCGTTCGTTACGCGTTCGAGCTTGCCGAGAAGCGCCGAAAAAAACTTACCTGGGTCCACAAAACGAACGTGCTCATTCACGCTGGCGCATTATGGCAGGCGGCCGTGGCGAAAGTTTCGGCAGAGCACCCAGACGTAGCCGTCGACTACATGCACGTCGACGCAGCCACAATCTTCATGGTGCAAGACCCTGCGCGGTTCGACGTTATCGTGACTGACAACCTGTTTGGTGACATCTTGACCGACCTCGCTGGCGCTATTGGCGGAGGTATTGGATTAGCCGCCTCAGGCAACATCAACCCCGACGGCACCTTTCCGAGCATGTTTGAACCGGTGCACGGGAGCGCGCCAGATATTGCCGGCCAGCAAAAAGCTGACCCGACTGCCGCTATCTTGTCGGCGGCAATAATGCTTGATCATCTCGGTCTCGAAGCTGAGGCAGCGAGGGTGCGTGATGCGGTTGAGGCAGATCTGGCAGAACGCGGCAATGCAGTACGTAGCACAGCGCAGGTTGGCGACGCCATCGCGGCGAGACTGGCATAGGTTGAGGCGAAAAAAATGAGCAGTTCAGATTTAGTCATGGAATTCAGCTTCGAAGAGGCGCAGCGGCTCGATGTCGCCGCGCGCGAGGCAATTCTCGAAGCTCCCGGCTTCGGCAAACACTTCACCGACCACATGGTCTCGATTGAGTGGACAGCAGAGCGCGGCTGGGTCGATGCTCGAGTGATGCCGTATGGTCCGCTGGTGATGGATCCTGCATCCTCGGTCTTTCACTACGGCCAAGAGGTGTTCGAGGGATTGAAGGCGTACCGTCATGATGACGGAGGAATATACACGTTCAGGCCAGAGCAGAACGCGCGCCGGCTGAACACCTCGGCGACCCGCCTTGCGCTCCCACATCTGCCGGTGCCAACCTTTGTCGAGTCACTGAAGCAGCTTGTCAGAGCCGACTCTGACTGGGTGCCTGCCGGTGGCGAAAACTCACTGTACTTCAGACCCTTCATGATTGCCGACGAGAGCTTCTTGGGCGTTCGCAGCGCCCACAAAGTTCGCTACATGGTGATTGCCTGCCCGGTTGGCCCCTACTTCGAGCACGGCATTAAGCCACTCTCAATCTGGCTCTCAACCAAGTACTCGCGCGCAGGCCGGGGTGGCACAGGCGAAGCGAAGTGCGGCGGAAACTATGCAGCATCGCTGCTCCCGCAGCAAGAAGCCTACGATAACGGATGCGCACAGGTGCTCTTCACCGACGCAGCTACGAACACCATCGACGAGCTCGGAGGCATGAACATCTTCTTCGTGCGCGGCGAGAACACGCTTGTCACCCCAACCCTCAACGGCAATATCCTTCACGGCATCACCCGCGACAGCATTATCCAGCTGGCGCGCGACCGTGGCATGACCGTTGAAGAGCGTGACGTGACCATCGATGAGTGGCGATCCGGCGTTGACTCGGGTCAGATTACTGAGGTGTTCGCTTGCGGCACGGCAGCGGTCATCACGCCAATCGGCCAGCTCAAAACCCCCGACTTCGTGATTGGTGCTGCTGATACTGAGCCCGGCGAGGTGAGCATGAGTCTGCGTGCTGAGCTCACCGGCATTCAGCACGGCCGCGTCGAAGACCGCCACGGCTGGCTCGTTCGCCTCGACGCGTAGGGCGCATGAGTACACATGGCTGAACAAGTCAGACCAAGAGCAGAGGGATGGACCCAGCGCACTGACGCCGAAGGTCGTCCGCTGCTCGAGTTTGCTTCGCCGCGGGTGAGTCAGCCACCAAAGCACCTTGCCGACATGACACTCGAAGAACGCCAAGAGGCGATGAAAGAGCTCGGCTTGCCCGCCTTTCGCGCGAAGCAGATCTCGACGCACTACTTTCAGCACTACACCAGCGACACCTCGCAGATGACCGATTTGCCGGTGGATGCCCGCGAGCAGATTGCCGAGAAGTTCTTTCCGCCTCTGCTGACCGAAGTAAAGCGACTGAGCACTGACAAAGGTGACACCATCAAATTTTTGTGGCGGCTCTTTGACGGTGCGCTTGTTGAGTCAGTGCTGATGCGCTATCCGGGTCGAATCACGCTCTGCGTCTCGAGCCAGTGTGGCTGTGGAATGAACTGCCCATTCTGCGCAACGGGCCAGGCAGGGCTCACCCGAAACATGTCTAC
Source organism: Microbacteriaceae bacterium (assembly GCA_023254555.1). Classification (GTDB taxonomy): domain Bacteria; phylum Actinomycetota; class Actinomycetes; order Actinomycetales; family Microbacteriaceae; genus JALRLI01. The sequence goes on from JALRLI010000023.1 coordinate 15,207, forward strand.
CGCTGAGATTCTTGATCAGGTGGTGCAGGCCAATCGAGTCATCGCAGAGGGTGCTCTCGGAGGCAGGCGACGCGACGGCGGCCATGATGCTGAGCGCGTCACCAACATCGTGTTCATGGGTATGGGTGAACCGCTCGCCAACTACAACCGCGTTATGACTGCCGTTCGCACGATGGTTGAGCCTCA
>JALRLI010000024.1 GCA_023254555.1 Microbacteriaceae bacterium
CAAAGCGCACCGCAATCGAGGTGGCAAAAAAAGACTCGACCACCCCGAATGCAGACCAGCGCGCGGCGATTGATCGAGATTTCACCTTAGCTGGGCTTTGGCTGAGCGAGGTGACCACGATTGGAGAGAGCTCAGAGCTCCCACGGGCGATATCCCGTGTTGAATGGGTATTTGATTCGATCAACACCTGGGCCGCAATGTCTGAACCAGTGGCGTTGAGTATCTCAGACGCACTGATGACAGCAATGGCAGAAAACTCGCCTGAGGAGCTGCGTGATGCACTAGCAGGTGCCGGAAAGATGATTCGTGGCGTAGCCGGCGCGCTGTTTGCGATGCAGCTGGGTACTGTTGTCGGACGTCTCGCGTCAGAAGTGGTGTCGGGTGGAGACATTGGAGTGCAGCTTTTCGAACGAAACGTCGCATCCCTGCTGCCCGAAAATATTGCGGCCTTCGCCGAAGGACTCGACCAACCGAAAGACCAAGTTCAGCTCTACCTCGCAGTTCGCGAACAGGCACACACGCGGCTGTTTCACCACGCTCGATGGTTACGCGTGCACTTGCAGTCTGCGATTATCGAGTACGCCCGCGGTATCCGCATTGATACGGAGCGCATCGGGGAACTTGCTGCAGACTTTGACCCAAGCAACCCTGAGCAAATTCGAGATGCGCTGACGAATGGCTCTCTGATTCCGCCAAAGACCGATGCCCAGAAAGCAGCACACGCGCGGTTAGAAACAACCCTCGCACTCATCGAAGGCTGGGTTGATGAGGTAACAAAAACGGCCGTGTCGCGACTCCCGGGGGCTGAGGCGATCGCAGAGATGGTTCGGCGTCGTCGAGCAACCGGAGGCCCTGCCGAGTCAGCGTTTTCAACGCTTGTCGGCCTTGAACTTCGACCCCGTCGACTCCGAGAAGCCGCCGCGATGTGGGCGCGCTTGAGTGAGGTGGCAGGCGCGGATGCCCGCGATGCAGTCTGGGCGCATCCTGACTTATTGCCGACCTCTGACGAGATTGATCAGCCTGACTTGCTCATTGCACGACTCGATATGACTGGCCTGATTGCGGCTGAGGGTGAGGTCGCCGGCAAGCCGACACAAGACGAGTTTGACCGGGCAATCGCTGAGTTACTGGAATCGAGTGACGCTGCCCGCCCGATTGAGGGTGAGTTCGGCGACCTTGTTTCTGATCCGGACGAAAAGCCCGGGTCAGAGCCCCAGGCTGGCGACACCGGCGAAAGCGACGTGCGCCCAGAAGGCGATAAGTAAGCCTCTCAATTTTGGTTTGTGAATAACTTTGCGCGACTGAGCTTTGCTTCGGGCACACTGTGCCCATGCGAATGTTTAGACTAAACCCGATTCACGAACCTTTTTGGGTGACGCCAACTCAGTTGCGTTTCGGGGTGGATATTCCCCTGGCCACACTAGATTGCCCCTCCACTGCAGCCCTGAGACTCCTCTCGGCTATGAGTAAAGGCATTTCTGAATCCAGGTGCATCCAGCTTGCCGCGGTTCTCGGAGTTTCGCGCGCTGAACGAATTCGCATGCTTGAGGAGCTCACGCCAGTGTTTGAAATGAGCGAAACGGCTGACTCGGCGAACACGAACACGAACACGAACACCCTCATTTCGGGTCCTTCCTCAGTGACCCGAGCAATGGGATCAGCTCTCTCGAATGCCGGTTTTACGATTGTTTCAGAAGGCCCTACGCAACTCGTCATTCTCTGCTCGAATTTCAGTATCAGACTTGGCGAGGCGAGACGGTGGATGTCTGGCGCTGTTCCACACCTACCCGTGGTCTTTTCTGAGACTCAGATTCGCATCGGTCCTTTGATCACCAGCTCTGGTGCACCGTGTGCGTACTGCATTGAACTTCGGGCTGCGGAAGAGTCTGCACACTACGTTCCGATGGCAAGCCAGTTTGTGTTGCGCTCGTCACCACTGGCGACCGCCGCAACCAGTCACCTGATTGGAGCGCTCCTGGCGCGTCTGTTGACGTCTGCTGCCACCGATCTTCAATTGCAGCGTCACACCCTCGTTGCGTCTCAGGCCGAAAACCTCGTGGGATTCGAGTTCTCGTGGCGGCAAATCGAGCCACACCCGAATTGCGACTGTCATCAAGCGCTGACTCGAACCGAATCTTTGAGCTCGGCGATGAATGGTGAAGCCAGTCGGCGCCTTCCGGCAGCAGTGTGTTCCGGCACGGTCAGTGTCAGCGACTCACCAGCCCGGGTGAGTGCTACGTAGAAAAGCCGTCTCTCTTCCTCTCGTGCAACGTCATCTTCTGCGTAGGCAATTGGGAGCACGCCCTCGACGCAGCCGGCCACGAACACATGTGGCCACTCGAGCCCCTTGGCTGAGTGGATGGCGCTGAGCGTGACCGCGACCAGTTGCGGCTCAACTTTCGCTCGAGCCCGTTCAACGAGGTCATCTGTGAATGCTTTGAGTGTGGTTTCACCGGGAGCTTCGTCTGCGAGCATGTAGAGTGCGTTCAGTGCTTCCCAGTTCTCCCGCTGCGCCGCTCCCGAGGGTGCCTTTGTCGTCCACCCCTGCGATCGCAAAATAGCACCCACCTGTTGGAAAAGTGGCTCGTCGCTCGGTGCGAGAGACGCAGCGCGGAGTGTCATGACTGCTTGCTTCACAACAGGGCGGTCAAAGAAACGCTGCGCACCCTGCACCTGGTAGCTCACCCCTTTTGAGATTAGCGCTGATTCAATTGCCGCAGACTGCGCGTTCGTTCGATAGAGCACCGCGAAATCGGCTGCACTTGCGCCCTGATCGATTCGAGCTTTGATCCGATTCGCGATGAGCTCGGCTTCGGCAATTTCATTTTCGGTGCTGTACACGGCGGGTAATTCGTGCACGATGTGTTTGCGCTGCTCTGCTGCGACCGAATGCAGCGTAATCGATCCAGGCCGTCCCGCAACGAGTTTGTTCGCCGCAGACACGATTTCGGCAGTCGAGCGAAAGTTTTGATCGAGCGTAAACGTTTGTGGGTTTTCGAATTCTCTCGCGAAATTCAGCAGGTATTGGTTCGTGGCTCCGGCGAAGGAGAACACTGTTTGGCTCGCATCACCTACTGCACAGAGATCACCCCGCTCGCCCAACCACGCTTTGAGAAGGGCGTGCTGCAGCGGCGAGACGTCTTGGTACTCATCCACGGTGAAAAATCGATACTGCTCCCGCACCTGCGTCGCTACCTGAGGCTCGTTCTCGAGCATGCCGGTCATAGCTATCAGCACATCTTCAAAGTCAATTTGTTTTCGCTGATCTTTGAGACTTTCATACCCCTGGTGCAGCTCGAGCAACTGCTCGAGGGTGATCCCCTTTGGGAGGGATCTCGCTGCTGCGGCATTTGCGTACTCCTCGATGTTCAGCATTGAAACCTTGCGCCACTCAACCTCGGAAGCCACATCCCTGAGCGTTTCTGCGTCGAGTCTCAGGCTCAGCGAATCAGCCACCTGGAGGAGCGTTTTCGACTTTCCGGGTAATACCTGCGGAGCAACTCCACCCACTACCTGAGGCCAAAAATAGCCCAGCTGAGCCAGCGCTGCAGCGTGAAAGGTTCGCGCGCTCACTGCGGGTACACCCAGATTGGTGAGTCGGTTGCGGAGTTCGTGAGCAGCCTTGGCTGTGAATGTGAGCGCTAAGACTCGCTGCGGCGTGTATGCGCCAACGTCGATACCGTGGGCGATGCGATGCGTGATGGTGCGGGTCTTCCCTGTTCCTGCGCCGGCAAGAACCACTACCGGGCCTCGCAGTGCCTGCGCGATCTCGCGCTGTTGATCAGTCAGAGCATCCAGAATGACCGAGGGTTGCCCTGTCGCCACTAGCTCTCGCCTTCTCTGTTGAGCCACTGGTTGATCATGAATCTGGCAATGGATGCCTCACCAGGAAGTTGCACAGTGAGATTGTGACCCAATAGCTCTTCACGCGTGAACCAGCGTAGGTCTGCAATCTCAGTTTCGTCTGGCACGAGATCTTCTGGCGCTTGGTCGTCTTCAAGCTCAGCGGTAAAGCCAAGCATCAACGACCTCGGGAACGGCCAAGGCTGAGAACTGTTGTATTTGACATTCTTGAGACGAACCCCTGCTTCTTCGAAAACTTCTCTGTGCACAGCAGACTCGAGCGATTCACCCGCTTCAACGAAACCCGCAAGAAGCGAGTAACGGTTTTCGGGCCACAACAGGTTCGAACCCAGCAACACCCGATCACTCTTATCTGTGATCAACACGATAACCGCGGGATCGGTGCGCGGGTAGACTTCTTCGCCGGTTTCGGGGTGGTGGCGCATCCAACCCCCTTGTTGAGGGATGATCGGCAATCCGGAATACGCTGAGAAAGCTGCCCCTTCGTGCCACCGAGCAAGGGCCAGCCCGGTGGTGAACAATGCGAGATCCTCATCACTCAACTGAGCGGACGACTCACGCAACGAAATCCAACGCGCACCATCAACTACGGGCAGTTGCTCAACGGTGACCAGGAAGATGAGTTCGCCGTTCCCGCTCTCACCGAGCAAGAAGCTTTCGCTCCTTGCACCTTCAGCAGCGGGAGAACCGAGGATTACAGTCAAGCTATCAAAATCTAATCGCGCTAGGGCTGCCCCACCGACACTGGCTACGAGCATCTGCTCTGCAGACAGCAGCAGGAATTTCGTTTCTGGTTGACGCCTTGCTGCCTCGAGTGCTTCTGAGTTCAGCCGCAAATCAGCTCGGCGATCGAAATGCCCCCTCGACAAGGGTGGAAGTTTGGGGTGAATGTCTGGCTGCATAGCATCCCGCCTTCCCGAACGTTGTTGTACGCGTGCCGCCGCGTCGTCTGAGCGACTTACCAATACGCTTGTGGCATGGCGAGCACCTCTTTCACTTTAGCCGCGCTGGCGACGATGGCAGTACCCGGTATCACCGTGATTTCTGCTCGCGAACACTCGTATGGCGACGCCGATGAGCTCGTTGCGGCTGTGATCCAAACTGACCGGGGCGAACTGATTGTCCGTGTTCCACGCGATGCAACTGCCGAGAGGTCTCAGAGTGCAGAACTACTCGGTCTCGCCGCGCTCACGGTCGGAGCTCGCAGCATGCTTCCCTTCGAGGTACCGGAAGTGCTGGGTCTCACTGGAGCTGGGCAAACTCGTGCAGTGGTGTACACATACCTTTCTGGTGAGAAGGTCTCGAATGAGGCGCTCGCTCCTGACGCCTTGATAATCGGCTCTATTGCAGCAACGTTGCGTGCGATCCACTCACTCCCCATTTCTCTCATTGCTGATGCAGGCCTGCCAAACTATTCAGCGGAAGCCTGCCGTGAAAATGCTGCGCGATTAGTGCGACGGGCTCATCAGACCCGCCTCGTACCCGCAGCGATCACTAGCCGCTGGGAGCAAATACTCGACGACGATGCGATTTGGGCGTTCGAGCCCACTGTTATTCATGGCAACATCGAGCAGGAGCAATTCTTGGTCGAAAATGATCACGTCGTTGGATTACTTGGCTGGTCAGAACTGAGTGTGGATGATCCTGCACGTGATTTGGCATGGTCACTTGCAGCTGGCGAAGCAACGTTTGAGTCGCTGCTCTCTCGCTACGACCAAGAGCGCGACATCACTGACCTGACATCTTTTGCTGCTCGCGTTCACTTCTATCATGAGCTTGAGGTCGCGAAGTGGCTGCTCCACGGAATTGATACCCACGACAAGCGGGTAATTGACGATGCAGTGCTGATGTTCGATGTGCTGATGGATCGCCTGCCCACAGCGCCGCGCACCACGGTGGAGCACCAGCCACTCAACGTTGAACAGGTTGAGCAGTTACTCGATTCGACTGCTGTTACGAAGGCCCTTGAGACTGAGGGAGCAGCGCATACTGAGGCGACTGGGCAGGTCCTCGAGTCGACAGTCACCGAGTACAACCAGGACGACACCGCAACCGCTCCAATTGCGATAGTCACCGATGAAACCCACGGATCTTCTGAAACTGGGGAGCAACGAGGCCTTTAACTCAGCACCTCCCCTGCGGCTGAGCGCCAACGACTCTCGAGTTCCTCCAACGACAGCATTTGATCTGAGCGAAGCACCTCGTTCGCAGCGACGTAGAACAGTGCACAATCGATGGCACTTGGATCTATCCGTTTCCATTGCGCAAATGCGTGGCGGTACAGCTCGAGTTGCAGCAGTCGCTGTGCACGTTCTTCGCCTGTTGACGGCAGAGCCCCGGTTTTCCAGTCGACGATCTCATAGCGACCGTTCTCATCACGATAGATGGCGTCAATTTTGCATACGAGGCGCTTACCCGCGAATGGAATTGTGATTTCCCGCTCAATTTCAAGCGGCTTTCGTGCCCCCCAAGGAGACTGCTCGAAATTCGATTTCAGCTGCGCCAGTGCCTCTTCAGCAGACACCGAAGATTCAGAAACGTCTGAATTCTCATTCACATCTGGCCAGTCAAAGTCGTGAGCGTCGAGTGACTCAAACGCTCCGACCACGGTTGAATAGCGGCGCTCAACCCAGAGGTGAAAAAGCGTGCCCAGTTTGGCTTGCCGGTACGGTTTCTCTGGCATAGGCCGCAGAATGCGTTTCCGAATATCGCCGGGCTTGGTCACGAAATCTTTGAACCCAGAGGCGTTTATGCGTTCGGGTAACACCAGCGAACGGCTCCGCTGCCCCTCTTCTTGTTCGGCGAGCAGAAGCTCAAGTTGCTGACTCCGCTCGATTACACCTGTCTGCAACTCGGGCTGCGACGTCAGCAGATCAATTGCAGAGAGTGTGGCCTTGGCAGCAGCTTCAACTTCAGCTCTACGCGCGCCGAGTGGGTCAAGAGGCCAAGCAAGAGTTTCTCCGGCTTCCTCTTCTGGTTGAGCTGGAGCAACAAGCGCAGAAGTATCTGCGATCATCTCTGATTTGCTGAGCTCTTCGAGGAACAAGCTCGGTTGCCGCGAATTTTTCTGCTTAGACCAGAATGATCCAGTGAGCAGTATGTCTCGTTTCGCTCGCGTGACGGCCACGTAGATAAGCCGGCGCTCTTCGTTCAGCTGCTCGCTTGCAACTTCACCGACAAACCGCTTCACGGCTTCGCCAAACTCTTTTTTGCTCGCCACACCGCGCCAGTCGAGCACCGGCAGACTGTCACGATCCCCGCGAAGTTCGTATGGAAGTTGAGCCGCACCCAACCAAGCCTGAGAGCTTTTCGGCTTGCTTGGAAACTCATCGGTGACGAGTCTCGGTATCGCCACGAAATCCCATTCCAGGCCTTTTGCACCGTGCACAGTGATCAGCTGCACTGCGTCTTTGTTTATCTCAACCGTTTCGTCTGAGACCTCATCCTCACTGACTGCTCGGTCGAGCCAGGCGAGAAAACTCGCCAGAGTACCCTCTTCGTCGATGGAGATGAAGTTGTCAACAATCTCGTAGAACGCCGAAAGGTTTGCTCTTGCACGTTTGCCGTTCAAGCCGTGTTTTCGGTTGTTCGCGACGAGCTCGATGTCAAGCCGTAATTCAGTTTCGATTTCACGAACCAGCTCGCTCAGGCCAGCGTGTACTCGCGATCTGAGGTATCTGATAACTTCGGCCGCGTCCCTCAACCGCTGCAACCCGAGTTCACTGAATTTGTCGAGTACGCTCGGGCTCCTGAGGCTCGGCAGAAGATCGAGCGCTTCAACAATTGTGACTCGAGTCGAGGGTAAGTCCAGAGACTTCTGAGCTGCTTTGTCGTCATCGGTGAGTTCTGTGAGCGAAGAATCTCGTGAGCTGAGCCAGAACGCAGTGTCATTGAGGGCTTTTAAATCAGAAACTCCAATCCGCCAACGCGGGCCCGCTAGCAGTCTGATGAGTTCTGAACCAGCATCCACTCGCCAGATACATTTGAGCATGCTGGCGATGTCAGTAATTTCAGGAGAGCTCAGAAGGCCGCCCACGCCAACAATCTCGTTCGGCACGCCCTTCTCAGTGAGCACTTCTGAGAAGTACCCCATCAGCGCTCTTTTGCGCAGAATAACGGCACAGCTCGGATAGTCCCCACTCGCCCGCAGTCCGCTCTCACGCGCGTGTAGGAGCCAGTCAGCGACAGCCTCGGCCTCTTCTCGAAGCGTTGGTTTGAACTCGAACCTCAGCTCGCCTGCTGGCGCGCCAGGTTTGGCACTTAGCGTCTTTACCTCAATTGGTGAGGCGTGGCTCAGCGGGCTAACGAGCAGGTTCGCGGCTTTGAGAACTTCCTTTGAATTTCGCCAACTCGTAGACAAACTGAGCGACTGTTCGGTCATGCCGAACTTCTCTCGGAACTCAGCCAGATTGACTGCGCTCGCCCCGCGCCAGCCGTAGATGGATTGATGAGGGTCACCAACCGCCATCACGCCCTGGTTTTTGAAAAGTGACGCGAGCAGCCGGGTCTGGCCAACTGACGTATCTTGATACTCATCGAGTAGAACTACCGGGTACCGTGCGCGAATCGTCTCGGCAATTTCGGGTCGTTTTGAAACCAACTGCAGTGCCGTCGCCACCTGATCCGAGAATTCCATCAGGCCTCGCCGGCGCTTTTCTGCGGCAAATTGGTCAGCCAACTCAACGAGGAGTTGCAGTCGCCCAACGTTCTTAACCGCGTCGGTCACTACTTTCAGTGGCTTGTCGCCGAGCTTACTGGTCTCATACGGCAAATCGAGCAACCCGCCAAAGTCGGAAGAAAGGCGCATGATTTCTTCGGAAGATGCGAGGTTTTCTTTGGCAGCTCTGTGAATTTTGAGCACCTGATCGATCAGCGCATTCGGCTCAGTATCGATTTCGATGAGCCGAGGGTCGCGACTCTCGAAGACGACATCTCGAGCAATTCGCCATGCTGTTGCTTCGTCGATAACGGTTGCGCCGGCGACTTCTCCCGCCGCTTCTCCAAATTCGGTGATCAGACTGCCGGCAAAACTGTTGTAGGTCGAAACCGTGGCCGAAGCGAACGAATCTTCCAACCCTGCGATTATTCGGTGCAGGTCATCCCTACCTTCTGATTTGAGAGAGTTGAGCGAACCGAACAGCCGATGGATTTGCACTCGCAGCCTGTCGGCGAGTTCACCAGCTGCTTTTTTCGTGAATGTGAGTCCAAGCACCTGATCTGGACGAGCGTAACCGTTTGCGAGCAGCCAGAGCACTCGCTGCGCCATGGTTTCGGTTTTACCGCTGCCCGCACCAGCAACCACAAGTAATGGGGTTTCTCTCGGTGCTGTGATTACCGCACTTTGCTCATCGGTGGGGACGTTCGCTGCTTTGTCAGGCGCCGCCGAGAACTTGGCTATTTCTGCCGGAGAAAATTGAGTCACTCTGCGCTCACCGACCGAATGATATGCAACTTACAGTTGCCGTACGAGTAATCGTCAGTGCAGTGATGCTCTACCTCGGCATTGAACGTTGACGAGTTCATCTTGGCCGCAGCTTCCACAACTTTTTGAATCAGCACTCCCTGACGCTCTTCGCTCAGCGGTGCCTGCTTGCAGATTTTGTAGGCACTTGCGCCGACGACCTTCGGGCTGACGAGAAGCAAAGCCGCTCCGTCGATGGTTGCGCTTGGCAGGTGTAGCTTCCCTTCAGCCGCGGCGAGCTGGTACATGGCAAGCTGCAGGTGCTCTTCAGTTTCTTTGGCTGAAGGAGCACTGTTTTGTGTTTTGAGATCAACGATCAGCACGTTCTGGTTCGCTCCGTCAGCGCTAGGCCTCAGCTCAACGCGGTCTACAGTTCCACTGACAACAGCGGTGCCATATTCGAGCGTGAACTTCTGCTCGGCACCAAAAAGTTCACCACCTGCCGCATCGAACTCGCGAAGGTACGTGCTGAGGCTTCTCGCCATCGATTCAGCTTTCTTATGGCTTCGCTCGCTCTGCCACTCGGTTTCGAAGCTCAGCATCGACCATCCCTTGTCTACTCGGGCGATAAGCGCGTCGAAACTGTGGTCAGGTGCTGTTTCCATTGCCAGGTGCAGCAACGTGCCGATTTCGCCAGCACTGACCGGGTTGTCACCACCCAGCTTAGATATCGCCCAGTTCAGTGGACACTTTTCGAAGGTTTCGAGCCTCGACGGACTCACCGAAACCACTGGGTTTTCGGCGCCTCCTTCGATTGAACGATCGCTAGAGATCGGAGCGATTCCATACCAAGATTCTGGATGGGCACCGGGGACCGATTTGATTGCCAGTAGAGCCAGCTGTTCGGCAACTTCTCGATCTTGCGGGTCGCTGGCGAGACGACGCCGCAGTGCGGCGACCATCCCTCGAAGCGTGAGCCGTGTGCTCTCAAGTGCCTCAAGTTCATCAGGAGCGACAGCATTAAAAAACTGTGACGGCAGTGTGTCTTCATTTTGTATCGCGACCACCAGAAGCTGCGACTTCGCGCGCGAAACCGCCTGTGTGAAGAGGCGCAATTCGTCGTGCATCACGTCGCGTCGGTCGGCAAGCGGGCGTTCGGGTTCAGAGTTCGCGCAGTTCACGAGCCGCTCGAGTTGCAGAATTGACCCCCTCGACTTGAGGTTCGGCCAAATTCCATCTTGGAGCTGTGTGACAACCACGATCTCGGCCTCGCGACCAACCATTCCCTGCGCTGTGGTGACTGTGACGGCACTTCGTTGAGAAGCATTTGAGAGGGAGTCTTCTGGCACCGTGGAATCGAGCAACGACCGAATGAACTCTTCACGGTCTTCACGAATCTCTTGCTCTTCAAATCGGGCAGCGGCAAAAAAGAGGGCAAGCACAGCATCGAGCGCCTCATTCGCAGCTTCTGCAATTGGCTCTGACTCACTACCGGCTTGTTTTTCCCAGCGGTTTGGCAGGGGGGTGCTGCTCCAGAGAGCCCAGAGCACTTCACTCAGGTCTCCCCCGGTGTCGGCGGATTTTGCACCGCTCAGGAGGCATGACCTCAAGCGATTCATTGCCTCCGATTGCCTGGTATTGATGGGAAGCTCCGCTTGCAGGTCACCGAAGTAGAGTTCGAGAAGCTGGTCATCAGATTTTCGATCATCGTTTCTGCCATGCACGAGTTGCAGAGAGGTGAGCAGGCGTTTAATAGCCAGCTGATCTAACCCACCCAGAGGGCCGCCAAGCAGTTGCCGAATAGTTTTCGCATCTGGCTCTTCCCAGCCAAATGAGATGAGACTGGCAAAGAGCATGTCGCGCACTATTGGATGCTCGGCTAGGACCCGACCACCAGCAGCAATATCGGTGGGGACTTCTGCGGCGCTGAGCTCTCGGGCAACGCGATTCGCTTCGGATCGAGTGCGGCAGATGACAGCCATCTCAGACCAGTCGATTTTGGTCTTCAACTCTGTCAACCCAAGATTTGCTTGCCGAAGGTAGTGCGCAATCGCACCTGACGCTTCACTTTGACTCTCGAGTCGAGTGAAGCGTACGTTGCCGCCTACTCGCTCAGCCTGAGCCTCACGCTGCTGGCCAAGACCCGCGGTGCCTATGTGTCGCGACAGTTTTTCGGTAATCCGGCGAATCTCTACCGGGTGTCTAAATACCCGATCGAGGATCAGTGGCTCAGCTGCGTCAACACCGAGTGCGTTACCTAAATTGCTGAGAGCTCGGTGAGCAGCGCCTTGAAAAGCCCCAGTGCTAACGTCAGGATCGCCAAACCCCCAAATCGTCACCCCCCGTGACGCAAAAGCTGCGAAGAGATTTATCGCGCCTTGCGTGTGTTCTTGTAGATCATCGATCAACAGCACCCGCAGACTCGCGAGGTCAGCGAGCGAAATAATCGCACGATCGTCGTTGGGAATCTTCTGTAGCAGTGCAGCTGCCTCTGCGAAAATATCGCTGGCATCGCGGTGAAGAGGATGTCGGCTGCGAAGCAGTGACCTATAGATTTCGACGATTGGAACAAGTTCAGCCCACTCTGATACGTCATACTCCGTCGCAATTGCTCGCAGCTGGAGCAGATCAACGTTCTGCTCATTGAGAACACGGAGGAGTTCTCGAAACTCGTTGCGGAACCCTGGCGTCAACATCACGTCTGGGCGCAGCAAGCCCGGTGAATGCGAGCCTGCCAGAGACACATCGACTGCCTCCCCAACCAGCTCATCTTGTAACGAACCGGTCAGCAATTGCAGAGGCAGTTCACCGCGCGCTCGTCTCTCAGCCTGTAGAACTGCGAGCGCTAAAGAAACCGCGGTGCGCACTCGAGGGCCACCTGCGGGCGCTATGACTTCTTCGTCAAGTTTGGCTCTGAGTACAGATGCCGCGAGTCGAGTCGGTGCAACAATCAGTGCACTGGCATCGCTCGAGGTTTCGTCGAGTAGTGCCGAGTAGCGGGTAATCAGCGCGCTCGTTTTGCCTGAGCCAGGTGCCCCGATTACCGCGCGGTTCTCCCCCAACCGCAAAGGCAGACTCGCGCTGTGGGCTTCTGTTGCAGGCTTAGCAGTGGTCACACTCAAACACTATCGAGCGGCACAGACATCGAACCGGTGGCGAGCCCTGTATGTGAAATGCGCAACTCTTTATCGAGTTGCCGTAACCTATTTGAGGTACGCAACGAAAGGCATCCAATGGAAATTCGCATCGGCATTCAAAATTCTCCGCGTGAGATCAGTTTCGAAACCAATGACGGTGCCGCTGAGCTTCAGAAGACCATCGCGAACGCGATCGAAACTTCACAGGCTCTTGTCTCGCTCTCAGACACAAAGGGCGCGACGTACCTTATTCCGACTTCTGCGATCGCGTACGTCGAGGTTGGCGCCGATAACTCTCGCAAGGTCGGCTTCGTAAACTAGGCGGTCAGTCCGAGCGCATCCATTCGCCGGATGTGGGTTGCAATGAGCTCAGAAAAGACGGGCTCTATTTTTTGATTGTCATCCGTTGGGTTGTCTGACAGCACGAGCGCTGATCGCGCAATCAGCAGTGAGTCTCCGACGAGCCGGCGTCCCCAAAGCGCGAGGCGATCGCCCACTGTGGCATCGCTAGCAATCGTTGCCGAAAGGAGTTCTGCGACTTGGTCACGACCGGTGTCTCCGGCGAGAACCTCTTTTGCCTCTTTCGCATACGAGTCTTTCACTCCGTCAGCAAGTTCTGCGAAGAAAGCGTCAAAGATGCCCGAGACAAGGTAGACATTCAGCACCATTTCAATCCAGTCACCGGTCTCGATGCGCTCGATGTACTCATCAATGCTCGGGGTGAATGGTCGCATCACCGATTCGGGTTCTAACCCTCGTTTGCGAATTTCTTCGATGAACGCCTGATGCTTGGCCAACGCGAGGCCAGCAGCGGTACTCAGGGTTTCTTTCGCCGCAAGATTAGGAGCAGCCGCCATCGCTCGTGAAGCTGCCTCAAACACCTCTAGCTGGAGGTAGGCGACCAGCCCTAGGTAGTGCCGAATTGAGGGCGCTAAGTCTTCGAGGGCAACCTTTGTGGTTTCGTCGACATCATCTCTTGAGAGCATCTTGCGCAGAGGCTTGCTCAGGGCATCCTTCTGCTTGCGCAGCGACTGAAACCACGAAATCACTCGTTCAGTTTACTCTCGGCAGCGAGCGCGAAGTAGAATTGAGCAATGCAGTGTGCCGTTGGAGCAACTGCCTCTACGCCCTGGCTGTCTCTGTAAACGGCGTAGTTTTCATACGAACGACGGGCAATCTTGGCTACTTTCACCGAACTAGGTATCGACGCAGACATCGTTGAGGCGCTCAACGAAAAGGGCATTGTTGATGCCTTTCCCATTCAAGAGCAGACCATCCCCTTGGCCATAACCGGCCAAGACATCATCGGACAGGCAAAAACCGGAACCGGTAAAACCCTCGGCTTCGGGCTCCCCATTATCCAGAGGCTTGGTGCAGAGCCGAAGTCTGGCGTGCAAGTTCTCGTGGTCGTACCTACTCGCGAGCTATGTCTGCAGGTGTACGAAGACCTTGAGCTCGCGGTCAAGAATCGAAAGGTCGGTGTTGTGCCAATCTATGGCGGCAAGGCCTATGAGGGTCAGATCGATCAGCTGAAGGCTGGCGCACAGATTGTCGTGGGTACTCCCGGGCGCCTGATTGACCTCGCGAACCAGCGCATCCTGAATCTCAGCGGCATAACAGAAATGGTTCTGGATGAAGCGGACAAGATGCTTGACCTGGGCTTTCTCGCTGACATCGAGAAGTTGTTCTCACTCACTCCGGCCACCCGGCACACCATGCTTTTCTCGGCCACTATGCCGGGCACCATCGTCACCCTGGCCCGTCGCTTCATGAGCAAGCCGATTCATATTCGCGCGACTGATCCTGACGAAGGACTCACCCAAGCCAACATCAAACATGTGATTTACCGCGCGCACTCGCTCGATAAAGACGAGATTATCGCTCGCATTCTGCAGGCTGAAGGTCGTGAAAAGACCGTCATCTTCACCCGCACGAAGCGTGCTGCCGCCAAACTGAATGAAGAACTCACCGATCGCGGCTTCAACGCAGGCTCTGTGCACGGGGATTTGAACCAGCAGCAGCGAGAGCGCGCCATGGCGGGCTTCAAAGCAGGCAAAATCGATGTGCTGATTGCAACCGATGTGGCCGCGCGCGGAATCGACGTTGATGATGTGACTCACGTGATCAACCACACCGTTCCTGACGATGACAAGACCTATCTGCACCGCGCTGGACGCACCGGCCGCGCTGGACGCACCGGCACCGCGGTCACTTTTGTTGACTGGGATGACCTACACAAGTGGGCCCTGATCAATAAAGCGCTCGAGCTGAATGTGCCTGAGCCGGTAGAAACCTACTCGTCCTCGCCGCATCTCTACACCGATCTTGACATCCCAGAGGGCACAAAAGGCCGCCTCAAACCAAGCCCGACCCATGAATCAGGCCATCAGCGCCCGAAGACTGACGGCAAGGGCAGCCGGAATGGCAAAAAGAACAGTCGCGGTGACAGTCAAGAGAAGAGCCATGGCGGCAACCGCGAGCGCAATCACGAGCCGAAAGACGAGGGCCATGCTCGGCCGCGTCGCAGTCGAAACCGCACTCGTGGCGGCTCCCCTGCTACCTCTTCGTAACGACGCAGAATCGTTTCGCCGAAGAATTCTGGGCGATAGAGCGCACCACGAAGTTGTCGCCTTTGCCCACCTTTTCATTGGCTGCGATGGTGAAGATCACGATGTCCACCGAATCAGTCGACTCTTTAGCGATTGAGTTGAGTTGGCTACCGAGCGTTGTCTGTGGCTTATGAATCCCTGGAGTATCGACGAGGACTGCCTGGTAAGAATCAGTATTAAGAATCGCTCGGATAGCGTTCCTCGTCGTATT
>JALRLI010000025.1 GCA_023254555.1 Microbacteriaceae bacterium
TCCAGCGACCGCTACCGAGGTGCTTGCCGAGGCCTCGACTCTGGCCGCCTCAGGAATGCGCACGCTCGCGCTGGCCTACTCGGCGCATCCTGCCCTTGAACTTGTCGAGGGAAAAGTTTCGCTTCCCGACGACGTGACACCGGTTCTGCTGCTCACCTTCAGAGAACAGGTTCGACCCGATGCCGCGCAAACCCTGCGCTACTTTGCTGAACAGGGAGTCAGTGTTCGAGTGATCTCGGGCGATGACCCGAGAACCGTGGCCGCAGTTGCCCGCGAGGTCGGCCTCGACGCCGGTGACGGTTTCGACGCCCGCAATCTGCCAGAGGACATCGCCGAGCTTGCCGACGTGCTCGACAACAACGTCGTGTTTGGTCGAGTGACTCCGCTGCAGAAAAAGTCGATGGTGTTAGCGCTCAAGGCACACGGTCACGTCGTGGCGATGACCGGTGATGGTGTCAACGACGCGCTCGCCATCAAAGAGGCAGACCTCGGCATTGCGATGGATACTGCCTCGCAGGCAACGAAGGCGGTTTCTCGCCTGGTACTGCTCGATGGTCGGTTTGATCGGATGCCCGGTGTTGTCGCCGAGGGTCGCCGCGTGATTGCGAACATCGAACGCGTTTCGATGCTGTTTCTCACGAAGACCTCGTACGCGTTTGCGATGTCGATTGCGTTCGGTCTGCTGATGTGGGGATTCCCGTTCTTGCCGAGGCAGCTCTCGATTACCGACGGCCTCACCATCGGTATCCCAGCATTCTTCTTGGCGCTGATGCCGAATGCGCAACGCTATCGAGCCGGGTTCTTGAAACGATCACTCACCTTCGCGATCCCATCGGGTCTGATTGTCACGTTGGCGCTGCTCGCCATTCATATCTTCGGGATGCGCGTTGATTCGCTCACCGAAGAGCAGCTGCACTCAGCATCAACCCTCACGCTCGCCTTCATTGGCATCTGGGTTCTGGTGGTGCTCTCAAGGCCCATCGATAAGTGGCGCCTGCTCATCATTGCTGCGATGTATGCCGGGCTCGCGCTTGTCTGGCTCGTACCGATATCGAGAACGTTCTTCGAGATTACGTGGTTGCCGAACGAGATGATTTGGGTAACGCTGGGCGTGAGCGCGGTTGGCATGGTGCTGGTGGAGATTCTGCGCGCCTGGCACCTGCGCAAAATCGCGATTATCGATTCGTGATTTCTACCAAGCGGTCGATGAGCTGCTTGGCCAGTGACACGAGACGTTCGATCTCACGGTCATCACGCTCGATCCAGCGAAACTCAGGCTCGCTGAGCGGCACGAAGTCTTTGTGCTGTTCCCAAACTAACAGCGTGCGATCGGCGCCAAGCACGTACTGTTGCCACCAGATCTGGCGCAGGTAGTTTTTCGGAATCTGAGCCCAAGCCTTGTTAGTGGTTTTGATCTCGCTGAGCTCAAGGGTGCCGTCGGCTCTGACGACGAGACCATCTGGGGTGGCCAGATGCCTCGGGTTTGACGCAGCTCGAAACAGTGCTGCGCTCGGTTCAATCTCGAAGCGCTCGCGAACCCAAGCCGCAATCTCTGGCTCGCGGGCCCGGCCATGATCAGTGAACGCGTTACCACCAAATCCGGTGCCGTTCAGCTTGACGTAAGCGGCAGTCTCGATTGATTTGGGCGTCGATAACTTCGCGACGTCGGTGGCAGTGATGCCGCGGGCTCGGGCCCGTAACCACTCGACTCGATCAGTGCCGTCCGTGACGATTCGTTCGAAACACGGATGCCCAGCGGCATCGATTTCGAAGAGAGCATCGGTCACGCATCCATTCTTTCGCATGCGGGTGACAGCGCCTATGTCGCACGCCGCAGACCAGCCATTCGAATTCATAGGCTTTTCATAGAAAGAAGCGCGATGATGTTTGTATGACGCAACAGGGTGAGAATATTCGAGCGCTCGTCGTTGACGACGAACCGGCGCTCAGCGAGCTCCTCTCAATGGCGCTGCGCTACGAGGGCTGGGAAGTTCAGACCGCATCAAACGGTCTTGAGGCGCTGACCGCAGTTCGAACCTTTGCCCCTGATGTCATGGTGCTCGACATTATGATGCCCGAACTCGACGGTATGAGTGTCATTCGTCGCCTCCGCGAGGAGGGCGCTGAAGTGCCCGTGCTGTTTCTGTCGGCAAAAGACGCGGTGGATGATCGCATCGCGGGTCTCACCGCTGGCGGCGACGACTACGTGACGAAGCCCTTCAGCCTCGAAGAGGTTGTGGCGAGACTTCGTGCGCTCGTGCGTCGTTCTCACCTGTTACTCGAGGCGACACCCGACCCAGTGATACGTGTGGGCGATCTTGTGCTGAACGAGGATAGCTACGAGGTGGCGCGTGGCGGAGAACCGATTGAGCTGACCAGCACCGAGTTTGAGCTGCTGCGCTTCTTAATGCGCAACCCGCGCCGGGTTGTCAGCAAGGCGCAGATTCTCGACCGCGTGTGGAGCTATGACTTCGATGGCAAGCCAACGGTTGTTGAGCTCTACATTTCATACCTGCGCAAGAAAATTGACACCGACCGCAGCCCGATGATTCACACGGTTCGCGGTGCCGGCTACATGCTCAAAGCCGCCGACGATGCCTGAGAACGCTGAGACCGAAGCAGCTCAGCCTGCACGGGTATCTGAGTCGACAGTGAAGTCACGACGCACCGCTCACTCTTCGCACCAAGCTCGTGCTGGTTTCAGTTGGCCTGGCGTTCGTCGTTGTGTCGGTGATCAGTCTTGTGAGCGTGCTGACACTCAAGGGCTCGCTCGAAGATCGTCTCGATGCACAGCTCGCCAGCGCGTTCAATCGAGCGGTAAACGTTCTGAACGCCCCGGGTTTTCAATCTGATTCAGGGCAGTCTATTCAGCAGCGGCGAGGTCATGAACTGAACGAGAGAGAGTCAGAGGCTCATGACGAGTCTGACGAAATTGCAGATGATGATCAGCTCGATTCGGGTGCGGCAGAGACAACAGCCACGGGAGTGACGATCACCGATGCGCAACAAATCTTGAATGGCCCAGCTCAGGCGCCGGGCACTCTGGCGCTTGTGCTCGATAGCGGAAATCTGACCGCCGGGTACCTCTCAGAAAATGGTGAAATCCGACCTATTTCGAATGAGCAGTTGGATGGCCTCGTTGAACTGGCACCCGATGCCAAACCGCACACGCTCGACCTGGGCAGAGGCTTGGGTGATTATCGCGTGCAGGGAGCACTCGTTGATGGCAACGCGGTGATCGTCGGCTTACCACTGAGGGATGTGCGAACAACCGTGTTCTCGCTGGGGATGACGCTCCTCACGGTTGCGCTGCTCGGTCTGGCTGCGCTCGCCGCTCTCGCGACGCTGATTATTCGACGCACGATGCGACCGCTCGAGCGGGTTGCGACTGCAGCCGACACTGTTGCCGAGCTCGACCTGGCCCGGGGCGAGGTAGCTCAGATCAACCGCATCGATACCGAGGGTGTAGATGAGCGAACCGAGGTTGGCCGGGTCGCCACAGCTGTGAACGCAATGATCGACAACGTGGAGTCTGCGCTGGTGGCTCGTGAGCAGAGCGAGCAGAAGGTGAGAAGTTTCGTTTCTGATGCCAGCCACGAGTTGCGCACGCCATTAGCCTCGATTCGCGGGTACTCAGAGCTCGTGCGTCGAATGGGCGGTGAGCTGCCCGCGGATATGCAGCAGGCGATAGGTCGCATTGAGTCAGAGTCGGTTCGCATGACCGCACTGGTCGAAGACCTGCTGCTGCTCGCCCGACTCGACGAAGGGCGTGGTCTCACACTCGACACCGTCAATCTGACTGAGCTTGCCAGCCAGGCGCTAGGAGACGCCGCAGTTTCTGACTCCTCCCATGAGTGGGCCATCGAGGGGGTGGACGACGGCGATGTGTTTGTGCTTGCGGATCGAAATCGACTTCATCAGGTCATCGCGAACCTGCTCACGAACGCACGCGTGCACACTCCCGCTGGCACCGACGTAGTGGTTCGGGTGGCGCGTGAGGGCGAGAATGCTGTTCTTCGAGTCAGCGACAATGGCCCAGGAATTCCCGCTGAACTTCAGCACAACATTTTCGGACGCTTCGTACAGGCCGATGAGTCTCGCACCAAGACCGAGGGCACAGGCGGCACTGGTCTTGGGCTCAGTATCGCGCAGGCATTGATGGATGCTCACCACGGGTCCATCACCATGACAAGTGAACCCGGCCGAACCGAGTTCGTGGTCAAGTTGCGTGCGGTAACCCCGGTAACGTAAACTCTTTCTTGGCCAAAGACCGCCGGTTTTTGAACGCAAGTTCAAACTAAAATTCGATTCTTCGAAGACCAGCGCAGGTACGAGTAAGAATTTCTTTGCTCCGTGCTCGCGCGCGGAGCATTTTTTTATGCGCCCGTCGGTGGTCCGAAGCCTCACACCACATCCGTGATGTGATCAAAGCAATTAAGGGAGCGCCATGGCGACAAAGGAAGCTTCGGTTGCCGACCTTCAGAAACTTTTTGAAGAGTCGAATGCTGTACTGCTCACCGAGTACCGCGGTCTCACCGTAGGGGAGCTACGCACACTGCGTAACGACCTTCGTGAGCACGCTACGTACGCTGTGGCGAAGAACACGCTGACCAAGATTGCCGCGAACAACGCAGGTATCTCGTCATTCGACGAAGAACTCGTTGGTCCATCGGCAATCGCCTTCGTGCACGGTGACCCAGTCGCCGCCGCAAAGGCTCTGCGTAAATTCGCCAAGGCAAACCCTCTGCTGGTGGTTAAGAGTGGTTATTTCGATGGAAAGCCACTCACCGCTCAAGAGGTAGGCAAGCTTGCCGAACTCGAGAGCCGCGAAGTCCTGCTCGCAAAGCTTGCAGGAGCCTTCAAAGCATCCATGTTCGGTGCCGCATACATGTTCAACGCGCCACTCGCACAAGCCGCTCGCGGCTTTGGCGCGCTGCAGAGCAAGCAAGAGGCAGAGGCCTAAACGGCCAACGTCCAACACAAACATCTCACTCGCATCCGCGGGTGTGAGTGAAAAGTAATAAGGAGAAACACAATGGCTAAGCTTTCGACTGAAGAGCTTATTGAGCAGTTCAAGGGCCTGACCCTGATCGAGCTCAGCGAATTCGTGAAGGCCTTCGAAGAGGTCTTCGAAGTGAGCGCTGCTGCACCAGTTGCTGTTGCAGCTGCTGCGCCTGCTGCTGGTGGCGGAGACGCTGCTGGTGCTGCAGAAGAGAAGGATTCATTCAACGTAATCCTCGAAGCTGCTGGCGACAAGAAGATTCAGGTTATCAAGGTTGTGCGTGAGCTCACCAACCTGGGTCTCGGCGAGGCTAAGGCACTCGTTGAGGAAGCACCTAAGGCTATCCTCGAGGGCGCTAAGAAAGAAGATGCTGAAGCAGCGAAGGCGAAGCTCGAAGAAGCTGGCGCTACTGCAAAGCTCGACTAATTCTGTCGCTCGGGTTCGAAGTAACCCGAACCAAGAACGGTGTCACCCAATCGGGTGGCACCGTTCTTTTTTGCCCCCGTTACGACTGCCGCAATTATATCAAGATTGATATAATTGCGATGTGACAGTGGCAGAGTTAATTCGAACCAGTCGTGAGCAGAAGAACCTCACCCAAGCTGAGCTCGCTGCCCGCTCTGGTACCTCCCAAAGCACGCTCTCTCGATACGAGAGCGGTGAGGCGGTTCCCACTATCTCGACGCTGCAACGGCTACTCGCTTCTGCCGGCACCACGCTTCGACTTACGGCCGCATTTTCAGCGCGAGACTTCGATGCAAGGACTCCACGCATGTCACTCATTCGAGCGAAGAGAAGTGAAATCATCGAAACAGCACTCAAGTACGGCGCTACAAACGTTTGCGTATTTGGTTCTGTCGCGAGGGGGACGGATCGCATCGAATCCGATATTGACGTACTCGTTGATTTTGATGCTTCCAAGCTCGGACTTATCCACATTTCAGAACTTGCAGAAGAGCTCACCTCTCTGCTCGGGCAACCTGTAGAGGTAGCGGTGAGGCAATTGCTTTCACCTCGCGTCGCAGCAACCGCCCTGGCAGAAGAGGTTCCAATTTGATCAGATCTTTCGATGAGCGACTCGAAGACATCCTGCAAGCCATCTCGGCAATCGACGTCGCGACCGATTTCTTAGTCAGTGAATCTTCAGATGACCGAGCTGGTGATATAGCAATCGACGCAATTTGCTATCGGCTCATAACGATCGGGGAGGCAGTGAAAGCAGTTGACGCAGACATTCTCGAAAGCTTCCCGGGTGTCAAGTGGTCACAGATTGCGCGTCTGCGAGACCTGATCACTCATCATTATCACCGGCGTGACATCGACGTTATTTTGATGACGATAGGGCGACCTCTCGCAGAGCTCAAGCAAGCTGTAACTGAAGCGCGTAATAGTCTGAACCCATGAGTATTCGGGCGCTGGCGGTTGGCAAGAAGCACGAAGACTGGGTCGTCACCGGTATTAGCCGCTATCAGAAGCGCTTGAAGAAACCATTTGACCTCGCCTGGCAGCTGCTGCCGCACTCGGCACGAGAGGGGGATGCCGCGAGGACAGAGGAATCGTCGCGCATCCTCGAAAAAATTGGTGCGGGCGAATTCGTGGTGTTGCTCGATGAGCGCGGCACAAACCTCGACTCGGTGGAGCTCTCACGAACGATTGGCGAACAGCTTGATTTATCAAAACCCGTCACTGTGGTGATTGGTGGGGCATACGGCGTTGATGAGCGCTTACGTAAACGGGCTGACCTCGTGTGGAGTCTGTCGGGGCTGGTGTTTCCGCATCAGCTCGTTCGGCTGATTCTCGTTGAGCAGCTCTATCGTGCTCAGGAGATTCGCGGCGGCCGGCCCTACCACCACGTCTAGGCCCTCCACAGGCTCCCTCTTCGACGAACTTTGCACAGGGTGCTGAGATTGTCGGTGGATGTCCGAAACGCTGTCAGCGGGCATCCATAGTGTTCTTTCATGCGAATCGAACCACTTCATGCCGAGTCAATTGCCGCACCACCGGGTTTCACCCCCGCCTATGCGGTGCCGTGGTTGGTGACCGAACGAGACCACGGTCGATCGGTCACAATTATGAACCAGAGCCTTGAGCGGCTGCGTTTCGTGCGAGTGGCGCTCGCAGGCACTGGAGTGCTGCGCCTTTCACCTCCGAAGCACATCGAGTCAGGGCAGAGCCTGCGCATTGAGCTCACCGAGCCGGGCTCCGGAGTCGACACACTGGCAACCGTGCGCTGGTTGCGAGAAGATGAGACCGAGTACTTGTGGCTGCTCAGTTTTTAATCAGCGGCGGCGCTGTGCCGCACGAGCCGAAATGAGATCGGCAGCGGTTATCTGCCGGTCAGGCTCTGGCACATGCTCGGGTAACACAGTGCTCACAAGGTCTGCGAGCGTGGTGTCGAGTGCGGTAGCGATGCGGGCTAGCGTAGCGAGGCTTGGGTTCGTCAAGCCACGTTCAATCTTTCCAAGGTTTGCGACGTGAACGAGTGAGAGATCGGCCAGATCTACCTGGCTTATCCCCACTTTGGTTCGCACATCGCGAATGCGTTCGCCAACGACCCGAGACACTTCTGAGTGGTAATTGGGCACCTCATAATGCTTGCAAGCCGAAGGTGTTCTGCACTACAGCTCATACACCTCAGGCGTTTGTACCTCTTTTTTTGCGACACGCCCAACCTCAAAAAAGTTCGGCAGTGTGGATGAGTTTTCCCACGCTCCGCGAAACCTGTGTATAACCCGCGTGATACCTGCGAGATTTCGGGCTTTATGAACAATGTCAGTTGTTGAAAATAGGGTGGAAAAGTGGTGAAAATCGGCCTCAAAATCACAACAATGTAACTACATCATCTTGTGGTCTGTTCTAAAGCACCCCACTAGATGTAGTATTTTCCATGCAGTACAAAGAGAAAGTAAGGGGAAACCGTATGACGATCACCGTGTACACAAAACCATCGTGTGTTCAGTGCACCGCAACCTATCGTGCGCTTGATAGCAAGGGAATCGAGTACGAAGTCCTCGATCTCTCTGAAGACGAAACCGCACTCGCAACCGTTAAAGAGCTCGGGTACCTCCAGGCTCCAGTCGTGGTCACCGACGATGAGCATTGGTCAGGATTCCGTCCAGACAAAATCGATGCTCTCGCAGACCGCCTCACCGACTAGTAACAGGCGCGGCCAGCACCCGGGCCTTGCCGGGCGCTGTGCGTAGGAGGCGATGATGAGTAACCTGGTTTACTTCTCAAGCGCATCCAACAACACGGCACGGTTTGTCGAGAAACTGGAGATTCCAGCAACTCGCATCCCCTTGCTCCCCAAGGATGAACCACTGGTCGCCACCGAACCGTATGTTCTGGTACTTCCAACGTATGGCGGTGGCCCCGAAACAAAAGCAGTACCGAAGCAAGTCATCAAGTTTTTGAATGATGAGCAAAACCGAAAGTTGATCCGCGGAGTTATCGCAGGCGGAAACACCAATTTCGGCGACGCATATGCAATAGCGGGCGACATAATCGCTCACAAGTTGAAAGTGCCGGTGCTGTATAAATTTGAACTTTTTGGAACCCCCGATGATGTCCGCATCGTCAAAGAAGGATTGGAAGCGTTTTGGAAACAGCAGTGACTGAATCGACTGAGTCGTCAAAAGTAAGTGAAATGGATTATCACTCACTGAACGCGATGCTGAACCTTTATGACGCAGACGGCAAAATTCAGTTCAGCAAAGACCGCGAGGCCGCGCGTCAGTACTTCTTGCAGCACGTGAACCAGAACATGGTGTACTTCCACAACCTCGAAGAGCGTATGCGCTACCTCATCGACAACGAGTACTACGAGAAAGAGCTGCTCGACACCTACTCATGGGAGTTCGTAGAGAAGCTCACGAATCAGGCATACAAGCTCAAATTCCGCTTCCCAACCTTCCTCGGCGCGTTCAAGTTCTTCACCTCATACGCGCTGAAAACTTTCGACGGCAAACGTTACCTCGAGCGATTCGAAGATCGCGTTGTCATGGTGGCACTCGGACTCGCGCAGGGCGACGAAAAGCTCGCGTCAGAGCTCGTCAACGAGATCATCTCGGGTCGTTTTCAGCCAGCGACGCCGACCTTCCTGAACCTAGGGAAGGCGCAGCGCGGCGAACTCGTAAGCTGCTTCCTGCTGCGCATGGAAGACAACATGGAGTCGATTTCGCGCGGTATCAACTCATCACTGCAGCTGTCGAAGCGCGGTGGTGGCGTGGCGTTGTCGCTGTCGAACATCCGTGAATCTGGTGCGCCAATCAAGAAAATCGAGAACCAGTCGTCCGGCATCATCCCCGTGATGAAGCTACTCGAAGACTCGTTCAGCTACGCGAACCAGCTCGGTGCACGTCAAGGAGCCGGTGCGGTGTATCTCAGCGCGCACCACCCAGACATCATGAAATTTCTTGACACCAAGCGTGAAAACGCTGATGAGAAGATTCGTATCAAGACGCTGTCGCTTGGTGTGGTTGTGCCAGATATCACCTTCGAGCTCGCCAAAAAAGACGAAGATATGTACCTGTTCTCGCCGTACGACGTTGAGCGCGTGTACGGTATTCCATTCGGCGACATCTCGGTAACCGAGAAGTACTACGAGATGGTTGACGATGCGCGCATCCGCAAATCAAAGATCAACGCTCGTCACTTCTTCCAGACCATTGCTGAACTGCAGTTTGAGTCGGGCTACCCCTACATCATGTTCGAAGATACGGTGAATCGCGAGAACCCAATCGAGGGCCGCATCAACATGTCAAACCTGTGCTCAGAGATTCTGCAGGTGAACACGCCAACCACCTACAACGAAGACCTCAGCTACAACCACATCGGTAAAGACATCTCGTGCAACCTCGGTTCGATGAACATTGCAGCGATGATGGATGGTCCGAACTTCGGTGAAAGTGTTGCTACCGCCATTCGTGGCTTGACCGCGGTGAGTGACATGAGCCACATCAGCTCGGTTCGCTCAATCGAAGACGGCAACGATAAGTCGCACGCGATTGGCCTGGGGCAGATGAACCTGCACGGGTACCTTGCTCGTGAGCGCATTCACTACGGCTCACCTGAGGGCATCGACTTCACGAACATCTACTTCTACACGGTGCTGTTCCATGCGCTTCGCGCTTCGAATGAACTCGCAAAGGAGCGCGGCACTGCGTTCGATAACTTCGAGAACTCGAAGTATGCATCGGGTGAATTCTTTGACAAGTACACCGATCGAGCCTGGGTTCCTGAGACCGAGCGCGTGGCAGAGCTGTTCGAGAACGCCGGTGTGCACATCCCGAACCAAGACGACTGGTCAGAGCTGAAAGCCTCGGTTCAGGCGCACGGTATCTACAACCAGAACCTGCAAGCTGTGCCGCCAACCGGATCGATCTCGTACATCAACAACTCAACCTCGTCGATTCACCCAATCGCCTCGCGTATTGAGATACGTAAAGAGGGCAAGCTCGGTCGCGTGTACTACCCGGCTCCGTTCCTGACGAACGACAACCTTGAGTACTACGAAGATGCTTACGAAATCGGCGCCGAGAAGATTATCGATACCTACGCCGCGGCAACCCAGCACGTAGATCAGGGACTCTCGCTGACGCTGTTCTTCAAAGACACCGCAACCACGCGCGATATCAACAAGGCTCAGATTTACGCATGGCGTAAAGGCATCAAGACGATTTACTACATCCGCCTGCGTCAGATGGCGCTCGAGGGCACCGAGGTTGAGGGCTGCGTCAGCTGCATGCTGTAGCGGGTTGCATCCTGAAAATTGAATCAAATACGCATCGAAGAAAGCACACAGATTATGTCCCATACGCCACTCAAACTGGTTTCTGAAGTACAGGCAATCAACTGGAACCGTATCGAGGATGAGAAAGACGTTGAGGTCTGGAACCGACTCGTCAACAACTTCTGGTTGCCAGAGAAGGTGCCGCTTTCGAACGACGTTCAGTCGTGGGCGACGCTCACTCCTGAAGAGCAGCAGCTCACAATGCGTGTGTTCACCGGCCTCACCCTGCTCGATACGCTGCAGGGTACCGTTGGTGCGGTGTCGCTGATTCCTGATGCGATTACCCCGCACGAAGAGGCTGTGCTCACCAACATTGCCTTCATGGAATCGGTGCATGCGAAGAGCTACTCGTCAGTGTTTTCGACGTTGTGCTCGACACAAGAAATTGATGACGCGTTCCGCTGGTCGGTCGAGAATCCGAACCTGCAGAAGAAGGCGCAGATCGTGATGGATTTCTACCAGGGTGATTCACCGCTGAAGCGCAAGGTTGCGTCGACGCTGCTCGAATCATTCTTGTTCTACTCGGGCTTCTACCTTCCGATGTACTGGTCGAGCCATGCCAAGCTCACCAACACAGCCGACCTTATTCGTCTTATTATTCGCGACGAAGCAGTTCACGGTTACTACATCGGGTACAAGTACCAGAAGGGTCTTGAGAAGCTCAGCGAGGCAGAGCGCGATGAGCTGAAAGACTACGCCTACAACCTGCTGTACGAACTCTACGACAACGAGGTGCAGTACACGCACGATCTCTACGACGGGGTTGGCCTCGCCGAAGACGTGAAGAAGTTCTTGCACTACAACGCAAACAAGGCGCTGATGAACCTCGGTTACGAGGCGCTGTTCCCCTCGAGTGTGACCGATGTGAACCCAGCGATTCTCTCGGCACTTTCGCCGAACGCCGATGAGAACCACGACTTCTTCTCGGGATCAGGCTCGTCATACGTCATCGGCAAGGCAATCGCCACCGAAGACGAAGATTGGGATTTCTAGCCGTTCAGTTTTAATGCCTGTGATTCGCGAAGCAATTCGTGACCGATAATTGACTGATGCGCCAAATCACCCAGTCAAGCAAGCTCGCAGGGGTGCGCTATGACGTGCGCGGGCCGATTCTGCAAGAAGCCGAGCGGCTAGAGCGCGCAGGCCAGAGCATCCTGAAGCTAAACATCGGCAACCCAGCTCCCTTCGGCTTTGAGGCGCCGCCTGAGTACATCGAGGCAATCGAGCGGGCTCTGCCTATCGCGCAGGGGTACAGCGATTCGCGTGGTGTGCCAGTGGCCCGCGAGGCGGTGGCACGCTTTTACTCAGAGCTCGGCTTGGCCAACATCAGCCCTGATGACGTTCTGCTCGGCAATGGCGTGAGTGAGCTCATCTCGCTCGTGTTGCAGGCACTCATCAGCCCCGGCGATGAGATTCTGGTGCCAGCACCTGACTATCCACTCTGGACTGCGCAGGTCACGCTCTCGGGCGGTCGTGCCGTGCATTACCCATGCGACGAAGCAAACGGGTGGATGCCCGACCTTGCTGCCATCGAAGCGCTCGTCACCGATCGCACCAAAGGCATCGTGCTGATCAACCCGAACAACCCAACGGGTGCCGTCTACTCAGCAGACCTCGTCAAAGGATTCGCCGCACTCGCAGAACGTCACGGGCTCGTGCTGATGGCAGACGAAATTTATGATCGCATCTTGTACGAGGGTGCGGCCCACGAGCATGCCGCATTACACGTCACCGAGACGCTCTGCCTCACCTTCGGCGGGCTCTCGAAAGCGCAGCGTGTTGCCGGGTATCGCGCGGGTTGGCTTGTTGCCTCGGGAAACCGCGAACGGGCATCCGACTTTCTCGAGGGGCTGACGCTGCTCGCAAACATGCGAATGTGCTCAAACGTGCCTGCGCAATATGCGATACCGGTGGCGCTTTCGGGCGAGTCATCTATCGATGCCATGTGTGCACCGGGTGGTCGCTTGCGCGAGCAACGCGATATTGCGCATCGGTTGCTTACCGAAATCGAGGGTGTTGACTGTGTGCTTCCGGGGGGTGCGATGTACCTGTTTCCACGTCTTAATCCCGAGCGCTACCCAATCGATGACGACCAGCATTTTGTGATTGAACTGCTGCGCGCGACGAACGTTTTGGTCACGAACGGACGCGGCTTCAACCTGCCAACGCCAGACCACCTGCGCTTTGTCACGCTGCCTGAGGTTTCGGTGCTGACTGAGGCAATCGGTCGCATTGCCGGGTACCTCGATTCGGTGCGAATCGACTAGAGGCGCCGAGCGTGCGCCGCTAGCGCATCCAACCCCACACGGCGAATGGGTGCGTCAGTCGCCACCAGCCGTCTGGTTCTGGGATTGATTCGGCGAGCACCACCGGCAGCGAAATCTTGCCCGTTGGGGTTGCAATGTTGAGAAGGCCAATCTTGTCGCCCGCGTTCATGCCCGCTCGAACCTCACCGAACACGGCTTTACGCTTGGCCGCTTCGTCGAGGGTCAACACCGTTGACGCAGAACCCTTCACGAGCAGCTGAACCTCGGCTCCGTTCCACAGTGTTGCATCGCCCACGACCTCGCCGTCAGTAGCCACCGTTACCTCTTGCACGTCACCGGCAACCCCCGCAATCAGTGCCTCGTTGACCGCGATACGCGCCTCGGCGCTGGGTTGGCCGAGCGTCGTGATCACAAATGTGACGGTGCGATCGCCAACCGTGACATCGCGCGCAAGCATCAGGTTGCGACCCGCTGAGGTGGTGCCGGTTTTCATACCGCGCACTCCGCTTTCACCTAGGAAGAAGTTCGAGTTCTTGATCGTGCCAATGCCTGGAATCTCGGCGGTTTGCTGGGCCATGATCTCAGCCAACACCGGATATGCCAGTGCGAGTTGCCCAATTTGGGAGAGATCTGACGCGGTAGCCACGTTGTTGAGGTCAAGGCCCGACGGCTCATTCAAGCGGATGCTCTCAAGCTTGTGCTTGTCAAAATAGGCTTGCGCCTCTTTGCGAAAGGTCTCCATCGAACCGAAGATCCAATCAACGTAGCTCAGCGCATAGTTGTTCGCCGACGGCAGCATCATCAGCTGCATCATCTGGTAGCGGGTGAGTTTGACGCCCTCAACAACCGGAGCCGTTGAGCCGTCTTGGGCAAGCACCTGCCGGTAATAGCCGACATCTTTGGCGCCGAGCGTGTAGGTCGCTTTATCGTTCGGGTCATATGGATGCGCATCCAGCGAAACCACAATCGTAATGAGTTTCGCCAAGCTCGCCATCACGGTTTCAGCGTTGTTGCCGTTGCTTCGTAACCCCGAGCCCTGAGTTGTTTTGGCGTCGATCCACACCGCTATCGAGCTGGGCTCAGCAGGCCAGGGTAATTCAACCTCATCGATGGAGACGGTTGCCGCTGCCCCTTGTGCTGAGTTCGTTGAGGCCGCTGGTATCGCCGCTGTCAGGGTTGAGACTGTGTACGCGAGAACGAGTATCACGAGGAGGGCGGATGCCAGAGGCAGTAGCCGTTTGCGCAGGCGCTCTCGTCGTTCCATCGAACTAAGCCTAGGTGACGAGGTGCCAGCCGGGGCGTTACCGGGGCTGGGTTCAGCGGGCTTCTAGAATCGAGGTATGCATTTTTTGCCGCCGGCAGAGCAACTCGACGCTACCGCGGTCGAGCTCCTGCAGTCTCTAATTCGCCTCGGTAGCGTGAATGACGGCTCAGTCGAATCCGGCCATGAAATTCGAGCGACCAAGTTTCTCGAGCAATTCTTCGCCGATATTTCGGGCAGCATAGAGCTCACAGTGCTCGAGTCCGCGCCGGGCCGGGCATCCCTCATCGCGAGACTTCCTGGTTCACAACCAAACTCGAGGTCTCTCGGTTTGGTCGGACACCTCGACGTCGTCAGCGCAGACGCGACTCAGTGGCAACATGACCCCTTCGGTGCCGAACTCGTTGACAGCGAGATTTGGGGCAGGGGAGCGGTTGACATGCTGTTTCTCACCGCGATTTACGCGACCCTGTTTCGCGAATTCGCTCGCGCGGCAGCCAAGGGTCAGCGACTCGCTGGCGACCTCGTCTTCATGGGAGTCGCTGATGAAGAGGGCGGCTCGAATCTTGGTATGAAGTGGCTCGCTGAGCATCATCGCGAGTTGATCAGGGTCGACGAGGTACTCACCGAAGCCGGAGGCATGCGCATCGGCGAACACGTGGCGGTAAGCGTCGCCGAAAAAGGCTCTGCGGGTCGCAGGCTGCACCTTA
>JALRLI010000026.1 GCA_023254555.1 Microbacteriaceae bacterium
GGTAACACGGTATTGGGCAGGCACGAGGTCGCGAGTCGTGAGTACCCTGAAGTACTTTTTCAAGACTGGATGCCGAGCTACGGCTCGCGAAACGCTGGTCGCGAGATCAGCCTGGCGCTGCACGAGTTCGTAGCCCTCAAGCTCAACCTGGCGCCGGCCAATATCGAGCGAGGCCAGAATCTGGTAGTTCGGCGAGGTGGAGGTGTGCGTCATGTAGGCATCGTGAAATGCCTCAGCGCTGAGCGTATTGAAGCACTCATCCCACACGTGAATCATTGAGCCCTGGCGCAGTGCGGTCAGCGTCTTGTGCGTCGACTGAGTTGCGTACACGCGCAGCCTTGCCTCGTCAGGGTTCGCGAGCAGTTCAGTGGATGCCCACACCTCTGCGCTCGCCCCCGCGAGTTTCTCGTGCTGAGCCCGGTAGCGGTCGCGATACTCCTGGGTTGCGAACTCGGCCTCGAGCGCTCGGGCCGCAGCCATTCCAGTGCGGCGACGGTACACCGGGTGGAATCCGGCAAACGCGAACCACGCTTCATCCCAAAGAAAAACGAGATCTGGTTTGATGGCTAAGCACTCGCGCATCACCCGCTCGGGGTCGTAAACGATGCCGTCAAACGTGCAGTTCGTCAGCGTAATCATTTTCACGTCATCGAGCCGACCGGCATCACGATACTCGAGCAAGGTTTGCTTGATGCTCTCAAGCGGAACCGCTCCGTAGAACGAGTATTCATCGAGTGGATACGCATCGAGGTAGGCGATACGAGCACCGGCAGTCATCAATCCATAGTGGTGAGACTTGTGACAGTTTCGGTCGACGAGCACCACATCACCGGGCGTGATCAGCGCCTGATGCACAATCTTGTTCGCGGTAGAGGTTCCGTTCGTGACGAAGTACGTCTGTTTGGCGCCGAACGCGCGGGCGGCAACGGTCTGCGCTTTTTTGATTGAACCAGTTGGCGAGAGCAGTGAGTCGAGCCCTCCCGAGGTTGCAGATGTCTCTGCCATCAGAAGGTTGCGACCGTAGAACTCACCCATGTCACGAATCCAGGTTGAGTTGTTGACCGATCCGCCACGCGAAATGGGGAGCGCATGAAACACGCCAGCAGGCCGCTTGGCGTATTCTTGCAAGGCTTCAAAGAACGGCGCGTCATATCGACCTGAGACGTTTCGCAGAATTGACAGGTGCAGTTCGAGCCGATCCTCGCGGCGGAACACCCGGCTAAATCGCTTCGTCACAGAGCTCGCTAGCTCTTCTATGCCAACGTCGACCAACAAGAACATGTCTACTTCGGGCCGTAGCTCAGAGACTTTTTCTGAGAGTTTCAGAATGCGCTGAATCGGTGACAACGAGTCGAGGTCGTCGATCCCCAGCTGATTGAGGTACTGCCTGAGGTCGCGACTCAGGTTCTCTTGTGAGTGATTGGTGAAGCCTGGGCGAAGCACAACCGCCTGAATCTGAGGGTTCAAGATCAACGCAATCAGCGCGTCTTCGAAGCTCGGCACGATTGTGAGGTCGTAAATGAACTGGTCTTCTCGACTGCGGTGCGCAGCCATGTCAGCTTTGAAGGCGATGCGGTCGGCGTGAGGAATATCATCAACGAACAGCACTTCGAACGCTGGCCTTTGGTCGCGCCAGGCCACGGATTCGCGGCTTTCCTCAGCGCCTTCGACGCCTTCTGCGCCCTGGCCGATTGAAATCACCGTCATGTGGTTGGCGATGGGCTCAACAATGGTGAGTGCCGCCTCGTAGCGCTCTGCAATGATGAGTTCGCGAATTTCCGAGACCACAGAGCGTCGGGGTCGTGCCCAGTAGAGTTCGAGGGCGTGCAGCAGGCCCAGTCGACGATTAATCTCCGCGCGAAGTGAGTCAGCAGTTGGAGCATCCGGCTGCGTAATGAGTTGCTTGAGCGCGAAGAACAGCATCTCCCACGCATCACTTCGAGCCCGCCAGCCGCTGCTCGGAACCTCAGATTCGGTTTCCAAAACCGATGGTTCTTCGACTACTGCATCTTCCATTGCGACAAAAACTTTCTGTAGTTTCTCGTTCGCGTCACAAGTGGGGGTGTGAGCAACAACAGAAGTTTACTCAATCGAGCAGGGCGCGCTGGAATACGCGATGCTGAGGAGTATCTGCTCACTCAAAAAGAATTCGGATACCAAGCCCCAACCTTGGTATCCGAATTCGCCTAGGGCGTGCCTGCGTGACTACTTCTTCGCGTCGCGCTCATCACGAACGCGCTGAGAGATGGTCTGCATCACCATGGTGTCTGCGAGCGTGGTGGTATCACCAATGTCGCGACCCTCGGCTGCGTCACGAAGCAGGCGACGCATGATTTTTCCGGAACGAGTCTTGGGCAACTCGTGCACGATGAAAACCTGGCGTGGACGAGCAATCGCACCGATGTGTTTGGCAACGTGAGCCTTGAGCTCAGCTTCGGCATTCTCCTCGGTGAGTTCGGTCTGGTTGGCCTTCAGAATCACGAAGGCGACCACAGCCTGGCCAGTGGTTTCATCGGATGCGCCCACAACTGCCGACTCTGCCACTGAGGTGTGACCTACCAGAGCCGATTCGATTTCAGCGGTGCTCAATCGGTGACCCGAAACGTTCATCACGTCATCGACGCGACCGAGTAGCCAGATGTCACCGTCATCATCGAGGCGCGCGCCGTCACCGGCAAAGTACTGATCACCGAACTGCGACCAATAGGTCTCTTTGAACCGCTCTGGGTCACCCCAGATATTTCGCACCATGCTTGGCCACGGCTTTTGAATCACGAGCAGCCCACCGTTGCCGTGGCCCACATGGTTGCCGGTGTCGTCGACCACGTCAATGGTCACGCCGGGAATCGGCACCTGGGCACTGCCCGGCTTCAACGAGGTGAGACCCGGCAGCGGTGAAATCATGATGGCACCCGTTTCTGTCTGCCACCACGTGTCGACGATTGGGGCAGTGCCGCCGCCGATGACATCGTGGTACCAGTTCCACGCTTCTGGGTTGATTGGTTCACCAACAGAGCCGAGCACACGGATGGTCGAGAGGTCGTATTTCTGCACCTCTTGCCGACCGATTTTCATGAACGAACGAATAGCGGTTGGGGCGGTGTAGAAGATGGTTACCCCGTACTTCTCGATAATGCTCCACCAGCGACCCCAATCTGGGGTATCAGGCGTGCCCTCGTAAACAACCTGGGTCGCGCCATTGGCTAGCGGGCCGTATACCAGGTAGCTGTGACCGGTAATCCAGCCGATGTCTGCGGTACACCAGTAGACATCAACCTCGGGCTTCAGATCGAAGATGTTCTTGTGCGTGTAGGCAGCCTGAGTCAGGTAACCACCTGACGTGTGCAAGATACCCTTTGGCTTTCCGGTGGTGCCAGAAGTGTAGAGAATGAAGAGTGGATTCTCGGCGTTGAAGCCTTTCGCTTCGTGCTGAGCCTCGACTTGAGCAATTTCTTCGTGCCACCAGAGGTCACGGTCTGCCACCATGTCGACCGGGTTGTCGCCGCGCTTGACCACGAGCACGTTTTTCACGTTGTGCTTCTGCCCGGTTTCGAGAGCGAGCGCCTCATCAACGAGTGGCTTGAGTGGTGAAACCTTACCCTTGCGGTAACCGCCGTCAGCGGTAATCACGAGCTTGGCGTCGGCATCCTCAATACGAGCTCGAAGGCTCTCAGCGCTGAAGCCACCGAACACAACTGAGTGGGCGGCACCGAGTCGAACAACTGCGAGCATCGCAACAATTGCCTCAGGGATCATCGGCATGTAGATTGCGACGCGATCGCCAGCGGTAACACCAAGACTTTCGAGCAGAACAGCGGCACGCTTTACTTCGAACAAGAGTTCTTCGTAGGTGACTTTGCGGGTGTCACCTGGCTCGCCCTCCCAGTGAATCGCGACACGGTCACCGTGGCCGGCTTCAACGTGGCGGTCAACGCAGTTGTAGGCGACGTTAATCTCTCCGTCATAAAACCACTTCGCAAACGGAGGGTTCGACCAGTCGAGGGTCTTCGTGAACGGCTTGTGCCAGTGCAGCTCTTTCGCCTGTGTTGCCCAGTAGGCTTCAGGGTCTTCGGCAGCCTTCCAGTACACAGCTGGATCGTTGATATTTGCGGATGCCGCGAATTCTGCGCTGGGCGGATACGTCGTTCCCTCGAGTGGGTGACTTTCAATCATTCCGTGATCGTGGTTTGCGTTGGACACCATTGTCCCTTCCTGTCGGTCGGAATACGTCTTGTTGAGAAATATATAACTAATTCATGGCGAGCGGTAGTGCCCGAGGGTTCCTCAACAGGGTCGTTCAGCAAAAACTTACTCCGAGCAGGGATTTTTTCTTGAAAAAGGGATGAACGGTCCGTCATGCTTCGGCTGTGCATCCACCTCATACTGAGCTCGATTTTTCGCTGAAACAGGCATTCGGCCCACTCCTTGCGCTCCTGAACGACCCAGCGGTAACCGATATTTTCGTGAATGGATCAGCCGGAGTCTGGGTTGACCGGGGCTCGGGAGCAGTGCGTGTTGAGGGCATCGAGATGGATGCGCGTGTGCAGAGAAAGATCGCGGTTGACCTGATTGCAGCCGGCGGCCGGCATCTCGACGAGATGAACCCGTGTGTCGATGTCAGGCTTGTTGGTGGCATCCGTGTGCACGCTGTTCTTGAACCAATCAGCACCGAGGGGTCACTCATCTCGGTGCGAATCCCTCGGGCGAGACACCGAAGTTTCGTCAGCCTTGTATCGTCAGGGCTCTGCGATGAGGTGACCGCTAAGTGGCTACTCGCCCTGGTGCGAAGCCGAAAGAACGTGCTGATTTCTGGTCCTACCGGAAGCGGCAAAACAACTCTGCTGGCGGCGATGATGGGCACTGTTTCATCGAACGAGAGAATTCTGACAGTCGAAGACGTTGCCGAATTGCAGATAGATCATCCTCACGTAATTGGGCTGGAGGCCCGGCAGTCGAATATCGAAGGGGTCGGCGAGATCACCATGGAACGGCTGGTACGTGAGTCACTGCGAATGAGACCAGACCGAATCGTACTTGGCGAATGCCGCGGTCCAGAGCTGCGAATACTGCTGAGCGCACTCAACACCGGTCACGATGGCGGCGCCGGAACCGTGCATGCCAGTTCGCTCGCCGATGTGCCCGCTCGGCTTGAAGCGCTTGGAGCCTCTGCAGGGATGAGCACAGATGAGCTTGCTCGGCAGGCTGTGAGTGCAATCGATGCGGTGGTGGCTCTGAAACAACATGGAACGGGACGTGAAATCGAAGCGGTCGGGCGCCTCGGCCTCGGTAGCAACGGTTCATTGGTGGCACATGAGCTCACAGTTGAGAAGCTCTCGTTCGAAGATTACGGGTTGAGACGTGAGCACTGAAGCGAAGCTGGTGAGACGAATTTCGGTACTGGTCGCCGGCGGAATATCACCCAGAAACAGTTGGCGCTTTCTCAAGTCTGATTCTGAATTCTCGGCTACGGCTGCGAACGTTTCAAGCCGGCTTGGCAGAGGAGAAGATACTGCCACAGCGATTTCCGCTGAGGGCTTCGCTGCACTCGCGTCGATTTGGCGACTGGCCGAAACTACCGGCGCTGCAATGTCTCCGACTCTCAACACGCTCGCCGAGCAGCTGACTGAGTTCGAAGTATACGAGCGTCAGCGCGCACTCGCGTTTGCGGGGCCAAGGGCAACGATGAGGTTGACCCTCTGGTTGCCGGTGGTGAGCATCGCAATGTCCATGTTGCTCGGCTTCAACCCGATTGGGTTCTTACTCTTCAACCCTGCTGGTTGGGCAATGATGTTCGTCGGGGCATTCCTGATTCTCATCGCGAACGTCTGGAGTGGGCGACTCATGAAGAGAGCTGCTGGATCCCTGAGCCGCCCCGGCTTCGCAGAAGAATTGCTCGTCGTGGCGCTCTCAGCGGGGCTCGATCAGCAGCGGGCGCGCATCCTGGTCACTGACGCAATAGATGAGTTTCGTGTTGATGGTGTATCGATTGCCGAGTTCACATCGCGCTCAGGTGCGGTGGCTCGAAGCCTGCAGCTCGCGCAAGAAGCCGGTGTGTCAGTAGTTGGAATTTTGCACGCCGAAGCTGCTTCCCAACGACTTGAGTACCGCAACATGATTCAGCATCGAGCAGCGAAGCTCTCGGTTTCACTCATGCTGCCGATGGGAGTGTGTGTTCTGCCGGCCTTTATCGCGCTCGGGGTACTGCCGATGATGTTCTCAATCTTGGGTCCGAGTCTCAGCTGAGCGTTAATCGGCCGCTCGGTCGGTACCAACAGAAAGCTAGAGTAGAAGGGTTCGAATAAACCCCACAACTTATTTAAGGAACATCATGTCAGCGGCACCAATCCCCACACCTGAAGACGTCGTTATCGTTGCGGCTGCTCGTACCCCGCAGGGTCGACTGAAAGGGCAGCTCGCATCGCTGAACGCAGTGCAGCTTGGTTCAATCGCGGCCGGTGCTGCAATTGATCGCTCAGGTTTGAGCGCAGATGTCATAGACGGCGTGATTTTCGGCCAGGTGCTTCAGGCTGGTGCAGGCCAAAACCCCGCCCGTCAGACCTCGCTCGCCGCGGGCGTGCCTATCTCGGTTCCAGCCGCCACCGTTAATAAGGTCTGCCTGTCGGGTCTGCTCGCAATCATCGATGCGGCGCGAATGATTCGCGTTGGTGACGCTGAGGTTATGCTCGCGGGCGGTCAAGAATCTATGACAAACGCGCCACACATTTTGCCTGGTTCGCGAGCCGGTTATACATACGGCGACGTGAAGCTTCTCGACACGATGGCTCGTGACGGCCTCGAAGACGCCTTCGAAGTTGGCACCTCAATGGGTGTTCTCACCGAGCGTGATGTAAAGAAACTTGGTATCACCCGCCTCGAACAAGACACCATCTCGGCGAACTCACACCAGCGCGCCGCCAAAGCTTGGGCAGAAGATGTTTTTGAAGACGAGATTGCCGCGGTGCAAGTGCCACAGCGCAAGGGTGATCCGATTCTCGTGAGCCAAGACGAGGGTGTGCGCGGCGAAACCACCGTTGAGGTGCTCGGCGCACTCCGGCCTGCATTCGACAAAGAGGGCACAATCACCGCTGGTAACTCGTCGCCCATCTCTGATGGCGCTGCTGCCGTTGTGCTTACCACCCGTAAGCGTGCCGAAGAAGACGGCCTCACCATTCTCGCGACCGTCGGTATGGCAGGTCCGGTAGCAGGGCCGGATACGTCACTGCCAAGTCAGCCTTCACGGTCTATCGCTCGTGCCCTTGAGCGTGCTGGTTGGGATGTCGCCGACCTCGACTTTATCGAAATCAATGAAGCCTTTGCAGCAGTGGCTGAACAGTCAAACAAAGAACTCGGGGTCGATCCCGAAATCGTGAATATTCACGGTGGTGCGATTGCGCTTGGGCATCCGATTGGCGCCTCTGGTGCGCGCCTTGTTGTGCATGCAGCGCACGAGCTGCACCGCCGTGGGTCAGGTCGCGCTGCCGTTGCACTCTGCGGTGGCGGCGGTCAGGGCGAATCGCTGCTGCTCTGGCGCTGAGCCCGCCACGGGCGATTAGGTAAGGGTACCCTTACCAAGGTAGGGTTTGGGTAGCTCCTCTCGAGAAAGCTCATCTATGCCAATCATCCCTCTCAGCTCGCTCAAGCGAGGTGACACGGCCATTATCGCCAGTGTCACAGAGCGTGATGCAAAGTGGAATCGACGGCTCGAAGATCTTGGCTTCACTCCTGGAACCGTGGTGACAACACTTCGCAGGGCGCCGTTTGGTGGCCCGACCGTCTACCGGGTTCGCTCGTACGAACTCTCACTTCGCAAGTCTGAGGCTGCCTGCATTTTTGTGAACGCGAGAAGCGCTGATGGCTAGTCATCATCATGGCGGCTCATCGAATGCAGTCGCAGTCTCGGGCGCTCGTATTGCTCTGGTGGGTGCCCCGAACGCGGGCAAGAGTACTCTTTTTAACCAGCTGACGGGCCTGAACGTGAAAACCGGCAATTACCCTGGTGTGACCGTCGGGCGTGAGACAGGATTTTTCTCCGTTGACGGCGAACAGTTTGCCCTTGAAGATCTTCCGGGCGCCTACAGTTTGGCCTCGGTCAGCCCCGACGAAGAAGTGGTTCGGCAGTTTCTCGCCGGTGAACTGGACGCACAAGGTATCAACAAGCCACAGGCGGTTCTCGCCGTGCTCGATGCCACAACGCTTGACCAGTCATTGTCACTGCTTTCGCAGGTATTTGCGCTCGGTATGCCCACCTGTGTCGTGCTCACGATGACCGATGAGCTACAGATGCGCTCTGGTTCGATTGACACAGCTGCACTAGAAAAGGCTCTGGGTGTTCCGGTTGTGACATCACTCGCGCATCGACGCGGCGGTGTTGATGACGTGCGGGAGGCATGCGCGCACTGGCAGCACTGGTCAACACCGGTGGTTGCGCCACCCACTGATCCGGCCGGAGTGCGCCAGTGGGTGGGCTCGGTGTTGAACACCGCAGGGTACAAGCCCGCAGACCCAGATAGCCGAACCGCAACAATCGATTCAATCTTGTTGCACCCGGTATGGGGGCTACTCGCGTTCATTGGCGTGATGTTTTTGCTGTTTCAAGCAATTTTTACTGCAGCGACTCCCTTTCAAGACGGGCTCGAGTATCTTTTTGGGCTGCTCGGCGACTTTGTTCGGGCATCCATCTCGATACCGTGGCTGGCTAGCTTCTTGGCAGACGCTGTGATCGGTGGTGTTGGTGGAATGCTTGTGTTCGTTCCGCAGATCATGTTCATGTTCTTGGTCCTCGCCATACTCGAGGGCAGCGGGTACTTGGCGCGAGCAGCGTTTTTGATGGACGGGCTGATGGCGAAGGCCGGACTCGAAGGGCGGGCCTTTGTTTCGCTGCTCTCGTCGCTTGCGTGTGCAATTCCGGGAATCATGTCGACCAGAACTATGAGCTCTTCCCGGCACCGGCTTGCCACGATGCTCGCAGCACCGCTGATGACCTGTTCAGCACGCTTACCTATATATGTGATGCTGATTGGCATGCTGGTACCGGCCGGCACGTATATCGGGCCACTGCAGGTGCAGGGTCTCGTCATGTTCGCGCTGTATCTCGGTGGTGCGCTCGCCGCGATGATTACCGCCTGGTTGGTCACGAAGCTGATCGGGCGCAAGGCGAATATGTTTCCGTTTTATCTGGAGATGCCGCCGTACAGGTTTCCAACCGCGAAGACTCTCTTCATTGTGACGTGGAACGCGGTTGCTGCATTTTTGAAGCGAGCGGGCACAATGATTCTCGCCGCCACCGCCGTGATGTGGCTGCTGCTCAACATCTCGATTGGACAGGGTTCGACCGACGGCAACAACCAACCATCGCTCGACACGAGCGTCGCTGGATCCATCGGTCGCGTGATGGAGCCGGTTTTTGAGCCCCTTGGTTACAACTGGCAGATTAATGTCGGCATACTCTCGTCACTCACCGCGCGCGAGACCTTTGTGTCGACGATGGGGCAGATTGCTTCGGCAGACAACCCTGATGACCCAGCTGAAGCGCTACAAACCATGACGTACACGAGCGGCAGCCGCGAGGGCGAGAAGGTTTTCACTCCCGCCACTATCGCGAGCCTGCTGGTCTTCTTCATGTTTGCGCTTCAGTGCGTCGCGACGATGGTCGTGCTTCGAAAAGAGTCTGGGAGCTGGCGCTGGCCGGCACTGGCGTTCGGGTATATGTTTGCCCTCGCCTGGGTGGGTGCGTTCATCACTCGCCTGATTGTCGAGGCGGTGACCGCGTGAGCGCCTCCGAGTTACTGATTCACCCAGAACGCATCGATGGTTCAGAAGCCGTACTCTGGCGCACCACAGCAGCCGAGTCTCTCGCGACTGGTCTGGTGACAGATGCTCCGGGTGTGTTTGGCGAGCTGCTACGTTCGGGTGTGATTGTCGAGGCCACCGTGTGCTCTGATGGCATCGTGACCCAGCTCGGTGAGAACTGCACGTGGGGTGAAGTGGGAGCCGAGGTTCGCGCTGCAGTTGTCGATGCGTTGGTGGCGCCAAACGTCGATTGGCAGACCACAACTTCCGCGACCGACAACTCTGAACTGTTCGCCGTGATCGACACGGTTTTCGCTGGGCCGGCTGGCGATCTCATCCGATTACACGGTGGATCATGGTCAGTTGAGTCAATCCTCAACGGCACGGTGACCATCAAACTCAGCGGTGCCTGCGATGGATGCCCAGCCGTCACATTCGCGACCGGGCTGAAAATCGACCGAGCACTTCGCGCTGCGCATCCGGCGATCGAGCGCGTCATCACGGTGTAGCTAAGGCTCGCTCCACACCAGTGCCTCTTTGCGGGCTGCGCTCACAATTCGAAGGTTGCCGCTGCGCGCACACCGCTGATTGGGGGATGCTGTACCTGGCGTGCCCGCTTAAGTGCCCCAAACACAACGGGAGAAGTAATGATGCAAAGCACACTGCACACGGTTAACTCACTCTGGCAGCGAGTGAGGGAAATTTGGAAGGATGACTCAGGCGCAGCTACTGCAGAATACGCGGTCGTGATTATGGCCGCTGTCGGGTTCGCAGGGTTGCTCGTCGTCATCCTGCGCGGGAACGAGGTTAAATCCATGCTCGTCGACCTCGTTCGAAATGCGCTCAACACTGCCGGCTAATGTAGCTCA
The DNA here is from genome assembly GCA_023254555.1 of Microbacteriaceae bacterium. Taxonomy (GTDB): domain Bacteria; phylum Actinomycetota; class Actinomycetes; order Actinomycetales; family Microbacteriaceae; genus JALRLI01. The sequence goes on from JALRLI010000026.1 coordinate 10,659, forward strand.
TCGAGTTCGTCGGCTGCTTCGAGATGATCGGGGGAGTGTCACGGCCGAGTTCGCTATGACACTCCCCGCGGTTGTTGCGGTGGTTGGCTTGTGTGTGGGCGCAATTGGGCTGGCCGGTCAACAGCTGAGGCTGAGCAGTGCGGTTGCAGATGCGGTTCGGTTCGAAGCAAGGGGTGATGCTTCACCGAATTTGAGTCAGCGCCTTGGTTACCACGTGCGGGTCAGCAGTGAAGAAACAGGTGACTTCGTCTGCGTCAGAGCAACCGCGCATCCCGCGTCAGCGATACTCGCGGCGATTGAGATTCAGGCTCGAGCCTGCACACTCAGGAATGACTTGTGAGTGCCGCGCCCATTGCGTTGGGAGTGTTAAGCGCAACCGTGGGGTTGAGCGTTACCGTCGTGTCGGGAGCGTCGGCTTTGGCTCAACGGGTTGAAGTGCAGGCGGCTGCTGACCTCACAGCGCTCGCAGCTGCCGATGCGCTCTTCGGATTTACCGCAGGTGAGCCGTGCGCGTCAGCAACTCGTGTGAGTGAAGTGAATCGAGTTCACTTGATTCGATGTGAGGTGTCTGACACCTGGGTGAGGGTTGAAGTGCAACGCAGTATCGTCGGGCTCAGCGTGAAGTCCCAGTCAAGGGCTGGCTTGGTGTTATAACAGGAATGGCGGTATCGTTCACGGCGAACACTGAATTAGCGTTCGGTTTGCACCCCATAGATTAAGGAGTCTGCGTGGCAGGCAACAAAAAACTGGTGATTGTTGAGTCCCCCAACAAGGTGAAGTCCATCTCGGGCTACCTTGGCGACGACTACCAGGTAATGGCTTCGGTCGGTCACATACGTGAAATTGCCGTGCCAAAAATGTTGCCGGAAGAGGCACGCAAGATTGCCTCTCTGAAAGCATTTGGCGTGAACATCGAGAAAGACTTCGAGCCCTACTTCGTGGTTTCCGAAGGGAAGAAGCGCGTGGTGAGCGAACTCAAATCCGCCTTGAAAGACGCGGATGAAGTATTGCTCGCAACAGACGAAGACCGCGAAGGTGAAGCAATCGCGTGGCATCTGCAGCAGGTACTCAAGCCCAAAGTGCCAGTACGCCGAATGGTCTTCAACGAGATCACCAAAGATGCGATTCGAGACGCCCTCAACCACACTCGCGAACTCAACCAGAACCTTGTTGACGCCCAGGTTGCTCGCCAGACCTTCGACCGGCTTCTCGGCTTCGAGCTCTCAGGAGTTGCACGCCAGAAAGTGCGTGGTGCAAAATCCGCTGGTCGAGTGCAGTCGCCAGCCGTTCGATTGGTGGTTGATCGCGAGCGTGAGCGCATGGCGTTCATCACTGCAGGCTACGCCAGCATCACCGGCGTCTTCACTGCCGGGTCAAAGTTTGAGGCCAAACTGGCTCGGGTAAACGGCAAAGAAATTGCCGAGGGAGATGACTTTAACTCAAAGGGTGAGCTCAAAAAAGACGGTGTGCTTGTTCTCGATCTGCCAGCCGCAGAAGCCCTGAGTGCCGCACTGACCACGAACGGTGTGAAAGCGGTTGTGAAGGCAGTTGAGTCAAAGCCATACACTCGTCGCCCAGCCGCACCGTTCACCACTTCGACCATGCAGCAGGAAGCCTCGCGCAAGTTCCGTTGGAACGTCAGCACCACGATGCAGATTGCGCAAAGTCTCTACGAAAACGGTCACATCACCTATATGCGTACTGACTCGACGTCACTTTCGCAGCAGGCCATCACAGCAGCGAGGGCTCAAGCATCTGAGCGATTCGGGGCTGACTCACTTTCTGAGAAGCCTCGGGTATATGCATCCAAATCGAAAAATGCCCAGGAAGCGCACGAGGCTATACGCCCAGCGGGAGAGAAGTTTGATACGCCAGCCCAACTCTCGGGCAAGCTCAGCGATTCTGAACTGAAGCTTTACGATCTCATCTACAAGCGCACTCTCGCGAGCCAGATGAAAGACGCGACAGGCTCAACGGCAATCATTACAATCGAGGTCGGGCCCACCGGGTCAGCAGATGTCGAGATTGCCTCAAACGCGCTCGCCGAATTTCGGGCCACCGGAACCGTCATCACTGATCCTGGCTTCAAGCTTGCCTACGAAGAAGGCAACGACAAAGAAGCTGACGACAAAGCGAGCGATGAAGAGGCTCAGCTGCCTTCCGTGAGTGCCGGGCAAGAAGTATTTTTGGCTGAGGCAGAATGCAATGACCACTCAACGAAGCCACCGGCTCGCTACACGGAGGCCAGCCTGATCAAGAAGCTTGAAGAGCTCGGCATCGGCCGTCCTTCAACCTACGCGTCGATCATGTCGGTCATTGTCGATCGGGGCTACGTCAGCAAGCAGGGGCAGGCGCTTGTGCCGACTTGGATCGCGTTCGTGCTCGTGCAGCTGTTTGAGCAAGCCTTCAGCGATCAGATCTCATATGACCTCACAGCTGAAATGGAAGATGAGCTCGACGAAATCGCAAACGGAGCAGGTAGCCGCGTCGACTGGCTCAAAAAGGCCTACTTTGGTGATGGCGGGCAGCGCCCTGGAATCGAGAATGCGCTTGAAAAAACCGCAAACCTCGACATTATGGAGCTCAATAAAGTTGATGTGGCCGGCGTCGAATTAGACGTGTGGCCAGAGGGCGCGAAGTTCGAAACCGGCGAGGTCGGCGCGAACGGAAAAGTTCGCCGCATCACCGTGCCACGCGAAATCGCTCCAGCAGACCTCACCGCCGAGAAGGTTCAAGAGCTGGTGGATGCGCCAATTATTGACGACCGTGTTATTGGTGTGCATCCAGCGACCGGCCTGAATCTGGTGATGAAGAGCGGTCAGTATGGCCCGTATGTGCTTGAGGAGCTTCCAGATGTGGTTGATCCGAAGACCGGTGAAATCTTGCCTCCGAAACGTGGCAAGGGTGCGCCGAAGCCGCGAACTGCATCGCTCTTCAAAGACATGGATCCGGCCACGCTCGACCTCGAAACCGCAATCAAACTCATTGAGCTGCCTCGTGTGGTGGGTGTCGACCCATCGACAGGCGAGGAAATCACCGCACAGAATGGTCCATATGGCCCGTACTTGAAGCGCGGCCTCGAAAGCCGTTCACTCGAGAGTGAAGATGACATTTTCACCATCGGGCTCGATGCGGCAGCTGCCCTGATGGCAGAGCCTAAGAAGTACGGCGCAAATCGTGCGGCGAGTGCGCTCAAAGAGTTCGGCGCAGACCCGGTGAGTGGCAAAGCGATCAAAGCGAAGAATGGCAAATTTGGTGTGTACCTCACCGACGGCGTCACCAACGCAACGGTGCCCCGCGGCGAAGACGTAGCCACAATGGAATTCGATCGAGCCACTGAGCTGCTCGCAATCAAGCGCGGGAAGGGCCCTGCGGCTCCCCGTACCACGAAGCCGGCAGCCAAAAAATCCGCGGCCAAACGCACGACCAAAAAACCTGCCAGTGGCAAGTAAAAGTTGAGCAATCAGGTGCGAGGGCTATTCATTACACTCGAAGGCGGCGATGGTGTCGGCAAGACAACAAATGCCGACCTGCTTGAAGAGTGGCTCACAACTGAATGCGGTCGGAGCGTCGTGCGTACCCGAGAACCCGGTGGCACTGAGCTCGGCGCCTCGATTCGCCAGCTCCTACTGCACACCCCGGGGCATGTAGACCCGAAAGCTGAAGCACTTCTCTACGCAGCGGATCGCGCCCAACACGTGAACACTGTGATTCGACCGGCCCTCGAGCGCGGCGACGTCGTGCTACAAGATCGGTACATCGACTCTTCGGTCGCCTACCAAGGGGCTGGCAGAGTC
>JALRLI010000027.1 GCA_023254555.1 Microbacteriaceae bacterium
TCCAACAAATTCATCACGTGTGCGCCGCGAGTGACCACGGTGACGTCGAGTTCTTTGATTTTGAGCGCCTCTGCGGCCTCAAGCCCAATGAAGCCTCCGCCAAGCACGACAGCGCGTTTCGCAGTTTCGACCATACTCCGAAGATCCATTGCGTCGTTCACCGTGCGAAGGGTGCGGATGCGCGGTGAGTCGATGCCTGGGATGTCTGGCACGATCGCCCGAGCGCCAGGCGCGAGAATGAGCTCATCGTAAGCCAGTGTGAGTTCACCCTCGGGCGTCGTGACAGTGACTTGCTGAGCGGCAGTATCGACGCCCGTGACCTCATGGAAAATACGCACGTCGAGGTTCAGTGCGGCTTTGAGCGTGTCGGGGGTGTGCAGAAGTAGAGCCCAGTCATGCTGAATCTCGCCGCCCACGTAGTAGGGCAGACCGCAGTTCGCGAACGACACAAACTCGCCCTTTTCGAGCACGATGATGTGTGCGTTCTCATCGAGGCGACGCATGCGCGCAGCCGCGCTCATGCCACCGGCGACGCCACCTACAACAACAATTGTTTTGGCTGTTTCAGTATCAGACATTAGTTTGAGCTCGCTTCGCTCGCAGCGTCGGTGCCCGTTGCAGCCTTCGCGGCAGCCTGCTCAGCGACCTGTCGACGAACGTCATCCATATCGAGCGCGCGGATGTTCTTGATGAGCTCCTCGAGCTGTGGTTCTTGCAGCACACCCGGCTGCGAGAAGATCAGAATGTTGTCGCGAAAGGCCATCAGGGTTGGAATAGAGGTGATCTGAAACGCCGCAGCAAGTCCCTGTTGCGCTTCGGTATCCACTTTGCCGAAGGTGATATCGGCGTGATTCTCACTGACCTTTTCGAAGATGGGGCCGAACATGCGGCAGGGCCCACACCAAGCGGCCCAAAAGTCAACGAGTACGATGCCGTCAGTGATTGATTCAGCGAAATTTTGTTCGGTAAGGTCAGTTGTAGCCATGTTTCGAACTTATACCCCAGGGGGTATGATTTCAAGCGGGTTCGACCACAGCGTAATTGGCTGGGCCAGGCAGCATCAAGGAGCAAACATGAGTGAAAGCGTTTATCACGTCACCGGCATGACCTGCGGCCACTGTGCAGCGGCGGTTGAGCGAGAACTCAAGAAGATTCCCGGCGTGACTGAGGTTGACGTCAATATTGAAACCGGTGCGGTCAAGGTCGCAAGCGAGGCGCTCCTTGAGCGAACTGATGTAGCCGCTGCGATTGAAGAAGCAGGCTACGAACTCATCGGCAACTAACCATGTCAGAAACCGAGCTCTCAATTGAGGGGATGACCTGCGCGAGCTGCGTGGCTCGGGTAGAGAAAAACCTGCAGAAGCTCGATGGGGTTTCGGCGCTCGTGAATTTGGCGACTGAAAAAGCGCACGTTGAGCATCCATCATCAGTTACGGATGATCAGTTGATCGCGGCGGTTGAGGCGGCGGGGTATCACGCGAAGGTGGCCGAGCCGAAGTTTGCGAAATCAAGTCACGAGCATGCCGTGCACGAAGCCGACAAGAATGCGTTCAGTCACACCAGCGCACACGACCACTCGATGCCGGGTGGCACTTCGCTGAAGAATCGCCTCCTCATCAGTGCTGTACTCACGGTGCCGGTATTTCTGCTTTCGATGATTCCAGCGCTGCAGTTCACTTATTGGCAGTGGCTGGTCTTTGCGATGGCAAGCCCGGTCGTATTTTGGGGAGCGTACCCCTTTCATCGGGCAGCTGCGATTAACCTGAGGCACGGCAACACCACAATGGACACCCTCATCTCAATGGGCGTGCTCGCGGCGTACATCTGGTCAGTCGTCGCGCTCTTTTTCGGTCACGCTGGAATGCCCGGTATGACCCACGAATTCACCTGGTTTACCGACCCTGGCGACGCTCTGGGTCAGATCTATCTCGAAAGTGCCGCGGTCGTGACCACAGTGCTTCTTCTTGGCCGGTACATCGAAGAGCGTTCAAAAAAGTCTGCCGGTGCCGCACTGAAAGCGCTGCTTGAACTCGGTGCGAAAGATGTCACCGTGCGCGCGGCAGACGGCACCGAGCGGGTTATCCATATTTCTGAACTCAACGTCGGCGACGAGTTTCTGGCGCGGCCGGGCGAAAGCATCGCGACCGACGGCGTGGTCGTGAGTGGAGCATCCGCCATTGACGAGAGCACGATGACTGGCGAATCGGTGCCACGCGAAGTCGGCGAGGGCGACGAGGTGACGGGGGCCACGGTCAACACCTCTGGTTTCTTAGTCATTCGAGCGACGCGAGTGGGCGCAGATACCCAACTGGCTCGCATTGCCAAACTCGTCGAAATGGCGCAGGTTGGCAAGTCGAGCACGCAGCGTCTTGCCGACCGAGTTTCGGCGATATTCGTTCCAGCCGTGATCGTGATTGCCCTCGGCACCTTTCTGGTGTGGATGCTCGTGAGTGGTTCAGTCACGCTCGCGTTTTCTGCCGCGATTGCGGTTCTTATCATTGCCTGCCCGTGTGCGCTCGGATTAGCTATTCCGATGGCAATTCTTGTGGGTACCGGCCGAGGCGCTCAACTGGGCGTGCTGATTCGCGGCCCAGAGGCGCTCGAGCTCAGCGGTCGAGTGAACACCATTGTGTTCGACAAGACCGGCACGCTGACCGAGGGTAACATGCAGCTGGTCGGTTTCGGTTTGGTGGGTGAACGTGCCGGGGAAGGCGCTGGTGAGAGTGCAGAAGCGATGGATGCGCTGAGCGCTGTGGCCTCAGTAGAGCACGCGTCGGAGCATCCAATCGGTGAAGCGATTGTGCGTGGGGCAGAGCATCACGGTCTGGCTCTCAGCCAGGTCACCGAGGTTTCGAATCTGCCAGGGCAAGGAATTCGAGGAACCGTCGGGGGAGTTGTGGTGACTGTGCGCCGCGGGGAACCTGCCGCTGATTCAGCGGCAGAGCTTGCAACCTCGACGATCGTCGTGGCTGAGTTCGACGGGATTGAGCGAGCCTGGTTTGCAGTCAGCGATGTGGTGCGCCCAGATGCTGCGAAGGCGATAGCGCGACTCAAAGAGCTCAAGCTGATGCCGATGCTGCTCACCGGAGACTCGCAGCGTGTTGCTGACGCAGTAGCCGCTGAACTCGCGATCGACGACGTGTTCGCGCAGGTGCTGCCTGAGCAAAAAGCCACGCGAATTGCCGAGCTACAGCGGGCTGGTTCGCGGGTAGCGATGGTGGGTGACGGCGTGAACGACGCTGCAGCGCTCGCAACCGCTGACCTAGGTATCTCGATGGGCAGTGGAACCTCGGTTGCAATTGAGGCGAGTGACATCACCCTGATGCGACCTGGTATCGGCGCGGTGGTTGATGCGGTGCGACTCTCGCGCTTCACCCTACACACGATGTACGGCAACCTGTTCTGGGCGTTCATCTACAACGTGTTGATGATTCCGCTTGCCGCGCTGGGGCTGCTGAATCCGATGTTCGCGGGGGCGGCGATGGCATTCTCAAGCGTGTTTGTGGTGCTCAACAGTCTGCGACTTCGCGCGTTTCGCGGCGAAAAGTAAGCGAACGCTAGGGTGCTAGAGCACCTTTTTCACGACGCTTGATTTCAGCATCATCGAGCCAAAGCCGTCGACCTTCGCGTCGATGTCGTGCCCATTGACCGGCTCGACAAGGCGAATGTTACGCGCCTTGGTGCCGACCTTGATTGGCTTGGGCGCACCCTTCACCTTGAGATCTTTCACAATGGTTACGGTGTCACCGTCGGCAAGCTCATTGCCCACCGAATCCTTCACCACGCCTCCGGCCGCGGCACCTGCGGCATCCTCAGACTCGCTCGGCGACCACTCGTGCGCGCACTCAGGGCACACCAGCAGCGCACCCATCTCGTACACATAAGCGCTGTCGCACTCCGGGCAGGGGGGTAGCTGGTCACTCATAGTTGCTCATCATTCAACATCAGCACACGCCATCCGTCAGCGTGCCTCTCTAACAGCGTGACGCCAGTATTGCGGATGCGCGGCGCCTGCATTTCAAACATCACATTGAGCGTGCAGCGAATGTAGCTACCGTGGCTCACAACAATCAGATTTTGACCGGTGTAGGTTTCATGAATCAGCTCGAGCGCTGCGGAGCCTCGAGTGCCGACGGCGTGCTCTGTTTCAGCGTCGAGAAACTCGCCGTCAGCCAGCCGCACCGCATCAAGTGCAGGTCCGCCAGGCAGACCCTCGGCAGCGCCGAAGAATCGTTCGATGAGATCTTCACGGTGTTCAGGATCTTCGAGCTCGAGCTCTGCGGCAATAATTTTTGCGGTCACGGCTGCGCGACTGAGGGGGGATGTGCACACGCGATGCCATTCGGTGTGCCGGAGTGATTCGGCAACCAGGGTTGACTGTGCTTCGCCTCGAGCATTCAACGGAATGTCGGTGCGTCCCTGAATGCGAAACTGGGCATTCCACTCGGTTTCGCCATGGCGAATGAGGGCAATCGTGGTCGGTTGCATCCTTCCACGTTACTTCAAATGCCTGAGGCTTCTCGTCTGGGTGTGCTCAGGCTGCCTTGCCTTTAGAACCACTTGGCATCGCTCGCGGGAAAGTCAGCTACAATAAAAGTGTTAGCTGTGAGCTACGCTTCACAAGCCCGACCGTGACCTCGGCACTTGATGTGCCAACCACGATGCTCGGAACAGCCCGCCGCCAACACACTTCACACCCGGGGTGCCGCGGTTGCGCTTGGCAATCGACGGGGTATCTAGGTGAATCACAAGCTAAAGGCAAGTAGAGCTACAGGAGCACAATGCCCGAAAAGACTGCAAAACGGTCAAAAACCCCGAAGCATCGTAAGGCTGCGCACAATGAGGGAGTCATCCCGCAGTTGGCTCGCGCAGTGCGTGAGGTCGAGGCGTCAGCCCAGCGCGGCAAAGCCACACCCATCAACCGCACCAAGTTTCACGTCATCGCTCTGCTGATGCGCGAAGAGCGCAACAAGGCGAAAAATGACTCGACGATGAGCGACGCAGATCGCGCAGAAACCCTGAAGCGGCTCGATGGAATCGCGTCGATTCTGGCGAAGACCGCTGCCCGAGATACGTCGCTCATTACGCTGCTCGAGCCCACCGCGCCAATTACTGATGCGACCCGCACGGCTCGTCGCAAAATTCTTGAGCAGGCGGGCGTTGAGCTGACCGAGGAAGACGCACAAACTGCTGCAACCGCCGAGGTTGTCATTGTGCCGCCTGAGTTGGCGGAGCGTCAGGTAGTGCCGGCGGCGGTGCCTGCGCGCATTCGCTCCAATCCGTTCTTGGCGCCAGATATGCGCGCGGGCTTGCACACCCGCCCGGCTGTGCGTCTCGCAAACTGGGAGTTGCTCGGCCCGCTGCTCAAGTCGTTTGAACAGGGTGCCGGTGGCGGTTCTGCCTGCATGACCCTGCCTGAGGTTCCCCCGGTCGACCGGTTATCGCCGAAGGGTCTCGAGCTGATGCCACACCAAGCGCGATTCTTGCAGAGCGTGCGCTTCGGCCACCGCAGCTTCCTCCTTGCTGACGAGCCAGGCCTCGGAAAGACGGCACAGTCTGTCATTGCAGCCTCCGTTGCGAACGCATACCCGTTACTTGTCGTCGTACCAAACGTCGTGAAGATGAACTGGGCTCGCGAAGTTGAGCGTTGGACTCCCCAGCGCCATGCGACCGTGATTCACGGCGACGGCCAAGAGATGGATGCATTTGCCGACGTTTTTGTCGTGAACTACGAGATTCTCGACCGCCACATCGGCTGGCTCTCTCAGATTGGCTTCAAAGGCATGGTTGTCGACGAAGCGCACATGATTAAAAACATGCAGTCGCAGCGCTCGAAGAACGTGCTGAAACTTGCCGAGCGCATCCGAACCGCAACTCCCGGCGGAAACCCACTGCTGATGGCACTCACTGGTACCCCACTCATCAACGACATCGACGATTTCAGAGCGATTTGGCGTTTCTTAGGTTGGATCGACGACCAGAAGCCAATCGGCGAGCTGATGGGTCGCCTCGAAGAGGCTGGGCTCACTCCTGCTGACAGTGGCTTCTACGCCTCCGCCCGCGAGATTGTGATCGAGATGGGTATCGTGCGCCGTCGCAAAATCGATGTCGCCGCAGACCTGCCAGCGAAACGCGTGGTCGACATGCCAGTTGAACTCGATGACGAATTCGGTCGCAGCATTCGTGATGCTGAACAGCAGCTCGCCAACAAGCTCTTCGAACGATTCGACCGTGCAATCAATGGCAAGCTCGGGGCTGAAATGTCGGCGGATTCGATTATCCGCATGATTGCAGCGCAAGAACTCGACGAGTCAAAGAACTCGAGCAGCGGCATCAACGTCTTCACTATGGTTCGCCAGATTGGTCAGGCGAAGGCGGGCTTGGCTGCCGATTACGCTGCGCAGCTTGCCCGTTCGGTTGGCAAGGTTGTGTTCTTTGCGAAACATATCGACGTGATGGATGCGGCGGAGCGGTCACTCGCAGAGCGCGGTCTGCGCACCGTCTCTATCCGCGGTGACCAGACCGCCATTGCTCGTCAGGCTGAAATCGATGCCTTCAACAACGACCCAGAGGTAGCGGTCGCGGTGTGCTCGCTTACCGCTGCTGGAGTCGGCGTGAACCTACAAGCCTCGTCGAACGTTGTCCTTGCTGAACTCAGCTGGACAGATGCCGAACAGACCCAGGCGATCGACCGCGTTCACCGCATCGGTCAAGAAGAACCGGTCACCGCTTGGCGTATCGTTGCTGCACAGACCATCGACGCGAAGATTGCCGAACTCATCGATTCGAAGGCTGGGCTCGCCGCCCGCGCACTCGACGGCGCAGAAGCACGCGACGAGTCAGAAGATTCAGTGCAGCTCGCCGCACTCATCTCAGTTCTTCGAGACGAAATCGCCCGGCGCGAAATTGCCTAGTGCACCTGCAGCTGAAACTGCACGTCTGCGAGTGACGGGTTGGTGGCGGCAGATCCGTCGGGGTAAATGACGGTCGGCACGGTGTGATTTCCGTTGTTCACAGCAGCGACGATTGCGGCAGTGTCGGGTTGCTCCTCGATATCCACTTCGGTGTACGTGATACCCGCGTCATCGAGCTGGCGCTTCAGCCGCTTGCAGTAGCCGCACCATTCGGTGCTGAACATCGTGATTGAGCCGGCCGGCGGGGTGAAATCTGCTGCAGAAACCATGTGACCATCTTGCCACGCGGGGCCGTAGCATTGTTCAATGGCCTCCAATAAGAAACCAAGCATTGCTTCGCAGGTTGAGACGCTTCGTGACAACTTCAACTCTGGCTTGACTCGTCAAATCGCATGGCGCAAAGATCAACTCACAGCGATGAAGAGAATGCTGCTCGACAACCAAGAGCTACTGGCGGATGCGCTGCTCGAAGATCTCGGTAAGTCTGAGGTTGAATCGCAGATTACCGAAATTGGATTCTTGAGCAGCGAGATTTCGCATACGCTCAAACACCTTAACGCCTGGGTGAGGCCTCGGCGAGTGAATGTGCCGCTCGCGGTGCAGCCCGCGTCGGCAAAAGTTGTGGCAGAGCCGCTCGGCGTAGTGCTGATTATTGCGCCATGGAATTACCCGCTGTTGCTCACGCTCTCGCCGCTCATCGGTGCACTAGCGGCGGGCAACACGGCGATTCTGAAGCCGAGCGAACTTGCACCTCGAACCGCAGAAGTGCTCGCCGCGCTCATCCCGGTCTATCTCGATTCGAGGGCAGTAGCGGTTGTCAACGGTGCCGTTGCCGAAACGACAGAGCTGCTCGAGCAGCGCTTTGACCACATTTTCTACACCGGAAACGGCAAAGTGGGTCGTATCGTGATGACCGCCGCGGCAAAGCACCTCACGCCGGTCACTCTCGAGCTCGGGGGCAAGTCGCCAGCGTGGGTCGATCAGACCACAAACCTCAAACAGACCGCGAAGCGGATCGTGTGGAGCAAATTCATCAACACTGGCCAAACCTGTGTTGCGCCTGACTATGTGATCGGCACAACCGAAACCCTTGATGCCTTGACACCGCATCTCGCCCACGCCGTGCGCGAACTGTACGGCACAGCAATCGCGCACAATCCTGATTACGGCCGAATCGTCAACGACGCGCACTTCGAAAGACTTGCGAGCTACCTGGATGAGGGTGAAGTGGTCGTTGGCGGTGACACCGACCGTGACGCGAGATTTATTGCGCCGACTGTTTTGCGTAACGTCAAACCAACATCAGCCGTGATGAGAGACGAAATTTTCGGTCCGATTTTGCCGCTGATTGACGTTGACTCGCTCGATGCCGCAATCGCTCACGTGAACGCGAACGGTAAACCTCTTGCGCTCTACGTTTTCAGTCAGGATGCCCAAACGCAGGCTCGTTGGCAGCAGGAGACGAGCTCGGGTGCGTTGGGTATCAATGCGTCGGTGATTCACCTTTCGGTTCTGGAGCTCCCCTTCGGCGGTGTAGGTGCAAGCGGAATGGGCAATTACCACGGTGAACGGTCGTTCTTGACCTTCAGTAATGAAAAAGCTGTGCTCTCCAAGCCGTTGACTCCCGACACTCTCTCCAGCACGGTGATGCCTCCGTACACCTCGACGAAAGAAAAAATCGTTCGCACGATGCTGTCGTAGCCTCGACGGCGAAGCTGCCCCGTGAATCAGAGTGGCAGGGGTCACCTGTTTTCAGCTTCGGAATGCCACCCATCAATAGAATGGACAGGTGAGCCAAGAACCAATCGATCAGAGCGTGCCGCGGGGTATCCGTTTGGCCGCTGCCTGGTCTTGGCGCGTGCTCGTAATCGGATTAGCGCTCGCCGCTGTTCTCTGGCTCATCGTAGAGCTTCGCTTGATCGTGGTGCCAGTGCTGATAGCTATTTTGCTGACAGCACTGCTCGCGCCATTCGTCGCGTGGCTGGTTCGCAGAGGGGCGCCGAAGTGGCTAGGGGTCATCACCGCTTTACTCACGCTGTTCGCAGCGGTTGGGGTGCTGACATGGTTAATTGTCACCCAGATGCGCGCGTTTTCTGGATCGTTCGTTACGAAGTCTGAAAAGGCTTATCTCAACATTCTGGATTGGCTGGCAGCATCTCCGCTGCACATCAGTCAGACACAGATTGATCAGTACGTTGACGCTCTGATTGCCAGCCTTCAGAAAGACAGCTCGGGTATTTGGAGCGGCGCGCTCTCAGTGGGCACCACAGTTGGACACATTCTCGCGGGCATCCTCTTGACGCTCTTCAGCTTGATCTTCTTACTCATCGATGGCCCCCGGATTTGGCGTTGGGTGGTGCGGATTGTGCCAGCTCGGGCTCGCGCCGCGTTCGATGGCGCTGGTCGTTCTGGCTGGGTTTCGGTGGGGCACTATGTGCGAATCCAGATCTTTGTGGCGTTCGTCGATGCAGTTGGTATCGGCGTGGGCGCTGCAATTTTGCAGGTGCCGATGGTCATCCCTATCGCAATCCTGGTGTTCTTGGGATCGTTTGTGCCGTTCCTCGGCACAATCATCGCCGGCTCAATTGCCACCTTCATTGCGCTCGTCTATAACGGGCCGGTGAACGCACTCATCATGCTCGCGGTGGTGATCTTGGTCAACCAAATTGAGGGCCACATCTTGCAGCCGCTTGTGATGGGTAACGCGGTTCGGGTGCATCCACTCGCCGTAGTTCTGTCTGTCTCGGCGGGTGCGTTAGTGGCCGGCATTGCCGGTGCACTGTTTGCGGTTCCGCTCGTTGCGTCGCTGAACTCGATGGTGAAGTACATCAACGCAGGCAGCTGGCGTAATAAACCAGATCCACTTTCGCTCCCCACAGCTGAATGGATGCGCCAAGCGGCGGTCGAGGCTCGCGACGAGCTCATCGCCGAGGGGTCGAAGGCCGCAGGTGCCGAAGAGAAGAACGAGGGAAAAAAATGACCGCACAGACTGTGAACGTGCGCGAGTTGGTCACTCTCAAAGATTTCGAGAGTGCTCGCGGGGTTGTCAGCAGGGTTGCCGCACGCACACCGATGCAAACATCGCGTCGCTTGGGTGAATATCTCGGCGGGCAGCAGGTGTACCTTAAATGCGAGAACCTGCAGCGCACCGGCGCCTACAAGATTCGAGGCGCCTACTACCGAATGAGCCAGCTCTCGGAAGCGGAACGAGCTCGCGGTGTTGTTGCCGCATCTGCGGGTAATCATGCGCAGGGTGTGGCTTTCGCGGCGCGTGAACTCGGAATCAAAGCTACGATTTTCATGCCGCGAGGCGTAGCGTTGCCAAAGCTTCAGGCAACTCGCAGTTACGGAGCCGAAGTCGTATTACAGGGGCTTGTCGTTGACGAGGCGCTCAAAGCAGCTCAAGATTTCGCTGCCGAATCGGGCGCGGTGTACATCGCCCCGTTCGATCATCGCGAAGTCATTGTTGGCCAGGGTACGCTCGGTCTTGAGATGCTCGAGGACGCGCCCGACATCGAAACCCTCGTAGTGCCAATCGGCGGCGGCGGCCTCATTGCAGGCGTCGCGGCAGCGGCGAAGCTTCGCGCCGCTGAACTCGGCCGCACGCTTCGCGTGATTGGCGTGCAAGACGAAAACGCAGCGCCGTTCGTGCCATCCCTGGCGGCGGGCAAGCTCGTCGAGGTTGATGTGAAACCGACTATTGCCGACGGCATCGCGGTGGGCATCCCCGGAGCGCTCACCTTCGAGTTCGCGCGGGAGTATGTCGATGAGGTTGTCACCGTGACCGATGACGACGTCGCTCGGGCGATTCTGCTCTTGCTCGAACGCGCTAAGCTGCTCGTCGAGCCCGCGGGCGCCGTCGGTGTTGCCGCCATCATGGAGGGCAAAATCGAAAGCGCTGGGCCGGTCGCCACCATCCTCAGTGGCGGCAACATTGACCCACTCCTCTTGCAGCGCGTCATTAGCCACGGCCTCGCTGCAGATGAGCGCTACCTGAAACTTCGCATCATGCTGCCAGACCGCCCGGGTCAGCTTGCGCGCACCGCAGAGCTGGTGGCTGAGGCAGACGCGAATGTCGTTGAGGTGCTGCACACCCGTCATGGCGGGGGGCTTCAAATCAACGAGGTTGAGCTCGAGCTACATATCGAAACACGCGGGCACACCCACCGCGACGAAGTGGTGAAGAAGCTGCAAGACGCGGGCTACACCATTCGCCTCGAAAACCTTTAGGACCACTGTGTCGATGGCAGGTTCGGCGGCGCCGCGCCGGTAACTAGCCGGCGAAAGGCTTGATGTCGAGAATCTCGACAGCGATTTCGACACCGCTCGGCGCGTGGTAAGCCGTGGTGTCTCCCACGCTCAGGCCCAGAATTGCTTTGCCGAGGGGGCTGTCGTCACTGTACACGTCTAGTTCGGTGTGGCCACCGAGTTCACGGTGACCGAGTAAGAAGGTTTCGTCGTCGCCAAGAATATTCGCGGTGACGATAGTGCCTACCGCAACAACGTCAGTGCTGGTAGGAGCTTCGCCCACGTGCGCGTGCTTTAACAGCTCGGTGAGTGACTTGATGCGGGCCTCCATCTTGCCCTGCTCATCCTTCGCTGCGTGGTAGCCGCCGTTTTCTTTGAGGTCACCCTCTGAGCGGGCCTCTTCAATCTTCACCGCGATCTCTCGGCGAGCAGGTCCGCTGAGGTGCTCGAGCTCTTTCTCGAGACGGTCGAATGCTTCTTGGGTGAGCCAGGTACGTTTGGTTTCTTCAGCCATCCATTAATTCTATCGTCGTTAGCCCGCGTGCGAAGACCCGGCTATCGAGGTTCGCCGGCCTGCTACCGAGCTTCGACAACCCAGCAGCGCTCAACGTAGCCGGTGTTTGGCTCTCTGATCGCAATCACCTGCTCGGTGAAGTATCGCGTCTGCTTGACACTCGGCTCGTGAACCACGACCTTCCAGCCGACAACAGCCTTCGAGCGACTCATCGTTGCCACCGCACACGCGATCTCGCTGTTTGGCGGGCCCGAAACCTGGTAATCAACGCTCACCTGAGAGCCTTCGATGCTGAAGCCTGTGGTCTCGGCACTGACTGAGACCGAGTTTCCACCCCAGCCGCTAAAGATCGCCCAGAGAATCACGCCAAGCACTACGGCTGCAATTGTGCCGAACACGATGCGACGGTCGACAGAGCGATTACGAGCTCTGCCGTAGCGATCATCCATCTGATCGGTCACTAAACTGGGCATAGCTTTAAGCGTAGAACACGAACCTGCGCGAATTGTTCGAAACCTTAGAAAGGATGCCCATGGCGAAGCGTTTGATGGCCGTACACGCGCATCCCGACGACGAGTCGAGCAAGGGTGCCGCAACCTATGCCCGCTACGTTCGCGAGGGTGTAGAAGTGATGGTGGTCAGCTGCACCGGTGGTGAACGCGGGGATGTGCTGAACGAGCTCGTGCTTCGCAATCCCAAGTCTGAACGTGACATTGCGGGGCTTCGTCGCGAAGAAATGGCGGCAGCCCAGCGAATTCTTGGTTTCGAGCACCGCTGGCTGGGCTACTACGACTCGGGTATGGCTTCTGAAGATGGCACTGTGCCCGAGGGCAGCTTTGCGAGCATCCCGGTTGAGATTTCAGCAGAGGTGCTGGTGCACCTGGTTCGTGAGTTCAAACCGCACGTGATGGTTACCTACAACGAGATTGGCGGATACCCGCATCCCGATCACATTCGGTGTCATGAAATCAGCGTTCGTGCCTACGAAGTTGCCGGTGACCCAAATGCCTACCCTGAGGCTGGCGAACCTTGGCAAGTTTCGAAGCTGTACTACGACGAGATTTTCAACGCCGGCAAAGTGAGTGCCATCAAAAACGTGCTGGTCGAGAAATACCCAGATTCGCCACTGCACGAGCACATTGACGGTATGACGAAATGGATGCGCGACCGCCCCTACACCGCAACCACGCGCGTCGATGTGAGTGACTACCTCGAGGCTCGAGACGACGCCCTCAGGGCACACGCTAGCCAAGTCGCGCCCGATAGCGGGTGGTTCTTCTTGCCAAACGATTTGGTTCGCGAGGCGTGGCCGTATGAGGACTACAGACTTGCACGCTCGCGCGTGGGTGAGGTGCCTGAGCGTCCTGCCGCCGGCCAAGCCAGCGACTGGGTGGCTGACCCTGATCACTCAAAGCTTGAGACAGATCTCTTTCAGGGAATTGTGACAGAGTAGGAACCATGTTGTACACGGCACTGAATTCGCTGAGCCTCGCTGCGTCTGCGTTTGCGGCAGAAACCGAGCAAGACCAGAACCTCGGTCAGATGGTCAACGCCGCGAGCGCTACTGGGTTCTTAGTTGCCGGCCTCATCGCGCTGATTTCGATTTTCTTAATTATCGATATGGTTCGCCGAATTCGCCGCACCCGCTACCGCGAGCAGGTGCGCCAAGAGCTTGAAGCCGAAATTGAACAGATGGATTCAGAGGGCGGCCACGAGCCAAAAGTCGACTGATCCAATATTTTCAGTCATACGTTTCGGCGGTGCGCTCGTTTCGGGCCAATTTCTTGTGGATGTAGTGCTCTTCGTACCTGAACTCGAACCACAGCACAATCAGCAGTAATGGCGTGATGATGTCGGTGACGATGAATATCGGAAAATTGATCAGGTAGTCGAGGTAGAAGTTTCCGGTCGAAAGCGCCAACTGCAGGTGGTTGATGACGAGCATCACCGGCCAGAACAACGCAACGTAAGGCAGTAGGTTGATTGCGCGCTGCTTTCCGAGGGCAACGAGCACAAATACCATTCCTGGGCCGACCGCAATCGTAATCCACGCAAGAGTCGAAAACAGCAGGATGAGTAAACGTAGGCTATCGGTCTGCTCTGACGGGTTGAAGAAGAAAAATGCGGGAAAGGTCGCCACGACGAGCAGAAAAACCGCACTCGTGAAGATGCCGAAGCTTGCAACCTTCCAGCGGGTAATTCGAACCGAGGGCTCAGGATTCTTCGTGCGCTTTGCCATATGCTCTCTCCTGCTCGGTTTCATGTCGCTTCTAATCAATCTGATTGACGGTAACAATAGTTCCGGGGATAGCTGGGATGCCTGCGGGGTT
>JALRLI010000028.1 GCA_023254555.1 Microbacteriaceae bacterium
GAAGCTCGAATGTGCGCTTCGCTGGCCAACAATTGTGTCGCCAATTCCGAGACTGCGCACAGCGTACGCGGCCATGCGGTTCGCCTGAGAAGCGCCGTTGGTCAGAAACCAGGTACGGCGTGCACCCCAGGCCTCAGCAGCGAGCTCTTTCGCTTGGTCAAGAGGGCTGTTCTCACCAATGTCGATACCCTCAATAAGGCCGGGAACATCGAGCCTGAGCGTGTGCTCTCCGAAGAAATCGGCGAGCTTGTGTGAGGTGCCCTGCCCGGTCAGGCCGTGACCGGGAACCATGAGTGACACGGTGTCACGTTCTGCGTGACCACGAAGGGCCGCCGCGAACGGGGTGTCATAGTGCCGTGAGCTAAAACGTTTTCTGAACGTTGCGGCGTCGACAGATTCGCCATTTGCACGTGATGCATGCATGTTGTTTCCCAAAGACCAGGTGTACGCAGCTGGTCAAATTTCCACAGTGTGAAGGCCGATAAATACGTCCGGCTCCTGCCCGTCCCATGCGAGGCATCGAGAGCAACGTTATCAAATGGACGGGGTTTCGTCGAGTATCCCGCGGGCATCGTTATTGCGTCGCTCGCAATATGCTTGTTGGGTGACCAGACATTTTTTGCGCGATGACGATTTGAGCCCCGCAGAACAAGCCGAAGTGCTTGATCTCGCAGCAAAGCTGAAGGCCGACCGTTTCGCTGCGCGTCCCCTTGAGGGCCCAAAAACCGCCGCAGTTATATTCGACAAGACTTCTACCCGCACACAGGTGAGCTTCTCGGTCGGCGTGGCTGATCTGGGCGGTAATCCACTCATCATGGATTCAAAGTCATCTCAGATGGGTGGGAAAGAGTCAATCTCTGACACCGCGAAGGTGCTCAGCCGCATGGTTTCGATCATCATCTGGCGAACCCACGCTCATGCGGGTCTGGTTGAGATGGCAGAGCACTCTCAGGTTCCAGTGGTGAACTCACTTTCTGACGACTTTCATCCCTGCCAGGTCTTGGCAGATCTCCAGACTATTCGTGAGCGCCAAGGTGCTCTTGCAGGCTTGACTGTTGCGTATGTTGGCGATGCCGCGAACAACATGGCGCACTCGTATTTGGTCGGATGCGCAACCGCGGGCATGCATATTCGCGTAGCAGGCCCAGCAGAGTTTCAGCCAAATCCTCAGTATGTAGCTGACGCCACAGCGCGAGCGGCTGAAACCGGTGGCAGTGTCTGGGTAGGAACTTCACCAGATTTCGCCGTCACAGATGCTGACGTTGTGATCACTGACACCTGGGTATCGATGGGCAAAGAAGATGAAAAGGCGAAACGGGTTGAACAGTTTGCCGAGTACCAGGTGAACGAAGCACTCATGGCGAACGCAAAGCCAGACGCGATTTTCTTGCACTGCCTCCCCGCCTACCGCGGTTTTGAGGTGACCGAGGGAGTCATTGATGGCCCGCAGAGTGCGGTTTGGGATGAGGCCGAGAATCGTGTGCACGCACAAAAAGCACTGATGACCTGGCTGCTCGAGCACTAGCGAATAGACTTTAACGGTGAGTGACGAGCAGAAAAATAACCGCGCTGGCGAGGCTGGCGCACTTTGGGGTGGGCGCTTTACGAGTGGTCCATCGCCCGAGCTCGTCAGTCTCAGCAAGTCGACCCACTTCGACTGGGCGCTTGCTCCCTATGACATCGCCGGTTCAAAGTCACATGCGAAGGCGCTCGCCGCTGCTGGCTACTTGACGGGTTCGGAACTCGCCGAGATGACGAGTGCGTTGGATGCGCTCCTCGCCGACATCCAAGCTGGCGCGGTTGTAGCTGCCGAAGCAGACGAAGACGTACATTCGGCGCTCGAACGACTGCTCATCGAGCGCACCGGGGGAGAACTCGGCGGCAAGCTTCGGGCTGGGCGCAGCAGAAACGACCAGATCGCAACGCTTATTCGCCTGTACCTGCTCGATCACGCGGCGATTATCGCGGCCAACGTTTCCGATCTCATCAGGGCTATCGTTGTGCAGGCGCGGGCCAACCAGACGGCAATCATGCCCGGCCGCACGCACCTCCAGCACGCCCAACCGGTGCTTCTTGCCCATCACCTCGCAGCGCATGCCTGGCCTCTGGTGCGCGACCTAGAACGTATTCGCGATTGGAAACAGCGCGCATCCCTGTCACCGTATGGTTCAGGCGCGCTCGCTGGCGGTTCGCTTGGGCTCGACCCGGTTTTGGTTGCAAATGAGCTCGGGCTGGCTGCCCCAATACAAAACTCCATCGACGGAACTGCGGCTCGCGACGTGGTGGCCGAGTTCGCCTTTATCGCAGCACAAATCGCCATTGATCTCTCGCGGTTTGCAGAAGAAATCATCATTTGGAACACTCGCGAGTTTGGATTTGTGCGCCTGCACGACGGCTACTCGACCGGTTCGTCGATTATGCCGCAGAAGAAAAACCCTGATATTGCTGAGCTTGCCCGAGGTAAAGCCGGACGCGTGATCGGCAACCTCACTGGTCTTCTCGCAACGTTGAAAGCGCTTCCGCTCGCGTATAACCGTGACCTACAGGAAGACAAAGAACCGGTTTTCGATTCGGTTGAGACGCTTGAAGTGCTGCTGCCTGCCTTCACCGGCATGGTTGCAACGCTCGAATTCGACACCGAGCGCATGCTCGACCTCGCACCACAGGGCTTCTCGCTCGCAACCGACGTTGCTGAGTGGCTGGTGAAGCAGGGCGTCGTGTTTCGAGACGCACACGAAATTTCAGGAGAACTCGTTGCCTTCTGTGAAGAGCGAGGCCTCGAACTGCATGAGCCGAGTGATGCAGAGCTCGCCGCAATCAGCAAACACCTCAAGCCAGAAGTGCGCTCTGTGCTCACCGTTGAGGGATCAGTTGCGAGTCGTGCCGGGGTCGGCGGCACTGCGCCTGAGCGCGTGGCCGAACAGCTCGCCACGCTCGAGGCAGCTGTTGTCGAGTTGACCGCGTTCGCCCAAGGCAAGAAGTAGTGCATCCGTGTCTGAAAAAGTGACTGGGCCAGCCTCCTATTTTCCTTCAATCGAGAAGAAGTACGGTCAGCCAATTGACCACTGGATGCGCCTGCTCGACAGCGTACGCGACAAGAAGCACATGGAGCAGGTGGCGTTTTTGAAGGATGTCCACCAGATCGGCCACGGTCACGCCAACGCACTCGTTGCGGTGTATCGCCAGGAACATGGCCTGAACGGCTAGGCGTTTCCCCCTAAAATCGCTGATGCGTGGTTGCAGCTGAACGCGGTAGCATAGTGACATGTCGCCTTCTGAGATTGAATTCTCTGCTGCCCTGCGCGGATATAACCGTGATGAGGTTGATCGCGTAATCGCAAACCTCAAGGCACAGCTTTCGCACGCCGAAAAAGAGCGCGACGAAATGCGTGAAGAGCTTGCTGCAACCCAGTCGCAGACGAAAGTGATGTCGGCTCGCATCGAGCGTGCTGAATCTAACCCGAACTATTCAACGCTCGGTGCCCAGTTTGCTGAAGTGCTGCGCATGGCAGAGCAGAAGGCAGACAAGCTCGTTTCGGAAGCTGAAGCTCAGGCCCAGCGCATGAAACAAGACAGCGAAGCTCGTGCGGCGAAGGTTGTTGCCGATGCAACCGAGCGAGCAACCAAGCTTGTCGAAGAAGCCAAGGCTCGTGCCGATGAACTCAAACTCACCAGCGAATCAGACGCTGCAGAGATGGCTCTGAAGAGTAACGCTTCTCTGGCTGAGGCAACCGAAATGCGTTCACTCGCCATTCGTGAAATCGCAACCATGCGTGCTGAAGTTGAAAACGAAGTTGCTGCCCGCCGTTCAGAAATTCAGCGTGAAACCGATCGCAAGCGTGAAGAAATGAACGCGATGCTCGAAGAGGCAAACCGTGAGCGCCTCCGGGTCGAACAAGAAATCAACCAGCGAGTTGAAGAGGCCGAGCGTGCGTTCATGGTGGCGCAGCAAGAAGCGGCTCAGACGACGCAGGCATCACTCGCAGAGGCGAACGCCCGCGCATCCGAAATCAACCGCCAGGCAGCCGAAATGGCGAATGAGTCTGAGGCACTCCTGCAGCGTGCGAACGACAAGGCAGACGAAATCATCGAAGACGCACGCAGCCTTGCCGCTGGCTTACTCGAGCAGGCCCGTATGCGTGCTGATGATCTCAACTCGCGCACTGCTGCGCTCGGTGAACAAATGGTTGCTCGCGCGAATGCTCTGCTTCGCGAATCAGAAGCCGAAAACATTTTGCTTCGCGACTACATTTCCGAGACCCGCAACATCGGCAGTACCGACACCGTGATAGCCGAGCTCGAAGCAAACCTCCGTCGCGACGCCGAGTAACTCGCAGAACCGGGCTGTCCCGTTGCTACGATTGAGTAGTGTCTGAACATCCCAATCACAGCGCCGTTTTGAGCGCACAGCGAAACGACGAAACCTTTGCGACGCTGTGGGATGAACTCGTTTGGCGTGGCCTTGTGCACGTGTCAACCGACGCTGACGAGCTGAAAACACTGCTCGCTGGTGAGCCAATCACCTACTATTGCGGGTTTGATCCAACCGCTCCATCACTGCACCTTGGCAACCTCGTGCAAATTCTGCTGCTGCGTCGCTTGCAACTCGCTGGCCACAATCCGATCGGCTTGGTTGGCGGTTCAACAGGGCTCGTAGGTGACCCGCGTCCCACCGCTGAGCGGCAACTCAACGACCGTGAGACCGTGGCCGAATGGGTCAACTACCTGCGCGCCCAGGTCGAGAAGTTCTTGTCAGCCGAAGGTGCGAACCCAGTGCGCATGGTCAACAACCTCGACTGGACCGCACCGCTGAGCGCAATCGACTTTCTGCGCGAAATTGGGAAGCACTTTCGAGTGGGCACGATGCTCAAGAAAGATGCGGTGAGTGCGCGCCTCAACTCTGAAGCGGGAATCAGCTACACCGAGTTCAGCTACCAGATTCTGCAGGGGCTCGACTTTCTTGAGCTCTACCGCACGTACGGCTGCATTTTGCAGACTGGCGGCAGCGACCAGTGGGGCAACCTCACCAGCGGTATCGACCTGATTCATCGCACCGAGGGTGCAAGCGCACACGCCATTGGCACCCCGCTGATTACAAACGCCGACGGAACCAAGTTTGGAAAGAGCGAGGGCAACGCCATTTGGTTGGATGCTGAACTCACCAGCCCCTACGCCTTCTACCAGTTCTGGGTGAACACAGACGATGCTGACGTCATCGACCGAATCAAAGTTTTCACCTTCCTCTCTCGCGCAGAGGTTGAAGAGCTCGCTGAAGCCGTGGCCTCCGAACCGTTCAAGCGCGCAGCGCAAAAGCGTCTTGCACTCGAGGTCACGACGCTCGTGCACGGCGCCGCCGCAGCGCAGGGTGCAATCGATGCGTCTGCCGCGCTGTTTGGCCAGGGTGCGCTGGATGCACTCGACGAGAGTTCACTCGCGGGCGCGCTGTCTGAGCTCCCTCAGGCTGCGGTGACTGCTGGTGCGATTGGCTCGATTCAGGTTGCTCAGCTTCTCGTTGATGCTGGGCTGACAAAGAGCCTCGGTGAGGCAAGACGAGCGATCGCTCAGGGTGGGGTCTACATCAACAACGAGGCCGTTGCCGCCGAAGATGCAGTGCTCGGCGCATCCCATCTGCTTTACGAGCGCTTTGCTGTGCTGCGCCGAGGAAAGAAGACACTCGCGGCAATTCTCGTCGGATAGCCCCTCAATTGGTTAGGTTTGAGCTGTACAACCAAAACCTAACCCAGGGGGTCAACTTTGAAGTTCGGCGAAGCCATAAAAACGGTTTTCAAGAAGTATGCAGTTTTTGAGGGCGTTGCGTCACGCGCCGAATTCTGGTGGTTCTGGCTCTTCACAGTGATTGTGATTGGTGGCCTCTGGCTCATCGGTGGCCTGTTCCAGCTGATAGCTTGGGGAACCCTCTCTTCAGGCGCCTACGATGCCGGGTTTGGTCTTCTTGGGTTCGCTGGTTTCATTTTCACCGTGGCCGGCCTCGCTTACCTCGGTCTCGTGATTCCACACATCGCACTGCTGGTTCGCCGCTTTCGCGATACTGGTCGGCCCTTCTGGTACTACTTCTTGATTCTCGTACCGCTTGCTGGCGCAATCACGATTCTTGTGATGTGCCTGCAGCCAAGCAAGGGTGCAGCGCAGGCAGCACACACGGCTCCTGCTTCACAGGCATAAAGAAGCAAAAAGCGATGAAGGGCCCGGTGAATTTTTCACCGGGCCCTTTTTTCAACTAGATTGGACTAGGTAATTCAATAGCGGGTTTTAAATCGAAGCGCACTGATTCGTGACGCTACACGGTTGGAGTAGAAAATGGCAGATAATCGCGGGCCGAAGCGCCCAGGCCGAAACGACCGACCACACCGAAACGGAAAACCCGCTGACTCTTCGCGTGGAGGCAGACCAGGCGCTGGCGGTCAACGTCGCGACGGCGCTCCGAGCCGTAAGCCGCGTGATGGGGAGCGTCGTGAGTACAAGCCGCGTGATGGCGAACGCCGTGTGTACAAATCTCGTGAAGATGATCGCGGTGAAAAAAGAGAGTACAAGCCCCGCGACCGCGACAACCACCGCGACCGTGGTCGCAGTGACCGTGGACGCCCCGACCGGGGGCGTGAAGAGTGGGGTCGCAGTGACCGAGGCCGGGATGATCGGGGCCGGGGTGAGCGCCTTGGCCGCGGCGGCACCCGAGGCGACGGCAGATCAGATCGTGGCGGTGCCGGACGTGAATACACCGAAGCAGAGCGTCTCGAGCACGAGCTGCGTCCGGTGCGCGCGCACCACACTGATCCTGAGATTCCAGAGAACGTCACCCCTAAGTCGCTCAATCCGCAGGCTCGAGACGAACTCAAAACTCTCGACAAAGACCTAGCCGATCGCGTCGCGTGCCACCTCGCAATGGTTTCGATGCTGCTCGATAACGATCCAGAGCTGGCACACCAGCACGCAATCTCGGCATCACGCAGGGCAGGGCGCATCCCAGTGGTTCGAGAGACGCTGGCTATTACGTCGTATGTGCGCGGCGATTACGCCATGGCACTTCGAGAGCTACGCACCTACCGCAGACTGTGTGGGCGTGATGACCAGCTTGCAATGATGATCGACTGTGAACGTGGCCTTGGCAGGCCGGAAAAGGCACTCGAGCTTGGCCGAAGCGTGGATCGATCGAGCCTGCCCGTTGATGTGCAGGTTCAGGTCGCAATCGCGATGTCTGGTGCTCGCCTAGACCTGGGGCAGACACAGCAAGCCCTGTTCGAGCTCGAGATCCCGCAGCTCGACCCAACGAAGGCCTTTAGCTACAGCCCAGAACTGTTCGCCTGCTACGCGAATGTGCTCGAGGATCTCGGTCGCACTGACGATGCGAAGCTGTGGCAGCAGCGTGCTGAACAGGCCGAAGCAGCAATCGAAGACCAATTCGCGGGCGATGACACCGTTGTGGTGGTTGAGCAGTTCTTGCCGACCGAGCGAGCCGACGAAGCCGAAGCCGAAGCCGCCGCGAACGAAGCGCCGAAACCCGAGGTCGCTGAGTGAGTCTGTTCGGTAAGAAACCCGAACTTGGCCCGAGCCCAATCGAGGGCAAAGAGCTGCTCCTTGCAGACCTAGACGGCGTTGTCTACCGCGGGGCTAAACAGATTGATTTTGCGGTGGATGCGCTGACACGGGCATCCACCAGAATGCGGCTCGGCTACATCACGAACAACGCAGCCCGCACTGATGCCACTGTGGCTGAGCAGCTTGCCAGCTTCGGTCTCACGCTTGAACCGAATGACGTCGTCACCTCACCGCAGGCGGCAGCGAAACTGCTCGCTCAGACTGTACCTGCCGGTAGTACCGTGATGGTTGTCGGGGGAGAGGGTCTCACCTACGAGCTCGAACGAGCAGGGTTCAGGGTGACGAGGTCGGCTGATGATTCTCCTGCAGCTGTGGTTCAGGGATTCGCGCCCGAGGTGGGCTGGGCAGACTTGGCTGAGGCTTCATTTGCACTGCAGATCAACACGGCACCAGACGGCAGCGAATTGCCGTGGATCGCCACGAACACCGACTGGACCTTTCCGCTCGAACGTGGCACCGCTCCCGGTAATGGAACCCTCGTTTCGGCAGTGCACATCGCGGTCGGCCGCTTGCCAGTATTCGCCGGCAAGCCGCAAACTCCGATTTTTGAAACCGCGTTTGACCGCTTTGCAACCCGCAATGCCCTCATGATCGGTGATCGCTTAGACACTGATATTCAGGGCGCCCGAGCTGCCGGCATTGAAAGCGCACTCGTCTTGACTGGTATCGACCGGCCAAAACAACTGCTCGCCGCAGTTGAACCTCAACGGCCCAACTATATTCTGCGAGACCTGCGCGACCTCGATCAGCCGTACCCGGCAACCAAAGTTGGCCGTGACCAAGCCGTCACCGTCGGCAACGCGAAGGTGAGGCTCGATGCGCACCACGTCGTCGTGGTGAACGAAGGTGATGACCGGCTTAACCTGCTGCGCGCTGGTTGTGAGGCTATCTGGCGCAGCGGTTTAGCAATCTATGGGCTTCAGGTGCCAGAAATTCTCTACGACGACGTGTTCTAGCGATTTAGCGATTCTTCGCTTCGCGCGCGATTTCAATCCAGCGGTCAAACAGTTTTGACCAGGTGTTTTTAAGCTCTGATTCAGCCCCAACGATGGGGTCAATCAGGTCTACGTTCGCGTCATAACCGAGCTTCGCGAGAGCATCCGTGTCGTCTTTGCTCCAGTCACGGGCGGCTTGACCCATCGCCTCCGGGTGAAACTGAACCCCCCAGGCGTTGGCGCCCACACGGAATGCTTGATTCTGGCACGCAGCCGAGCTTACAAGCGGAACCGAGCCAGCCGGCAGCTGCTTCGCCTCGAGCCAGTGCCACTGCACGGCGCGAAGCGGTGCCGTCCGTTTTCCATCAGCGTCAGCAAGGATTCCGAGCAGCGGATCCTTCGCTCCGGCCTCAGTGAGTTCAAGATCGATGAGCCCGATCTCGGGGCCGGCGTCAATCCTGTCGACCGTGCATCCCTGAACCGTCGCAAGCATCTGTGCGCCCAGGCAGATACCGAGCGTCGGCGTCTGGGTTGCCACTGCTTCTTCGAGCAGCGCACGAACCTGAGGAAGCCAGGGAGCTTTGTCGTCTTCGGTCGGCCCGCTGCTGCCGCCGAGCACCACGAGGGCGTCAAAACCCTCCAGCGAATCAGGGATATCAACCCCCGCATCAGGCCCAGCCACGGTCACTGCCGCGTGTGCCGCACTGAGGCGCTCGGCGAACAGGGCTGGGCCGCCATCTTTCTGATGCTCTATGACGAGTACGTTGAGTGGGAGAGAATCGTGCACGAATCTAGCCTAGCGACCGCTACGCTTGAGCTGTGAACGAAGCAGAACAATCATTCGACGATGCGCGACTCGCAGGCATAGAAGAGCTGCCAATCGAGCAGCGAGCAGCTGAATATCTTGCTGTTCACGATGAACTGCAGGCTGAGCTCGAGGGCGGCGACGAAGCGCCACGCCTCGTCTAGCCGAAGACGTGAGCTGGTGTCTATAAGACTCGATGTTGCGCTCGCCGAACGTGGATTAGCGCGGTCGCGTTCGCACGCAGCCGAACTGATTTCAACTGGGCTTGTGAGTGTCGATGGCGCTCCTGCGCGCAAAGCTGCCACGAAAGTGCGCGAAGATTCGGTTATTACCGTCGCCGACAACGGCGGGTGGGTGAGTCGTGCGGCAGTCAAGCTCGTTGCCGGACTCGAGGCGAGCGGTGTCAATCCGGCTGACCGAGTCGCACTCGACCTCGGCACCTCGACCGGAGGTTTTGCGCAGGTGCTGCTTGAGCGTGGCGCTGAGGCAGTGCTTGGCATTGAGGTTGGGCACGGGCAGTTAGCTGCCGAGTTGCGCAATGAGCCGCGCCTAAAACTTGCCGAGGGCGTCAACGCACGCGATCTGACTCCCGAGACTTTGGCTCGCGTGACGGGTGACGCGCGCATCCCCGACCTCGTCGTCGCTGATCTTTCGTTCATCTCACTCAAGCTCGTGCTCGCGGCAGCAATCGAATGTGCCGCGCCTGACGCAGATTTTCTGCTACTCGTGAAGCCTCAGTTTGAAGTTGGCCGCAAAGGTATTCGCGAGGGGATCGTCACCGATCCGGCATTGCGAGTGGATGCCGTCACAGATGTGCTCTGGGTTGCACATGATCTCGGGCTTGGAGTCTGCGGGGTGTATGCCTCGCCGATTGCAGGTGGCAGCGGAAACCGCGAAGCCATCGTGTGGTTGCGGCGCGGCGAGTCAACCCAACCCGGCGAGGTTTCAGCAGCGGTTACGGCGGCGGTCGCTGGTTAGAACCCGCGGGATGAGTCCCTCACAGCGGACTCAGCTGCCACGATTTCGGCAAAAAATAGCTGAACGCCGACCGCGCCATGCGCTTTCCGCCAGAATAGAAGCTGTGACCCGAAATATTCTCGTCATCTCACACACCGCACGGCCTGAGGCTATAGCGGCGACTGACGCTGTCTGCGCCCAGTTGGCCAAGTCAAATATCACTCTCGTGATGTCGGCCGAAAATCAAGAAGAGTTCGCTCCGCATCTCGCTGGGGTGCGCATTTTGACGCTGGGCGTTGACATCCCGGTTTCTGATATCGAGGTCGCAGTCGTTCTGGGTGGCGACGGCACCATTTTGAAGGCTGCAGAGTTACTTCGCGGCAGCGACTGCGCAATTGTGGGCGTGAATCTTGGTCACGTTGGGTTCTTGGCTGAGAGTGAAGCCTACGATCTTCAAAACACCGTAGACCGGGTGCTCGCCCGCGACTACAGCGTTGAAGAGAGGCTGACGCTCTCGGTAAAAGTCTTCAAAGACGAGAAGGTCATTTACGAAACCTTTGCCTTGAACGAAGCCACTATCGAAAAAGCTGAACGCGAGCGGATGCTCGAGCTGGTGCTCGGTGTCGATGGAAAACCGCTTTCAACGTTTGGCGCAGATGGAGTAGTGATGGCGACGCCTACCGGTTCGACCGCGTACTCGTTCTCTGCTGGTGGGCCAATCGTTTGGCCTGGTGTCGAAGCGCTTCTGATGGTTCCACTCAGCGCACACGCCTTGTTTAATCGTCCGCTCGTTGTTGACCCAAGTTCTACTCTCGAGGTTGAGCTGACACACAACAACATTGGAGTGGGAGTGCTGTGGTGTGACGGTCGAAGGCATTTCGATGTGCCAATGGGTGGCAGTGTTGAGGTGACCAAGAGTGACATCCCGGTGAGGCTCGCACGTCTTGAGACTGCGCCGTTTACCGATCGCCTGGTGAACAAGTTTCACCTGCCTGTTCAGGGCTGGCGCGGTCACCAGGTCAAACCTTCCGACAAGAAGTAGCGGCAGACGTGATTGACGAGCTTGTCATCAAAGACCTCGGTGTGATTGCTGAGGCGCGACTGCCACTTGGCCCTGGTTTCACAGCGATAACTGGTGAGACGGGTGCCGGTAAAACGATGGTGGTGACTGCCCTCGGTCTATTGATGGGAGATCGCGCTGATGCTGGCGCGGTGCGCACCGGGGCTGAACGCACTCGTGTTGCGGGGGCAGTCGATTTGTCTACCCTCTCGATCGGAAAGCGTGCTGAAGTCGGTGCGCTCGTCGACGACCTCGGCGGTGACATTGAATCAGACGAGCTGCTGCTGTCACGCTCGGTTTCGAATGAAGGCCGAAGTAGAGCAACAGTCGGCGGAGCCGCGACTCCGGTAAGTGCGCTCGCTTCACTCTCCGAGCACCTCTTCGTGGTACACGGTCAGTCAGATCAGCTTCGACTTCGGTCGACCACCGCCCAGCGCGAGGCGCTCGATCGCTTTGCCGGCCCAAACTTTGCAACGTTGTTCGCTGAATACCGTGAGCATTTCAGTACCTGGCGGCAGCTCTCTGACGAGCTCGCATACCTGAGCAGCGCGAACCAAGAGCGAGCCAAAGAAGCGGCTCAGCTCGCGCTCGACCTCGAAGAAATCGAGCGGGTGGCACCCGAACCGGGTGAAGACATTGCCCTGACAGAGAAACTCGAGAAGCTCTCACACGCAGAGGCCCTGCGACAAGCGGCTGATCTGGCACACGAAGCACTCTCTACCGAATCAGGCGACCCCCATGCCCGTGATGTGCGAGGGCTGCTGAACGAGGCCAGAGCGCACTTGCAGCGCGTGGTTGACTACGACCCAGCCCTGGCATCCGTCTTAGAGATACTCGATAACGCAAGTTTCGCCGCTGACGATGCTGCTGCCGAGCTTTCGCGCTATTCAGCAGGGCTTGACTCTGAAGGTCCGCAAGAATTCGAACGGGCACACGAGCGCAAAGCTCAGCTCACCGCTCTGATGCGCAAATTCGGGCCAGAGCTCAGTGACGTGATCTCCTTCGCGCAGAACGGAGCCGGCCGACTTGCTGAGCTTCAGGGCGACACCAGCCGAATAGACACCATCACGGCCGAGCTCGCTGAGGTGTCGGCCCGAGTAGAAGACCTTGCGAAGCTGCTGACCGAGTCGCGCACGCAGGCTGCCACGAATCTCTCGGTGGCAGTCACTCACGAGCTAGCGGCACTCGCATTACCTGACGCCTCTTTCGTCGCGCAGGTGAACTCACTGCCCGAGCTCACTGCGCATGGCGTTGACGAGGTCGCCTTCCTGCTGAAGCCCCACGCTGGCTCAGAACCACGCCCTCTTGCCAAAGGCGCTTCGGGGGGCGAACTCTCGCGCGTGATGCTCGCCCTCGAGGTTGTCATTGCTGGCGCAGATCCGGTGCCGACCTTTGTGTTTGATGAGGTTGATTCTGGTGTCGGTGGTGCATCCGCCATTGAAATTGGCCGCCGACTCGCAAAGCTTGCCGAGACCGCGCAGGTCATCGTGGTTACGCACCTCGCGCAGGTGGCCGCATTCGCGAACAACCATGTTCAGGTGGTCAAAGACTCGTCTGGTGGATTCACCGAGAGTAGCTGCCGAACACTCGAAGGCGACGAACGGGTCGCTGAAATGGCTCGGCTACTCTCTGGAATGTCAGACTCAGCGAGTGCCCTCGAGCACGCGCCTGAGCTGCTCGCACTCAAACAGCAGCGCTAAAACTCTCGAGAGTCGCCCGCTCTGGTCGACTAAAACAACTACTCTGAGTCGCGTTTTTTGCGGCGAACGGCAAACACGATCGCCGCGGCCCCGACCACACCGAGCCCCAGCGCAGCCCATCCGAGCTGGGCGCCGAGCCCCGCAGCTGCGCCGGTCGCAGCCAGAGCTGGATCAGGTGCTGGGGTTGGGCTGCTGGGAGTAGCAAAACTGATTGCGCTCACCGGTGGTCGCGTGCTGAAAGAGCTGAACCCCGCCCAGACGAAAGCTGCTCCGGCAGTTGTTGGGGTGCCAGCGGGAAGC
>JALRLI010000029.1 GCA_023254555.1 Microbacteriaceae bacterium
AACGAGACGCGCGGCGGCAAGACGCAAAGCCTCTGGCTGCGTTCGGGCGATGTGATGGTGATGGGGGGCGAGGCGCGGCTGCTTTACCACGGCATCGACCGGATCGCGCCGGGCACCTCGACGCTTCTGCCCAAGGGCGGTCGGATCAACCTGACCTTGCGGGTCGTCACCTGAGCGCGCTCAGACAGACCCGCGCGGCATTTCGGTCTGGCCGCGCCCAAGGTGGACTTCTGAGCCATGCGCCGCATCCTGGGCGTGCTGGTCGGCCTGCTCGCGGTTCTCTTCACGAGTTGGGCCGGCATGCCGGCGGCTTCGGCCGCAGAGTCGATTCCGTCATATGCGGAAAGAGGTTGAAACGTTGAAACACCATCCCAATGTTCTTGCGCTGAGCAGCAATCTGCCTCGGGTGCATCTCGTAGATCTTGGAGCCCTTTTCTCGATAACCGATGAGCTCACCATCCACGCTAATTCGCCCACCATCTATTGTTTCGAGATGGTTCACGCACCTCAGGAGTGTGGACTTTCCCGAGCCAGATGGCCCAAGGAGAATGGTTACCTCACCCGGCATCACGTCGAGTGACACACTGCTCAGCACCTCGTGATTGCCGAATACTTTTCGAACGCTGCGGATTGAGACGAGTGGTTCTCTGTGTTCACTCATGGCAGTCGCACCTCCGTGGTTTCAAGACTGGGTGTTCGCACAGGTTTTTTGAATCGCTCAAAGAACCGGCGAACCTTTTGGAACGGTGTCGGTGGCAGGTTTCGTGTTGATCCGCGCCCGAAACGACGTTCAAGGTAGTACTGAGGAATTGAGAGGATGCTCGTCATCGTGAGGTACCAGACACTGATCACGATCAACAGTTCGACCTGATAGAGGTTTTGTGACGAGATCAGCGTCGCCTGGGTGTACAGCTCGAGCACCGCAATCACCGAGAGCAGCGAGGTGTTCTTGAGCATTGAGATTGTCTCGTTACCCATCGGTGGGATGATGACCCGCATCGCCTGTGGCAACAAGATTCGACGGAAGGTTCTCAGCGGTGACATGCCAAGCGAGTAGGCCGCTTCGCGCTGTCCCTCATCAACTGAGAGCATGCCCGCACGAACAATTTCTGCGGAGTATGCACCCTGATTGAGTGTCAACGCGAGGAAACCGGCCATCAGTGCCGGAATCAGGGTGTTCGTATCGAATGCGGCAAAAACGATATTCGTGAACGGAACCCCGATGATGATTTTCGAGTAGAGCAACCCGAGGTACCCCCAAATCACCACCTGAACGAGGAGTGGGGTTCCACGGAATATCCAGACATACACCCACGCGACGCTCTGAAGAACAGGGTTCGACGAGAGTCGCATGGACGCGATGATGATAGCCAGGAGGGTAGAGACCAGCATTGAGGCGATGGTCAACGCAATCGTCAGCCACACACCATTCAAGATGCGGTAGTCAAAGAGATACTGCCCAACCACGTCGTAGTGAATGTTTTCATTCACCGCGAGCGATTGAACCAACGCCACAGCAAAGAACAGCACAATCACTGCACTCACCCAACGCCACGGTCGACGTAACGGGATCGCCACGATATCGTCAGCAGTGCTTCGTTCGCGATGAGCTGCGGTTGTCATCATTGACATGAGTCTCTTTCCCTCCTGGCTGAGGTGCTACTCGGTAGCCGCGTTCAGCATTGCTGAATCAACCGCGTAGGATTCGAGACCGTAGTAGCTCATCATCTCCATGTAGGTGCCGTCAGCAATAAGTGAAGTCATCGCGGCGAGCACAGCGTCGGTCAGAGCCTGATCAGTGTTCAGGATGCCGATGCCGCTGTAGAGCGCATTGAATCCGTTCGGATTCTCAGGGTCTTCAACAACGTCGAATGCTTTGCCCTCGTTCGTGGTCTCTGCCGCATACACCGCAACCACAGCGTCGCCGACGTATGCCTGGCTCTTACCGGCTTTCAGAGCGGTCTGAGCATCCAGGTCACCAGGAAGCTCGGTGACGGTGATCTCTTTCTTGCCTGACGAAACACACTCATCGGAGACCTCTTTGAGCAGGTCGCCCTGTGAGGTCGCCTTCTGAATCGCTACGGTGTAGCCGCAGAGGCCCTCGATACCGGTGATGTTTTCGGGGTTGCCCTCAGCAACCACGATCGCGAAGCCACCGTAGAGATACTCAACGAAGTTCAGTGTCTGTTGGCGTTCGAGTGTGTCGTTCATTCCACTCATGATCACATCGTGCTTGCCCGCCTGCAGTGAAGGAATCACCGTGTCAAACGCTTGCTTCTCGAGCGCTGGCTCCAGATCAAGTTTCTGAGCGACGAGGCGGCACATCGACGGATCCATGCCCATCATCTGATCGCCAACGTAGTAAGCCAGTGAACCGTATGGGATATCGATGGCGCAGTTGAGCTCACCCTTGTCACGAATAGCTGCGGGCACGAGGGCAGCAGCAGCTTCGTCAACTGTGGTCTCGAACGTGACAACTTCGCCCTGACTCTCCTCTTCACCCGCGGGTGCGCTACAACCCGCAAGGGCCGTAACTCCGAGCGCTGCGACAAGCGCAACCCCGAGTACTGATTTCTTCGACATGTTTCTCCTTTGAAATGGTCTTCGTAGCGATATTCAGTTGTAACAATTCGGTGCCCGAGTTGAGCTCCAAGTTAGTTGGGCACTGCTGTCCAGTCTTGGTCGATAGCGACCTGTTGCGTTTCGAGCAGGTCAGCATACGTTTCGCGGCGAACCGCCAGTCGTGACGTTCCATTTGAGACAAAGACAACGGCTGGCTTCAAAGCCCCGTTGTAATTGTTCGACATCGTGTAGGCATAAGCGCCCGTCACTGGCATAACGATGAGGTCGCCACGTTCGGTTTCGGCAAGTGGGGCATCCTCAACCAACAGGTCACCCGATTCGCACTGCCGACCGACCAGCTGCGCGGTTTCGCTCCATGGCTCATTGAGTTTGTTCGCCACTATGGCCTCATAGCGCTGACTGGTGAGTGCAATGTCGAGTTGATCGGCAAGCCCGCCATCAACTGCGACGAACGTTTTGCCGGTGTGCTTCACCGTGTTCACCGTGTAGAGCGTTACGCCGGCGCGCGCCACGGTGGAGCGGCCTGGTTCAATCAGAATTTTTGCATCGGCTGGCAGGTGAGCCTTTGCCGAGCGCACAATCGCATCGAGGTACTCATCAACAGTTGCTGGCTGCTCAGCGTAGGTGTAGCGAACTCCGAGGCCACCTCCGACGTCGTAGACGGGGAACTCCCCGATCGGCGCCACCTTCGCTACTGCCTCGCCAAACGGCTCTGCCTCGAGAATCTGTGAGCCGATGTGCAGGTGAATTCCATCACAGGTGATGAGTGGGTGCGCGTTCAAACGCGCAATCGCCTCGGTCGCCTGATCGATTGGGAGACCGAACTTGGAGTTGTTACCACCCGTCGCCTGCGAGGCATGCGTGCGGGCATCCACTCCAGGAATGACGCGAACAAGGACATGAAGTGGTTGCGTGACGAGTTCTTCGAGTCGCGCGATTTCGTCAAAATTGTCAACAATGATGGCGCCGATGCCTGCGTCGAGTGCCATCGTGAGTTCAGCATCCGACTTCGCATTGCCGTGCAGGTGAATGCGTTGGGGGTCAACTCCGGCCGCGAGCGCGAGCTGGAGTTCGCCACCGCCAGCTACGTCGATTGACATTCCCTCAGCGGCTGCAATTGCATACGCGGCGACGATGGGCAGTGATTTCGATGCGAAGAGCACCTCAGAGTTTGGCCATCGCGACTGAAGCCCATCAACGAATCGACGCATCTGTCGACGCAAGCCCACCTCATCCATGATGTGCAGCGGCGTACCGTATTGCTGTGCAAGATCCGTGACCCGCACGCCTCCGATTGTGAGCACACCTTCGTCGGTCACACCGGATTCTTCGGGCAGTATCTCGAAGAGTTCGCTCAATCGTAGATCACGATTTACGGCTGCGGTGGAAAGAGTCACTTCAGGTCCTGTTCACATCGTTGTGGCTGGGTCTTCATCAGTGTAAGTTGCTTTTTGACTGCTTGTTTTGTGGTTTTCTTACAAATTAGAATGAGCAATGTGCATTTATCTACAGATATAGAACAGGGTTCGCTCTCGCTTGCAACCCTGGTCGATGTTGTGGGCTCGCGATCCATCCGAATCTTGACCGCGCCGTCTCCTGCCGATGCGATTGTGACAGGCACCGAACTCGTCGACGCAACGGACGCGCTCCCAGAACTCAGCGGAACCGTTCTGTTCGTGGTATCCGGCGCGGCTCTGCCCACACCAGTGTTGCGCACAATCGCCGAACGCGCGGCCAGTTATAACTACGCAGCGCTTGCGATGAAAACCAATGCCGAACGACGCGAAGAGTTGCGAGCAGTTGCAGATGACGCCGGAGTTGCACTCATTGAAGTCGCAGACCACGTTTCGTGGCGGTACCTCGAGGCAACGATTGATGGGCTGCTCGGCGAACATAACTTGGTCGCGTCATCGAGTCGACACCCCAGCTTTGAACCCCTGTTCTCGTTGGTCAATACCGTTGCAGAACGCTTCGGTGGATCCGTCGTGATTGAAGACCTGAGTCGAAGCATTTTGGCCTACTCGTCCGTGCCAGACCAACTCATCGACAAGCTCCGCACAGAGGGTATCTTGACTCGTCGTGCGCCATATTCACCGTTCAATGATGAACAATATCGACAGGTGCTTCGCGCAGAAACGGTGACGCAGTTTGCACCAATAGGCGACGAAGTGGCGCGTATTGCGATTGCCATCCGCGCCGGGTCTGTCCCGCTCGGAACGCTCTGGGCAATCGATGGACGCCCTGACCCGAGCCTCCCCATCAGTGCAGAGGAGATTCAGTTCGTCACCAGCACTGCCGAAACCGCAGCAAGCCACATGCTCGATAACCTGCGCATCCAAGAGGCCAACCAGAAACCGCGCGAAGCGATGCTGCGCCGCCTGCTCAACGGCACCGATGTCGTCGGCACCGAATTGGCAGAGCTCGGAATGAGCGCCGATCGCGGAGTTACCCTCAGCGCATTTAGCAACCCGCAAAGCACGGACTCTGCAATCGCGCTCGCACAATTACGAAGCACTGTCGCAAAACACTATTCGTCATACCGCGATGACGCGATATCCGTTTCTCTCGGTGGCACTGTCTACACACTGCTCGGCACGAGCGACAGCTCCGAAGTGAAAACGCTTGCAGAGCGAGTGCTGCCTCTGCTCGACCGCGCCGTTGGCGAAGGGTCTCGTGCCGCACTGACGCAGTCTGTCGTGCATTCTGGCGAAATAGCCAGAAGCCGGCAAGAACTCGACGAGATTTTGCGCTGCGCACCCGAAGTGAGCGAACCCCGCATCTTGCAGCTCGACGATGTGCAGCCTCAACTCCTCATTAATAGCGTGGGCGATTTGCTGCGTGGGCGACCCCTGCTCAGCAATCTGCTGCTCTCTCGCCTGGCATCAGGCGCGAACCAATCCGCAAAAGACCTTGCCCACACCATAGAAGTGTGGTGCAGCGAGTTCGGCAATGTCGCTCGAACTGCCGAAATTCTCGGCGTGCACGAGAACACTGTTCGCTACCGGATGCAGCGCGTTATCGAACAGCATGGTCTCAACCTGCACGACCCAGACGTGATGCTCACAGTATGGCTTCAACTGCGGGCGCAATCCGCCAATCAATCGGCTGAGCTCCCTGCTCAATGAGCAGGGCATTCGCCTTACTGAATGGTCGCGATCCGAAAAAGCCGTTGCGCGCCGACAGCGGCGAGGGATGCGCAGACTCGAGCACTGCAAACGGAGCGAGCCTGGGTGCAAGTTTCTGAGCATCCTTGCCCCACAAGATTGAGACGAGCGGGCTTCCCCGACGAACCAGCGCGTCAATAGCGCAGTCGGTGACGGCCTCCCAGCCACGTCCGCGATGGGACCCAGCCTCGCCAGCACGAACCGTCAACACTCGATTGAGCAGCAGCACGCCCTGCTCGCTCCATGCGCTGAGGTCGCCGTGCGTCGGAGCCATCACACCGAGGTCATCGACGAGCTCGCGATAGATATTGCTGAGGCTACGAGGGAGGGGTCGCACGTGCGCATCCGTGGCAAATGAGAGTCCGATGGGATGCCCTGGGGTCGGGTATGGATCTTGACCAACAATGAGCACCCGCACATCGGCGAGTGGCTGGCGAAACGCTCGCAGAATGTGCTGCGCTGCGGGCAGCACCTCAAACCCGGCCGCGAGCTCAGCGGCAAGAAAGTCGGTAAGCGAATCGAGCTGTGGCTGAACTGGCGCAAGCGCCTCCGCCCAATCGGCTGCGATCTGATGAGTTGCAGCGAGTTCGGCAAGATTCATACACCCAGCCTATTCGCCGGGTGTGTTCACCAGATTCGGCTAGGCCTGGGCTGCGTTTTTTCGAGACTCGGCAATCAGCCAGTCGAAGAGGGCTTGCTGCTGAGGGTTGGTTTCTGCGTCATCTTCAGGATGCCATTGAATGGCAACGAGTGGGGCAGATTTGTGCTCAAGCGCCTCAACAACGCCGTCTGGTGCGGTGGCGACCACCGATAAGTCGGTACCGACGCGCTCAACAGCCTGGTGATGGTAAGAGGACACCGTGATTTCGTCGGCGCCGAGAATGCGACGCAGGCGTGAACTTGGCTCAACCTCAACCGGATGTAGTGAGTTTCGATGCGGGTTTGTCTCGTCACCGATGTGCTGGTTCAGCGACCCACCGCTGATGGCATTGAACAGCTGAAAGCCACGGCAAATAGCCAGAAGCGGAATCTCAGCCTCGATTGCAGCTCGCAAAATTGATGCTTCGAAGTCATCCTGACCGGCGTAATCCGCCGGCGAGGTCAGTTCGTGAGGTTCTTCGCCATAGGTGGAAGGCAGCAGATCTGCACCACCCGGGATGAGGATGCCATCGAACTGGCGCACCCGCTCAGCGGCAGTCAAGTTCGACTCGGCGAACAGCGTTAGGGGCTCTCCCCCGGCACGAACAACCGATCGTAAAACTTGCACCGCCACCGCGCTGCCGTCAAAGCGCATGCCATGCACTTTGTTCGACCACATGCCGGTGACACCAATTCGAGGCGTGCTCATCTCGTTAGAATTTCCTAATCATTCATGGGGAATGGAAGCAGAGGCATCCATTCTTTCCAGACAGCTTCGAGGCGACCATCAGCAATTGCAGCGTCAAGTGCTCCGTTGATAGCTTCACGCAATTCGTCGTTGCCTGGCTTCACGCCAACGCCCCAACGGTTGCGAGTTTGTGTGGTGAAGGCAACATCGAAATCTGGCTCATCGCCAAGCGGAACAGTCACCACATCGTCATCGACGAAGCCGTCAACGGTACCGTTGCGAGTCGCTTCAATCATGTCACCGAAGACATCATCACTTGCACCGAAGCTTACGAGCTCGACGCCTGGGAAGGTTTCAGCCAGCTTCATGTTCGTGCTGTTTGCGATTGCACCAATCTTGTATCCCTCGAGATCTTCTGGTTTGCGAGCTGGGTCACCAGCGCGAACCAAGAGTGTCTCATTGAAGATTGCATAGGGATGCGTGAAGTCAACCTGAGCCGAACGCTCTGGCGTGATGCCCTGACCACACCAAACGGCATCAGCGTCGCCGCGAAGTACCGATGGAATCATGTCTTCCCATGCAACCATCACCCACTGAATCTCGTAACCGAGCTGGTCGAAGACGAGCTTCGCAGCCGAGGGTTCGTATCCGGTGCGAATGACGCCGTCTGGGCTCGCATTGAACAGAGGGGGTGCCTCTGAATCAATGCAAGCGAGACGAATAACTTTCTTGTCGCTCATTAGGGGATTGCCTCCCAGTACTGGTCGAACTCCCACTGCGAGATGTTGCCACAGTAACGTGCCCACTCGTCTTCTTTCAGCTGAATGAAGATGTCTGTGAGCGCCTTTGGCATCACGTTCATGAGGTACTCGTCAGCCTTGAACGCTTCGATTGCCTCACCGAGTGTGCGAGGCAGCTCGATACCAGCGATATCGCCGGTCTGAGTCTCTGGATCGCCAGCGTCGAGCTTGCGGTTCAGGCCATCCTCGATTGAGGCGAGGAGGTACAAATGCGAGAGGAAGACGTTGGTCATGCCATCTGGCAGACGGTACTCCATACGACCGTTCGCCGAAACGCGAATTGCGACGCCGCGGGTGTCGAGACCCCAGTTGGCCTTGCTTGGCGCAAACTGTCCGATATCCCAGAAACGCTTGTAGGAGTTCACGGTCGAGCCCATCACCAGCATTGACCCTGGAGCGTGCACGAGCATACCGGCCATTGCCTGTTTCGCAGTCTCGGTGACGTGAAGCTCAACGCGGCCATCCTCAATCACATTCTCATCGCCACGCCAGAGGCTGAGGTTGTGGTGGCAACCATTGCCCATAACGCCGTTGGCTGGCTTTGGCATGAACGATGCCTGCATACCCAGCTCGCGTGCAACCTGCTTGGTGATCTGGCGGTATGAAACCATACGCTCAGCGGTGAGGTCTGAACGATCGTAGTTCCAGTTCAGCTCGAGCTGACCAGCATCTTCGTAATCACCCTCGATCATGTCGAGGCCCATTGCCTGTGCGTAGCTGATGACCTTCTTGTAGACAGGACGCATACGCTCGAGGTTGTCAACCTGGTATGCAGGGCTCTGGTCTTCTTTAGCGTTGACCTCGGTGCCTGGACCTGCCCAAGTCATTTCTGGCTCGAGGCCTGAGCGCATGTGCAGCCCGGTGCGCTCGGTGAAGCCAGCGTGCGCTGCCTTGAACAGTGCGCGTGAGTCGAGTGGCATCAGTCGACCGCCAACCTCATTGAGGTGAGGAGGCTCGTAGGCGGTGCAGAACACGCGTGCAACCTCTGGGTCCCATGGCAGTACGGTGAAGGTGTCTGGCTCTGGGAGTGCCCAGAACTCACGAGCAGCAACGCCGCCACCAATGAGTTCGCCTTCGCGGCTGGTCTGCAGATCACTCAGAGCGGTGCGGTGAAAGGCGATGCCCTTCTTCAGGTTGCGTTCGAAGTGCTTTGCAGGCACAACCTTCGCAACCGTGCGACCACCCAGCGTCGGAATCATGTAGTAAATGAATTTGACGCCAGAGTCAGCAATTTTCTTCTTGAGTTCAGCGACCGTTGCTGCCTCAAGGTTCTTTGCTTGGTGGCGCCCGAATGCTTCGCGATCTTCAAGAATCGCTTTCATGCTTTCACCGAATGACATGTATTTCTCTTTTCGTTTTGGTTTGGTTTGTTAAGTTGGATGCTTAGCGCTTGTCGAACAGGATTGGCATCTTGAGCGGACCGGTGTTACCCGAGTCTGGCAGCCAAATTGCACCTTCGCCGGCACGCATGTTCTTCATCGTCTTCGCCAGGATTGGCAATGCGACTGACATGTCAGCACGAGCAATGTAGTGCCCGAGGCAGTGGTGAACGCCACCACCGAAGGTGTGGTGTGGCTCACGCTCAGCGTTGATATCGATGTCTTCGCCGTTCGGGAATACCAATGGATCAGTTCCTGCTGCGTAGGTCAACAGGTGTACGGTGGTGCCCCCCTTGATCTGCAGCCCGTTGTACTCGAAGTCATCGATTGCCTCACGAGTAACCCAGGTAGTGGTCGGCGCGACACGCATCGCCTCTTCCATCGCTGGGCGACCAAGTTCTGGATCTGCCGCGAGAAGCTCCCACTGGTCTGGATGATCGATGAAGACGCGCATCATCAGACCGAGCTGGTTGCGAGTGGTGTCCATTCCGCCGAACAGCATCGTGACGAGTGCGTTGCGCAATTCGTCGGTGCTCAGCTTGTCACCCGAAGCGGTGTGCACAATCAGGCGCGAAATGATGTCTTCGCCTGGATTCGCGGTGCGCTCGGCGATGAGCTTCTCTACATATTCATAGAGGGCGTTAACCGACGCGTTGACCTCATCAATTTTTTCATTGACCTGGATGCTCAGACCGTAGCCAATGATGTTGGCATGGTGCGCGATGAACTCCCAGTCTGAGTGAGGTAGGTCGAGCATGATGCAGAGCGCGCGGGTTGCGTAGGGCTCTGAAAATTCACTCACAAATTCAACCTCGCCCTTGTCGGCAAAGTTTGCGACGAGTTCACGAGCAAGTTCGTCGAATGCGGGCTCAAGGTTGCGAGCCATCGTTGGA
Source organism: Microbacteriaceae bacterium (assembly GCA_023254555.1). Lineage (GTDB taxonomy): Bacteria > Actinomycetota > Actinomycetes > Actinomycetales > Microbacteriaceae > JALRLI01. The sequence continues at coordinate 10,147 of JALRLI010000029.1, forward strand.
GAGAAAGCTGGGTTGAGCAGGCGACGGATGCGATGGTGTTCGTCACCCTCGAGCACGAGAAGGTTCTTGGTCCACCAGTCATAGAAGGCCCCGCTGGTGACACCGTTGTGTTCTGGCCACTGGGCGCTACCCTGCGAGAGGTGTGGGCTCTTTAGTAGCTCGGTGACCTCGGCGTAGCGGAGAATTGCGAAACCGTAGTTGGTGCGTGCGTACCAGCTCTTGTCGCGACCTTCGCGCACCTCATCTGAGTGCATTGCGAAATCTGGATCTGAGATATCGAAATAGGGGGCTTCTTCGACTGGAAGTGTGTTCGACATTCTTTGCTCCTTTGAAATAGAACGTTTGAAAGAATAATTTACATATGAATGTATTAAAAAACAACATTTGAAGCCAATTTTCTTTCAAACAGTATCTTTTCCCGAAAAATAAATAATTCACATCGTGTATGTTTTATGGCACAATAGTGTGAACGCCTCCGTATTTCTGGATAAGAAATACCCTTAAGCAAAGACGCAAAGCAAGGAGTTTCAGTGTCAACAACGCCAAGCGTGGCAATCATCGGCAGCGGCCCAAGCGGTTGCTACCTCGCACAGGGTCTGCGCAAGCATTGGCCAGAAGCTGACATCACCATTTTTGATCAGCTGGCTTCCCCCTTCGGGCTGGTTCGCTACGGCGTTGCCGCTGACCACCAGAGCACCAAAGCCGTTACCCGACAATTCGATCGACTGTTTGAACGCGACAACGTGCGCTTCGCAGGCAATATTCGTGTCGGCGAAGACGTAACCCTCGAGCAACTTCAGCAGGCATACTCTGTTGTGGCCTTCGCCACCGGCCTCACCCAAGATCGCAAACTCGGTATCGAGGGTGAGTCACTGCCTGGTGTCTTTGGCGCGGGAGTCATCACGCGTCGCCTGAACTCGCACCCCGTCGTTGAAGAGGGTCCGACCACATTCGGCGATCGAGTCGTGGTTATCGGTAACGGAAACGTTGCAATGGATATCGTGCGATTCCTCATCAAGCGCCCTGATGACTACGAAGGCAGCGACATCAACGATGCACTCGTCGAGTCGTACAACGCAGCCCGAGCGAAGCGCATCGATGTGGTTGGCCGCTCGGTCGTAGCTGACGCAAAATGCGACGCTCTGATGGTCAAAGAGCTTGGAAAGATTGAAGGGGTGCGCTTCAGCACCGCAGCCGACTGCACTGTACCCGAGGGCGCGGATCGAGCCACCTCAGGGCGAATCGAAGCTGTTCGTGAGCTTAACGAACTCGAGCCAGCAGGCAACGTAGACACCGAAGTTGTCTTTCACTTTGGGTATGCCCCTGAAAAGATCATCGGCGAAACAAGCGTGACCGGTGTTGATTTCACGCCGACAACCTCCGCTGGCGAGGCTCTGCACATCGAAGCAGTCAGCGTCATTGCAGCCATTGGCTTCGAGCTCCAAGCTGACGCCTCGCAGATGTTTGGCAATGATGTTCCACAGCTCACCGCAACGCCAGAAACCGGCCGCTTCGGCCAGGGCCTGTATAGAACCGGCTGGTTCAAGCGTGGGCCACGCGGCACGATCCCCGAGAATCGCGCTGACGCGAAAGAGGTAACCGACGAAATCATTGCCGATGTCGAAGGTGGCGTCATCACAACACTGCCAAGCCAAACAGGGTTCGCTGCGCTTCCCGAGAGCGTTCAGGAAAAAGCGGTCAGCTTTGTAGACTGGCAGCGACTGGATGCTCACGAGCAGGCAACCGCAAACGCCGGACGCATTCGAACCAAGATTTCAGATCACGCCCAAATGGTCGCGATCGCAAAAAACAACTGAACATCATCCAGCAACTAAGCAAAAGGACCAACATGAACATCACCGTTCTCTATGGCACCGAGTCAGGTAACTCTGAATTGATCGCCGAAGATCTCGCAGCCAAACTCAATGAGGATCACACCGCCGAGGTGTTCGACCTCGCAGATTTCGACCCGAACAACATGACCGCAGACAAGTTCTACATTCTCGTGTGCAGCACCCACGGAGAGGGCGAGCTCCCCAACACCGCTTTGCCATTCTGGGATGCACTCAACGCTGCAGCGCCAAACCTCGACGGCGTTCGCTACGCTGTCTTCGGCCTCGGCGACACCTTCTACGAAGAGACCTACAGCCACGGCAGCGAGATTCTCGACAAGCGCTTCACCGAGCTCGGCGCGAAGCGTGTTGGCGAATACGGCCGCCACGATGCATCCTCATGGGACCTCGGCACCGACCTCGCTCTCGAGTGGCTACCAGGCGTAGTCGAGGCATTCGAAGCTGAGACCGTTTCGTAGTTTCTCGGTCAACACACACCGTTTTTGGGGTGGATGCGCGGCACGCGTATCCACCCTATTTTTGTGCGTAATCACGCGGAAGTTACGGCTACACCGCCCCGAATGTTACGTCGAATTTCAGCAAATGTTACGTCGTGTTTCGCGGGGCGTTGCTATCGAAATTGAGCACGCCTACTCTCAAATAACCGCTTCAATGCGAAAAGATCTCGACCGATAGGAATCCAAGATGAGCAATCCAGCTGACTGGAAGTTTGAAACCAAGCAGGTGCACGCTGGTGCCCAGCCTGACCCAACCACCAACGCACGTGCCGTGCCGATCTACCAGACCACTTCATATGTGTTCAACAGCACCGAGCATGCACAGAACCTGTTCGCACTCGCAGAGTTCGGTAACATCTACACCCGCATTATGAATCCGACTCAGGATGTCGTGGAGCAGCGCATCGCCGCTCTCGAGGGTGGCACCGCCGCACTCTTGGTCGCTTCAGGTCAGGCAGCTGCCACGTTCGCAGTGCTCAACATCGCTGAGTCGGGTGACCACATCGTTTCATCGAGCTCGATTTACGGTGGCACCTACAACCTCTTCAAGTACACCCTCGCCAAGCTTGGCGTTGAGGTCACCTTCGTTGAGAACCAGGATGACGCCGACGAGTGGGCACGCGCGGTTCGCCCGAACACCAAACTGTTCTTCGCTGAGACCATTGGTAACCCGAAGATCAACATCCTTGAT
>JALRLI010000002.1 GCA_023254555.1 Microbacteriaceae bacterium
AAAAAAGGTCTCGATGGGCATGTTGTAGCGCAACTGCACAGGAAGACCTGTCTGCCCCTTGCGGCGGCGGTAGGCGATGGTTGACCAGAGGATGAGGCCCCATGTGATCAACCCCACACCGAGCAGCACAACCCAAGAAGAAACCCAGAGGCTGGTGATGCCGTCGGTGAGGTTGGTGATACCAGCCTCACCGGGCAGAAAGCCCCTTTGCTGCTCTGGCGTACACCCGGCCAATGTCAAGCCAACTGTTGCAGCCAGCGGGACGGCGAGCCATTTCATTCGACGATTGGAACGCACCGCAAACCTTTCGAGACGATTCGATGTTCATGGCAACAGCTAATGCTGATGCTTATAGCAACATCTTACCGCTAATGAAGAGGCGTGAGGGACACGAACAGGCGGATTTTGACGCTAAAGTTTGTAAGTTTTCTAGCTGAAGCTATCGCCACAGGCGCAGCTCCCCTGCGCGTTGGGATTATCGATTGTAAATCCTTGCTTCTCGATCGTGTCTTCGAAGTCAATCGTTGCTCCATCAAGGTATGGAACGCTCATTTTGTCGACAATTACTTCAACACCGTCGAAATCAACCACAGTGTCATTATCGAGATATCGCTCATCGAAGAAGAGCTGGTATATCAGCCCTGAGCAGCCGCCCGGCTGAACTGCCACCCGAAGACGCAAATCTTCGCGACCTTCACGAGTGAGCAGAGCGCGCACTTTCTCTGCGGCTCCATCCGTCAACTTCACGCCGTGTGCCGCAGCGGTGTCAATCGCATCTGTCATTACAAGCTCCTCGGTTACTGTCTCTGACAATAGTAGACGTCGTTACTGCATATTCGCTGGAAAAAATGAATCTCACGGTAGAACTCATTCTCAGCAGGTAAAGTTATCGAGATACTGCAATTCACGCCCAGAAAGAGCCCCCCGTGACCAAAGAGTCAAACGAAGCGAACGTAACCGATATCACTCCTGAGAAACCATCAGGCTTGAAGGGCAAACCCACCCCCACGCGCAAGCAGTCACAATCGAATCGGGCGCAGCCATTGGTCACGAACACGCGTCGTCCCGTCTCCAGCGCCGACAAAGCCGCGGTTGCTGATGCCAGAGAGCGTGCGCGGCAGGGGTATGCGGCGGGCGAAGACAAATTCTTACCTGCCCGCGACAAGGGTCCACAACGCCGGTTCGTGCGTGACTTCGTTGACGCGCGCACCAGTCTTGGCGAGTGGATGCTCCCACTGATGATTGTCATCGTGGTCACGACGTTCATCGACAACATGGTCGTCCAGTCGATTAGCCTCTTCACAATTTGGGGATATCTGGCTGTTTTGATTGTCGATTCGGTTATTCTTGGCACGAAATTGAAGCGTGCACTGATTGCTAAGTTTGGCGCTGAGAAGCTCCAGCCGGGCTTCCAGTGGTACGCGATTATGCGTTCAATCCAGATACGCAAACTGCGGATGCCAAAGACTCAGGTGAAGCGCGGTCAGTATCCTCGGTAACCGAGTCGCTCAAGCCCGCGATTGATGCGTCTAGCCCAGAGCGGACCCTCGTACAGGAACGCAGTGTAGCCCTGCACTAAGTCTGCTCCGGCTTGTAACCTCTCCAACACATCTTCTGCAGTGGTGACTCCGCCAACCGAAATGATGCAAAAGTTTCCGTCGAGCCGGTTCCGAAGTTCCTGCAACACTTGAAGCGATCGGGTCTTGAGCGGGGGCCCCGAAAGTCCTCCCTCTCCAGCTGCCTCAATCAATGACGGGGCAGACTTCAGATTCTCTCGCGAGAGAGTTGTGTTTGTCGCAATCACACCAGCCAGTTGAATGCGTGACACGAGGTCGGCAACTTCACCAATTGCGTCATCACTGAGATCTGGCGCGATTTTCACCAGCAGCGGCGTTTGACCGGCTGCCGCCTTAACCGCAAGGAGCAAGGGTTCAAGTCTTGAGATTTCCTGTAGTCCTCTCAACCCCGGAGTATTCGGGGAGCTCACATTAACCACGAGGTAATCTGCTACAGGCGCTAAGAGCTCCGTACTCGTGACGTAGTCAGCGATAGCATCTTCGACGTCGACGACTCGGCTCTTGCCGATATTCACACCAATGACCGGCCTGCGCTTGGAAAGTCGCGCTTTCTCAATCCTGGGCAGAATCGCTGCCGCACCATCGTTGTTGAACCCCATTCGGTTTACCACTGCTCGATCCGCGATGAGTCGAAAGAGGCGAGGTTTCTCGTTCCCTGGCTGTGACCGCGCCGTGACCGTCCCAATTTCAATGTGCCCGAAGCCAATGTTGCCCAGGGCCAGCACTCCAGTTGCACCCTTGTCAAAGCCAGCGGCAAGTCCGAAAGGGCTTGCAAACTTGAGCCCCAGCGCTTCGACCTCGAGCGATTTGTCAGGCTTGGTGAATGCTCGGGCGGCTCCTCCGAAGCCGACCTTAGTCTTCAGCTTGATGGCGTCGAATCCAATGTGATGCGCTCGCTCCGCATCCATGCGAGCAAAAACCAAGCTGAAGAGAGCGGGATAGAGACGCATCAGTCACCTTCTTGACGGTCCGCGGAGTGTTCCGCACGGAGTGCAGCAATCGCTGCTTCAAAGTCTTCTAGGGAGTCAAAAGCCTGGTACACGCTAGCGAAGCGCATGAAGGCAACCTCGTCCAGATCCCTGAGGTGCGGCAGCACTGATAACCCGATGTCGTTGGCGTCAAGCTGGCTAGCACCGCTTGCACGAAGAGTTTCTTCTACTTGCTGTGCTAGAAGCGCCAGGTCGGTTTCGGTAACTGGCCTGCCTTGACATGCTTTTCTTACCCCACTCATGACTTTCTCGCGGCTGAACGGTTCAACAACACCGCTGCGTTTAATCACAGTCAAACTTGCCGTTTCGGTGGTGCTGAATCGTCGTCCGCACTCTGGACACTGACGCCGCCGCCGAATGGCCAGACCGTCGTCCGACGTGCGCGAGTCGATCACGCGCGAGTCTGGATGACGACAAAATGGGCAGTGCACGCGAATTAATCCTCAAACCGAATCTGCACAGATTCTGCGTGCGCAGGCAGCTCTTCAGCCTCAGCCAATACACTCAGCGGTTCGACAATCTGTCGGAGTGCACCGGAATCATAGGCGACGACCTGCTGTGCACGCATGAACGTCTGAGTGCTGAGCCCCGAGGCAAACCTCGCGGTGCCGCCAGTGGGCAACACGTGATTGGAGCCGCCGATATAGTCTCCGACAGCGACCGGAGTGAATGGCCCAATAAAGATCACACCGGCGTTTTTCACACCGGAAAGTGCTGCGTCAACATTGCGCACATGAAGCTCGAGGTGCTCGGGCGCATAGGCATTCACCACTCGGATTCCGAAGTCGAGACTGTCGACCAGGATGATGCGAGACTGCTCACCACTCAGGGCGGTTTTTACACGCTCACTGTGCTGTGTCAGCGATACTTGTTTTTCAAGCTCAGCAAGCACCGCGCTTGCCAACGGCATCGAATCAGTGACGAGAACAGAAGCTGCCGCTTCATCGTGTTCAGCCTGGCTGATGAGGTCACTCGCCAAAAATTTAGGGTTGGCATCCGCGTCGGCCAGCACCATGATCTCTGTTGTGCCTGCTTCCGAGTCGATACCCACCAACCCGTTAACGACCCGCTTTGCTGCCGCGACGAAAATGTTACCTGGTCCGGTCACGATATCGACCTGCTCGAGTTCAATATCTGGCACTCCGTAGGCAAACGCGGCGATAGCGCCTGCTCCACCAATTGCATAAATTTCAGTGATGTCGAGAAGTGCCGCCGCGGCGAGAATTGTGGGATGAACCAATCCACCAAATTCCCGTTGTGCAGGTGATGCGAGCGCAATGTCTGACACGCCTGCGACCTGTGCTGAAACGACGTTCATGATTACCGACGATGGATATACCGCCTTCCCGCCAGGGACATAGAGTCCAACGCGGTTCACAGGTACCCAGCGTTGTTCGACTACACCACCACTGGCAATTTCGGTAACCGAGTTTTTTGGAAGTTGCCCTTCGGAACCGAGTCGAACGCGACGAATCGCCTCACGCATCGCTGTGATCACCTCTGGGTTGGTGGCTTTAAGAGCTGCATTCCTCTGCTCGAGCGTTATTTTGAGGCTGTGGCCGGTAACTCGATCAAACTTCTCAGCTTGTTCATACAGCGCGTCTACACCCCGTTCAGCGACGTCTGTCACCAGTTGCTCTACCTGCTCGATTGTTGCGCGCACATCAGTTTTCGGTCGGGGCAGAATTGCCGAAAGCTCGCGGTTGGTGAGACTTTTCGCGCGTAAATCGAGGAGGTGCATCATTTGTCTACGAGTCTATCGCGTGTAATGCGAAGCCATCTTCAGCGAATTGATTTGTGTTTCTGCGCAGGATGGTGAGAATTGAATCATGCCAAAACTCGCACTCACTATCGCAGGTTCAGAAGCCACAGGTGGCGCAGGCGCCCAGGCCGATTTGAAGACTTTTCAGGAGCAGGGTGTCTACGGAATGATCGCATTGACATGCATCGTTTCATTCGATCCGGCTCATGGCTGGGGTCACCGATTCGTTCCAGTAGACAAACAGGTGATTGATGATCAGATTGACGCCATCACCGGCGCTTATGGCCCTGAGCGATTGGACACGGTAAAAATTGGCATGCTCGGTACGCCCGACACCATCTCCGTAGTGGCGAAGAATCTCAGAGACCGACGCTTCACCAATGTCGTTCTCGATCCAGTGCTCATCTGCAAAGGGCAGGAGCCAGGCGCTGCACTCGATACCGACAATGCGCTGAAGGCAGAAATTCTCCCGCTCGCTACTGTCGTGACTCCGAACCATTTTGAAGCTATTCAGCTTTCTGGAGTCGAAGACATCACTTCTGAAGAAGATCTTGTGAATGCAGCGAAGCTCATTTTTGACCGATTCGGCGCGACGGTTGTTGCCAAGGGTGGTGTGCGCATCGAGGGTGCAGACGCAGTCGATGTGTTCTATGACGGGAAAACGCTCGAGATTCTCCGAGCACCCAAGGTTGGCGAGGTCGCAGTCAGCGGCGCGGGTTGCACACTAGCTGCTGCTATCGCAGCGCAGCTTGCAAAGGGTCACAGTGAGCTGGACGCTGTTCGTAACGCAAAGGAATTCGTGACGAAGGCAATTATCGAGCGCGTAGCGTCAAACGCCCCATTCGAAGCAGTTTGGCAAGGCGCCTAGTCTCGTTGTTGTGGATCTGAGGGGACTCGAACCCCTGACCCCCTGCATGCCATGCAGGTGCGCTACCAGCTGCGCCACAGACCCATAAGGAAGTCGGGCGAATACTCACCCGACAACAAGACGATTCTACACCTATGCGGAGGGTTCCAAACCTCGCTCCAACGCAATTGCAGGACAGTCTTTCCACAGACGTTCCAAATCGTAATAAGCACGTTCTTCTTGATGAAACACATGCACGATTATGTCGCCGAAGTCGAGCAAGACCCAGCGACCTTCTCCCCTACCCTCGCGACGCAGCGTTTTCGTGCCAGCTTGATTGAGTGCATCCTCGATACCGTCTGCAATAGCTTGCACATTTCGTTCCGACCGACCGCTGATCAACAGAAACGCATCAGCCAACGGGAAGATTTCGGAAACGTCCAAGGCAACAAAATCTTCACCGGATTTCTGCTCACCGGCAGCTACTGCAGTTTGCAGCGCACTCCGCACTCCCTCGTTTATCGTCATCCAAAGAGTCCTGTGGATACAGCCCACACGACAACGCCGGCAACGACAACTATGACACTACCTGCCGAAATCGCAAGCACCATTGGCAGTTTCTTGTTCTTCGGTGGAGCGCTCGAAACGATGGCGTTCTTGGAGTCGAGTGCGCTGATTGCTCTCGCAGCAGAAACAGGTTCATTCGTCGACTCGGGCTGCATGTTGATTTCATGCACGTCGTGTCCGAGTACCGCCGCTTCGTGAGCATCGAGATTATCAATGAGTGCCTCATGGGATCCCGTTTCACCAAGGGATTTAGGAAGCTCAATCGAACCGGTGATGAATATTTCGCCGGTCTCATTCAGTGAACCCGAGATGTCGGTGGTGTCGGGCATCACAGGCAAAATCAAGGCAGCAGTGTTCGTCGAAGACGCTGCGCCCTCGTCAGCCACCGCACGCGTGATGAGATCGTCGAACGCCCCAGAGTCTTCGCTGCTCTCAATAGATGTGCTCGGCGTGAACCCGATAGTGGGTGTTGACTGGGTATCAAAAATCGACCGAGACTCAGGAAGCGGCGAAACCTCAGGGAAGGTGTAGGCCTTGACCTCAGTTTCGGGCTCAGTTCGGGTTTCTAGGTCGGTTTCGTTCGCGGCGTCAACGGTCTCTGAATCAGCAGCATCAACCGGTTGGGTCGCATCACTAACCGGATCGGAGGATTCGGGTGCATCCTGACTCGATTGGTGCGATGCTGCTGCAGCCTCGACGGAGTCTGCAGCAACGGAAGCAGCAGCGGTAGTCGCAGCCGCAGCGCCCGCTCGCTTCCAGGGGAACTTGAATCCTGTCGATTTAGGAGCTGCTACCGGTTTTTCATCAGTTGCAATTTCGTCTATGACATCGTCATCTGTGTCGGGTGCAGTATCGAGCTCAACATCTTCGACGAACTCTTCGTCAATCTGAACCAGCACTGCAGCCTCCGCAAACGAAGCGTCAGATTTACCCGCTCCTTCTGGTTCAGCAGTGACCTCCGGTTCCGGACGAACTTCCTCATCAACGACTGATACAGCCTCAGCCGCAGCAGCTTCTGCAAGCCACAGTTCTCGAAGCTGGCGACGCGAGAGCGGTTGTCCATCTTCGCCAATTATTGGGATGCTCGCCGTTTCAGGCACATTCGCCGGATCGAGCAGAATAATAGGCTCAGAGACAGGATGCGAGTCGTCACTGGCTTCGGCATCGGCGGATACCCAGCCCTCGCGCTCGCGAAGTTCACGCCTGCTCAGCGTGCGGCCTTCTTCTGTCATGAACTACTCCGGTAAAGATTGTTTTTTGCAATGTATTGCACCACCCCGTCTGGCACCAGGTACCAGATAGGCATTCCCTCGCTAACCCGCTTTCTACAGTCAGTAGAAGAGATTGCGAGTGCAGGAATCTCTAGCAAGCTTACGTCGTCGGGGGAAAATTCAGAAATAGCGAGCGGATGACCGGGTCTGGACACCCCAACAAAATGGGCCAACTCCGTCAGATGCGACGTGTCTTTCCATGAGCTGAGGTCAGCGAGGGCATCCGCTCCCGTGATGAAGAAAAGCTTCGCTTGTGGGTACTGTTTGTGCAGGTCGGTCAGGGTGTCAATTGTGTAGGTTGTGCCATTCCTGTCGATGTCCACCCTGCTCACCGCGAACATAGGATTTGCAGCTGTGGCGATCACCGACATCAGGTAACGATCTTCCGCACTCGCAGTTGCACGTTTATGCCAGGGGTTACCACTCGGCACGAAAATGACGAGGTCGAGGTCGAACTTCTCTGCAACCTCACTTGCAGCAACCAAATGCCCATTGTGAATCGGGTCGAAAGTTCCACCCATGACTCCGATGCGCTGCAGTGATTGTGTCATTGCTGAGCCAGAATTCTTCCCCTCATGAAGAGGGGTGATGAACTAGTGGTTCGAACCCTCGTGCTCGCGAGCGTACTGCTCAGCCTTATCGGCGTGGCGGTTTGCAACATCTCTGAAGCTCCAGAAAACGAGCGCAACCGACACGAACACAGTGAGTGCAATCAGACCAAAGACGATAGGAGGAAGTGGGAGTTCGTTAACAACTTCAGCCTCGGTAGCGAGGACGCTCAGTGCGAGTGACATCTACAATCTCGATTCTTTGATGAGAAACTTACGCTTTATTCTATTCGGTTCTAAGTGCGCACTTGTCCCGTGCCACGCACGATCCATTTCGTGCTGGTGAGTTCTGGCAACCCCATCGGCCCGCGTGCATGCAATTTTTGCGTGCTAATGCCGACTTCCGCTCCGAAACCAAATTCGCCGCCGTCAGTGAATCTGGTCGAAGCATTCACCATAACCACCGCAGAATCGACCTCGCTCAAAAACTTTTCTGCATTGGCAAAATCGTTCGTGACTATGGTCTCTGTATGGTGCGTTGAGTATTCGGCGATGTGTTCAATCGCCTCTTCAACAGAGTCGACTATTTTTGCCGAGAGAATGAGAGAGTGGTATTCGGTTGACCAATCACTTTGCTCAACTTTGCCCAAGTTGGGGATGCGTGCCCTAAGCGCATCATCGGCACGAACTTCAACCGTATTCGAGGCCAACGCATCAAAAACAGCAGTGAAGACCTCGTCAGCCACATCTTTGTGCACGAGGAGCGTTTCTGCAGCGTTGCAGACGCTCGGGCGGTGCGTTTTGGCATTGATGACGATATCTCTCGCCATGATCGAATCAGCGCTGGCGTCCACGAAAACATGCACGACACCCGCTCCGGTTTCAATAACCGGCACCGTGGATGAGGTGACAACGTTCTGAATGAGTTCGGCACCGCCACGAGGAATAAGCACATCGACAAATCCGCGCGCCTTCATGAGCTGCTCGGCCCCGGCGCGACCAAATTCATCGATAGAGATTGCGCACTCGCTCGGGAGGCCGGATGCGCGGAGAGCTTGCTGCATACTCGCAACGAGAACTTGATTAGAACTCGCCGCAGCGCTCCCGCCACGTAACACCGCACAGTTTCCACTCTTCAGAGCCAGCGCGGCGATATCGACGGTTACATTCGGTCGAGCCTCGTAAATTGCACCGATAACTCCGAACGGAACGCGAACCTGCGTAATGTCGAGACCGTTCGCAAGGGTACTACCACGCACCACTGTCCCAACCGGATCGGGCAGCGCGACGACGTCACGAACCGCGGCCGCAAGCGCTCGAATTCGGTCTTCAGTCAGCAACAACCGATCAAGCATGTACTCACTCATCCCGCTCGCGCGGCCCCGCTCGAGGTCTTCAGCATTTGCGGCGATGATCGTTTGCGTATCTCGCTCAAGTTGCGCGGCGATATGTTCGAGTGCTGAATTCTTCTGAGCAGTGGTCGCAGTAGCAAGTGTGCGGGATGCGCTACGAGCTGCCTGAAGCTTCTCGAAGAACTTGTCGCGCGCAAATTCTGTTGTGTCAGTCACAGTCATCTTTCTAGGATAATTGCGCGGGCTCGAACCAGGTACCAATCTTCTCGCCAGCGAGCAGTGTGGAGAACTGGTCAGTTGCAGTGAGCAGCACGCCCGTTCCAGACTCTGTAGCAAGCCGAGCCGCGGCGACCTTCGTTACAGCCCCGCCAGTCCCCCATCCTGAGCCCGCTTCACCGGTTTCTACCGTAGCCAGCGTATCCCCGTATTCGACGACGTCAATCCTCTCGGCGCCGGGCAGTTTTGGCGGTTTCGTGTAGAGCGCATCAGTATCAGACAGAAGAACGAGAACGTCTGCCTCAACCAGATTTGCCACCAAGGCTGCGAGGTGATCGTTATCGCCGAACCTAATCTCGTGCGTAGCGACAGTGTCATTCTCATTGACGATGGGGAGAACACCGAGGCCCAGCAATCGTTCCATCGCCTGCTTTGCGTTCGACTTGTGGGTTGCATTCAACATGTCACCAGCAGTCAACAAGACCTGCGCTCCTACGATGTTGTAGCGGTTCAGCTCTTCCTGATAGCGGTGCACGAGCACGCTTTGTCCGACAGCCGCGGCCGCTTGTTGGGTGGCGAGATCGTCTGGTCGGCTTTCGAGCTTCAAAATTGGAATTCCTGTGGCAATTGCCCCACTTGAAACCAAGACCACCTGGCAGCCAGAGGCGTACAACTCCGTGAGTGTGTCTACGAGTCCAGCAATCTTTGAAGAGTTCGGCCCGCTAATCGATGATGAGCCAACTTTCACGACGATTCTCCGGCAGCTCTTCAGTACGGGTCTATTCATCGTCATCATCTTTCCATAGACCGGCCTCGCGCTCACGTTCAAGTTCCGCGCGAGCTTCCGCTTTCGCGTCCATCCACTGGGTATATTCGTCACGACGCTCTTTGTTTGTGCGCCGCGAGGTATCCTCGAGTCTGAGGTCGGTTCCACGAGGGCCATTCACCAGCTCAGCCGCTGAGGTGAGCGTAGGCTCCCAATCGAAAATTACGCCATTGCCCGGGCCAATTACCACCGTCGAACCAGGAATCGCACCAGCCTTCACGAGACCGTCCTCGACGCCGAGCTTCGCAAGACGATCAGCGAGAAATCCGACAGCTTCGTCATTGGCAAAGTCGGTCTGTTGCACCCATCGCTCGGGTTTTTTCCCGAGGACTCTAAAAATAGTTCCGTAGGTTCCACCCTCAGTTTTTATCTCGAATGGATGCTCATCTACAGCCCTCGGCCTAAGCACGATACGCTCTCGATGCTGCTCAGCTTCAAGCGAGGCTGCCCTCTGCGCGGAAACAATTTCGGCCATGGCAAACGTGAGCTCAGTCAAGCCTTCGTGAGACACCGTCGATATCTCGAACACCCTGTAGCCACGTTCTTCGAGTTGATTCTTCACGAAGTCTGCGAGCTCACGAGCCTCAGGAACATCAATTTTATTTAGAGCAACGAGCTGAGGGCGCTCTAGCAAAGGAACGCCGGTATTTACCGGGTACGCCTCCAACTCGAGGAGTATTTTCTCGAGATCCGTAATTGGGTCACGATTTGGCTCGAGGGTCGCGCAGTCGATTACGTGAAGCAATCCACTACATCGCTCAACATGTCTGAGGAAGTCAAGCCCCAAGCCTTTACCTTCACTGGCGCCTTCAATCAGCCCTGGCACGTCGGCGACTGTGTACCGTACTTCTCCGGCTTGTACGACACCCAGGTTTGGATGAAGCGTCGTGAAGGGATACTCTGCGATCTTGGGTTTAGCAGCGCTTATGGCTGCAATGAGGCTTGATTTTCCGGCTGATGGATAGCCAACGAGTGCAATGTCGGCGACTGTCTTCAGCTCGAGCCAGACGGAGCCCTCCCAGCCTGAAGTGCCAAGGAGAGCAAATCCGGGCGCTTTGCGTTTGCGACTTGCGAGGGCGTTGTTGCCTAGGCCGCCTAAGCCCCCTTCTGCTACCGTGACTCGTGCCCCGGCCTGATCAAGATCGGCAATAATTTCGTCGTCAAGGGTTTTCACGATTGTGCCGACTGGCACGGGAAGCAGCAGGTCTTCGCCATCGGTTCCGCTGCGATTGTCGCCCATGCCAAAGCCCCCGCCCTCGGCATTACGATGTGGGCGACGATGGAACTCAAGCAGGGTTGTGACCTGAGGGTCTGCGATCATGACGATGCTGCCGCCGTTACCGCCGTTACCGCCGTCGGGACCAGCGAGTGGCTTGAACTTTTCTCGCCTTACCGATACGCAACCATTACCACCGTCACCGGCTTGCAGGTGTACCTGAACCCTGTCGACAAACGTGACCATCAATACACCGCCTCTCGGTCTGTTTAATTCTTGCGTAGAAATAGCAAAGGGCGAGCTCTAGGCTCGCCCTCGACTAGATAAATACTTAGGAAGCAGCAACGATATTCACTACTTTGCGACCGCCCTTGGTGCCAAACTCTACCGAGCCGGCGGCCAAAGCGAAGAGGGTGTCATCGCCACCACGACCGACATTTACACCCGGGTGGAAGTGGGTTCCTCGCTGGCGCACAAGAATTTCGCCGGCGTTTACAACCTGGCCACCAAAACGCTTGACGCCGAGACGCTGTGCGTTTGAGTCGCGACCGTTACGAGTCGAGCTTGCGCCCTTCTTATGTGCCATTTCGTGCTCCTGCTTTGCTTGAAACTACTTGATATCGGTGATCTTGATGCGTGTGAGCTCTTGACGATGGCCCTGGCGCTTCTTGTAACCGGTTTTGTTCTTGTACTTCTGAATGATGATCTTTGGACCGCGAAGGTCTTCGAGAACTTCAGCCGTGACCTTCACCTTTGCGAGCGCAGAAGCGTCACTGGTGATTGACTTGCCATCGACGACGAGCACAGCTGGAAGCTCGAGCTTGCCTTTTTCGTCTGCAGCCACACGGTTCACGGTGATGATGTCACCAACCGAAACCTTCTCTTGACGGCCACCAGCTCGCACTACTGCGTAAACCACGTTGCTCTCTTTTCCTACGTTTTTAATCTAAATCTTTGAGCGCGCTGCAATTAGCGCACCAACGCCCAACCATACCGAAAAATGCAGCCTCGGTCAAATGCACTGCCGCTGAAAAAAGCAGCTACGGGGCATCTGGAAGTGCTTCCAGAACCGAATCAAGCATCGTTTCCATAATCTCGGGATCCACAACCTTTTTCTGGCGCTCAACCGAAGGTGGGGGCAGTGGTTGACCGAGAAGTTCAGTGACGACCTCTATCGATTCGGCTATTTCAGCAGTGGATTTCTTCGCGCGCCGAGATTTCGAGCTTGTTTTGGGCGACTCGTCGCTGGAGTCAGAGGCCTGAGCATCGGGGGTTGAAGGTGCACTGATGGTTGATGCGGCAATCTGAGCGAGCATATTTTTAGATTCATCTGTGATCGAATGAGTCTGCGCCGCGGCCGGCTTCGAAGCACCCCGTTTGCGTTTTGGGTTTTCCTGCGGGGTTTGTGTGTGTTTGAACACGGGATCATGATGCACGATGATTCCTCGTCCAGCACAGCTCTCACACGGCTCGCTGAAAGACTCGAGTAAGCCAAGACCGAGCTTCTTTCGAGTCATTTGCACGAGCCCTAGGGAAGTTACTTCTGCAACCTGATGCTTTGTTCTATCCCTGCTCAAGCACTCCACCATACGGCGTAGTACCAAATCCCGGTTCGATTCGAGCACCATGTCTATGAAGTCGACAACAATGATCCCGCCGATGTCGCGCAATCTCAGCTGACGAACGATTTCTTCTGCGGCTTCAAGATTGTTTTTAGTGACGGTTTCTTCAAGGTTTCCGCCCTCTCCAACAAACTTGCCAGTATTTACGTCTACTACCGTCATGGCCTCGGTACGGTCAATAACCAGTGACCCTCCCGAAGGTAACCAGACTTTACGGTCGAGCGCTTTGACAATCTGCTCGTTGACTCGAAATTCATCAAAAATGTCTTTTTTGTCAACGAACTTTTCAATACGCCCCTTGAGATCTGGAGCGACCTGCGTCAGATATTCGGTGATGGTGTCAAAGGTCTCATCGCCCGAAATAACGATTTTTTGGAAGTCTTCGTTGAACACGTCACGAATGATCTTGATGAGCATGTCTGGCTCACTGTGCAGCATGGTTGGAGCATTGCCCTTTGAGACTGCAACTTGAATCGCATCCCATTGCGCCGTGAGTCGAGCCACATCGAGTGTCAACTGCTCTTCACTTGCCCCTTCAGCTGCGGTGCGCACGATTACGCCCGCGCTCTCAGGCAAAATTTCTTTCAGAATTCGCTTGAGTCGAGCGCGTTCAGTGTCAGGAAGCTTGCGTGAGATGCCATTCATCGCACCATCCGGAACGTACACAAGGTAGCGACCCGGGAGAGAAATCTGGCTCGTCAATCGGGCACCCTTATGCCCGACAGGATCTTTCGTCACCTGAACGAGTACCTGATCGCCAGGCTTGAGTACATTTTCGATTTTGCGAGCGGTGTTCCCGCCTTCTAGTTCCGACCAGTCAACCTCACCCGAATACAGAACGGCATTGCGTCCGCGTCCGATGTCGACGAACGCCGCTTCCATACTTGGCAAAACATTCTGAACACGACCCAGGTAGACGTTACCGATGAGCGATGCTTCACTGGCACGTGCGACATAGTGCTCCACCAAGACGTTGTCTTCGAGCACTCCGATTTGGATGCGGTCATCCTTCTGTCGAACCACCATAATTCGATCAACAGCTTCGCGCCGAGCAAGAAATTCTGACTCGGTAACCACGGTTCGACGACGGCCCGCTTCTCGCCCATCCCGACGACGTTGTTTTTTTGCTTCAAGTCGCGTCGAGCCCTTGATTCGCTGTGGTTCGGTGATTACTGGCGCGCGGTCGCGATCACGATCACGCACTCGGGTTCGCGATGACTCACTTATCTCTGGTTGTTTCGCCTCGTCATCGCCGTCAGCGCGGCGCGAACGGCGCCGGCCTCCTTCAGCGAAGGCCAGTTCATCGTCTTCAAACCCCGGTGGCAACCCGCGACGATCGGCCGTTCTGCGTGTCCTCGGTTCAATCGGAGGGACGTCTGGCTTCAGGAAGAGCAGCTGTTTAGCTGCTTCGTACCTCTGGGCTGCAGTTTCAGCCACTTTGAGAAAATCTAATGAATCGGTTTTTTCCACCATTTCTGGTGCACTCCTTAGCGATTCGGCAGTAGCCAATCGCACTAAATCTGTGATGTGTGCTTCCACAGAAACACACACTGCTTATCTCGCGGAACGTTTTCCACTCGGGCAACTGCCCTAAATCCTTCTCGAGTTTGAGACCCGTCTTCGAGTCACTCGACTTATCCATTATGGCACGACCGAGCGCAGAAGTCTGATGGTTCAGTCGTTTCGGAGCGTTCGCTCAGTATGCTCAGAATATGCATGATGCTCAACTCTCGCGACGACCATGGGCTTTCGCCGTTTTTTCGATCCTTGCAGGCATCATCGGCTGGTACGCGTCGTTTGAGCTACTCACTGAGCGCATCAAAACCTTGGCCAAGCCCGGCTACGTACCGAACTGCGATTTCAGCGTGCTTGTCACCTGTGGCCCGAACATGTCGAGTTGGCAAGGCTCGGTTTTCGGCTTTACGAACACGATTTTTGGCGTTGCGATGTTTGTAGCGCCAGTCTTCGTCGGGGTCGCTCTGCTCGCGCGGGCTCGGTTCGACGGCTGGTGGTGGATGCTCTACCAGCTAGGAAATCTCTTCGGCATCATCCTCGTTTTCTGGCTCTTTTCGCAGAGCGTCTTTGTTCTGCATACTCTCTGCCCGTGGTGCATGGTGGTTTGGACAGTCATGATTCCCCTTTGGTGGGTGAATCTCATCAGACCCTATGCTGTTGGAGATATTCCCCTACCTCCGCGGGGGCACGCCTTTTTCACCCGGCTTCACTCGTGGGTGTGGGTTCTCATTGCACTCAACTACCTCGTGCTGGCATTCATCGCTCAGCTGAAGCTCGACTGGGTCTCAGAGCTGATGCGATTCCTCGGCGCGGCCTAGTTCGAGCCGAACCAAATTTCGAGCTCACGGGCTGCAGACTCTTCAGAGTCAGAACCGTGAACGAGGTTTTGTTGAACGGCTGTCCCCCAGTCGCGACCGAAGTCGCCACGAATAGTACCCGGCGCAGCGGTCGTTGGGTCAGTCGTTCCTGCCAGTGATCGAAATCCCTCAATTACACGGTTGCCAGCAACACGAAGCGCAACGATTGGCCCCGACTGCATGAACTCTAAGAGTGGCTCGAAGTAGGGTCGGCCCTCATGCTCGGCGTAGTGACGGGCAAGCGTATCTCGATCACTTTGCAGCATCTTGATATCGATAAGCGAGTACCCTTTCGCCTCGATTCGACGGAGGATTTCGCCGGTCAGGTTGCGTGCAACGCCATCGGGTTTTACGAGAACGAGAGTCTCTTGAATCTGCATGTTTACAGTCTAACTTCCTGTCGGTGGGTTGATTTGGTCTGCACGTTGCCTGTCGATTCGACCGCCGACGACCCAGCAGTAGATCCACAGCGCGAAGAACAGGCCTCCCGCAATGAACAATCCTGGCAACAGAACTCCGGTCGCAAAAAAGGCCACTTGCGCTGCCCAACCAAATACCAAACCTGCGCTGGTTCGCATCAGGGCAAATGCGAGCAGAATGAGCAAAACGATTGCTCCGGCAATTGCAAACCCGAGTTCTCGTGGCTGTACGGCGTTGAGGCCAAAAATTGTCAAACCTCCCAGAAAGACAACGACCAACTCGAAGCCCAACACCACAGCAGCTAGGCTGCGTCGAGTAGAACGCGGCTTCATCGGTTTCTCCGCTTCAATGTTCATAAGTTCGCTCCCCAGTTTGCACCATCAGCAACCGCTATAGCTTGCCCAATGAGTGCAATCGAACCGGTGACAACTCCCACGCGATTCTCGCCTGCGCCTGCCCAGTCCCTGAGACTGTCGAGGGCATCCTCGAGTGCATCCCGCTCAAGCACCACGGCGTCAGGAAGTGCATCCCGAATGTGATTCGCTGTTTCTTCAACGGTTCGTGCTCGAGGCGACGAAGGCGCGGTGACGAAGAATTGGTCTGCGAGCACGCTCAGTTCACGCGCGATGCCCTGTAGGTCTTTATCTTCAAGCGCGGCGATCACGAAGGCCACCTCTCGGTCTGGATACACGGTGATGAGGGTTTCAACGAGCGACTTTGCTCCGTGCGGGTTGTGGGCGGCATCAACAAGCACCAGTGGCGACTGAGAGATTCGTTGGAACCTACCCGGGGAGCTCACCGAAGAGAGCGCGTCAACGATGATCTCACTGTTGAGTGGATTATCTTCGGCGAGCAGTGCTTCTACTGCCGCGATTGCGACAGCCGCGTTCAGCGCCTGGTGCGTGCCGTGCAGTGCGAGTGGAAGCGATTCGTATCGGCCGAGCAACCCGCGAACATCAATTTGTTGCCCGCCAACCGCGTTTAACGCTTGTTCTAGGCCGAACTGTTGACCCTCGAAGCTCACCGCAACACCCAGCTCTGCTGCACGGGCATTAAGTGCTTCGGCAGCCTGCTCGCTCTGCGCAGCCGAAATTACCACGCTGCCCGGTTTGATGATGCCAGCCTTCGTCTTGGCAATTTCCTCAATCGAACCCCCCAGCATATCCATGTGATCAAGGGCGATTGGCGTGAAAACAGCCACTGTGGCGTTAGCAATATTCGTTGCGTCCCACGCTCCTCCAACGCCCACTTCAAGCACGAGAACGTCAACTGGCGCATCGGCAAAAATAGCGAATGCAAGCGCAGTAGCAGCCTCAAAAAAAGTGAGTCTCAGATCGCCGGCAGTTTCGAGTTCGGCGTCTACCAGCTTGAGAATCGGCTCAACGTCGTACCATGCGTCTTGCAGGGTTCGATCGCTGACTGGCTCACCATCAATGAGTATTCGCTCATTAAATCTCGTGAGGTGCGGGCTCACGAACAACCCTGTTCTCAGGCCGTGGGAGCGAAGCAGTATTTCAACCATACGCGCTGTGCTTGATTTTCCGTTGGTTCCGGTGACATGAACGACAGGCGCAGCATCTTGTGGATCGCCGAGTAAGTCAGCGACACGCTGAATTGCACCGAGCCGAGGCTGTGGCCTCCCCTCGCCAATTCTTTTCTGAAGCTGCTCGTAGACGCTCTCAGACGATTCACTCACGCGCTAGTTCGCCTTCTCTACACGTATGACCAATGGATGATCGCCGCCCACGCTGTGTGACGCATCTGCTGGTGCATCCTCGGTTATTTCTATTGTTGTCGCAAGCGTCTCTTGGGAGATGAGGTTGGCATTTGCCCTACATGACACAGCGCCGTGCGGATCGAGCGCGAGAGTGAGTTGAATGCGGTCACTCACCTCAAGCCCAGCCTGCTTTCGGGCCTCTTGAACGGCACGGACAACGTCACGAGCCAACCCTTCCGCTTCTAACTCGGGGGTGAGAACCGTGTCGAGAAGTACGAAGCCGCCCTCCTCGAGAAGTGCGAGGGCAACATGGTCTGCATCGACAGCAGAAACACTCAGAGTCAGCTCGTACTCCCCCGGCTCAAGTTCAATGCCGCCGGCAACAACCACGCCCGAGTCGGCAGACCAGTCACCAGCTTTCGTTGCTCTGATGACGTCTTGCACCTGCTTGCCCAGTCTTGGGCCGGCAGCGCGCGCATTCACCGTCAGCTGATGCGTGATGCCATATTCAGTGGCCGATGATTCGGTCAGCTCAACAAAGTTGACATCTCGCACGTTCAATTCATCACGGAGCACATCAAGATAGGGCTTGAGCGCACGTGAGTTCTTGATTACCAAGGTAAGCGAGCTCAGCGGAAGCCGAACTCTGAGGCCGCGTTGCTTTCGCAGAGCAAGGGCAGACGACGTAACTTGGCGCACCGTATCCATCGTGTCAACCAGCTCATCTTCGATGGTGAACTCTGAGGCGCTGGGCCAATCCGTCAGGTGCACACTTCGTTCTCCGGTGAGGCCCTGCCAGATTTTTTCAGAGACCAAAGGCGCTAACGGCGCCACTACTCGACACAGTGTTTCGAGAACCGTGAACATCGTGTCAAAAGCCTGGGCATTGCTTACATCTGCTTTTGTGCCAAGCCAGAAACGATCTCTTGATCTGCGAACGTACCAATTGGTGAGCACCTCGACAAAGTCGCGAATACGTGTCGCGGCGACAGTGGAATCGAGGTTATCGAGGTCATCCGTCACATCAGCAATGAGCCTGCCAAGCTTGCTCAGAATGTATCGATCAAGCACGTCTTGAGAGTTGGTGTTTCTCTGCGCTTCGTAGCCGTCGGCATTCGCGTACAGGCTAAAGAAGTACCAGCTACTCCAGAGTGGCAAGAGGAGCTGTCTGACGCCCTCTCGAATGCCTTCCTCGGTCACAATAAGATTTCCGCCTCTGACAACTGGGCTAGCCATCAGGAACCAGCGCATGGCGTCTGATCCGTCGCGATTAAACACTTCGTTCACATCCGGATAATTTCGAAGCGATTTCGACATTTTGTTGCCGTCACTGCCAAGAACAATGCCGTGGCTAATGACGTTCTTGAAAGCCGGCCGACCAAAAAGCGCTGTCGCAAGAATGTGCATTGTGTAGAACCAGCCGCGGGTCTGGCCAATGTACTCCACAATGAAGTCGGCTGGTTGATGCTCGTCGAACCACTGCTGATTCTCAAACGGGTAATGCGCTTGCGCAAAGGGCATCGAGCCTGAATCGAACCAGACATCTAACACATCTGGAATTCGGCGCATTGTTGAATTACCGCTCGGGTCATCAGGATTCGGTCGCGTCAGCGCATCGATGAACGGACGGTGAAGGTCATCTGGTCTGACCCCAAAGTCACGCTCGAACTCATCGAGCGACCCATACACATCAATCCTGGGGAAGTCTGGATTATCACTCTTCCAAACAGGGATTGGGCTCCCCCAGTAGCGGTTTCGGCTAATCGACCAGTCTCTGGCGCCCTCCAACCACTTTCCAAACTGGCCGTGTTTTACATTCTCAGGGACCCAATTAATCTCTTCATTCAGCTTGAGCATCTGATCTTTAATCTCAGTGACGCGAATGAACCAGCTTGATACAGCCTTGTATATCAGTGGGGTTCTACACCGCCAACAGTGCGGGTAGGAGTGCTCGTAGGACGCGACTCTGAACAGCCGGCCGAGTTGTCGAAGAGTGGTGGTGATCGGCTTGTTCGCTTCAAATACTTGTAACCCAGCGAAATCAGTCACCGCTGCGAGAAATTTCGCACCATCATCAATTGAGACGATGGTTGGGACACCGGCACGATCACAAATCTCTTTGTCGACTTCACCAAAGGCTGGCGCGAGATGAACAATTCCCGTGCCATCTTCGGTGCTCACAAACTCGTCGACCAGGATCTGCCAAGCATTAGTGGTCTCATACTTTTCGGTGTCAGCGAAGTAGTCAAACAGTCGCTCGTAGCGTATGCCCGCCAGCTCACTGCCCATAAAGGTTTTGGATACCGAGGCAATCGCTTCATCCGCAGTGTCATAGCCAAGCTCTTTTGCGTGTGCGGCAATTCGTGCGGTCGCTAACAAGATAGCTGGTGCTTGAATCGCCGCCTCAAGGCCTGGTGTCACGAGCGAGTACTCGACATTTGGGCCGACTGCGAGGGCAAGATTTGTTGGCAGGGTCCATGGTGTGGTCGTCCACGCGAGACAGTGCGCCCCTTGCAGGCCGAGCTTGGCCGCGGCCTCGCCGGTAAGCGGAAAGCTTACTGTGACGCTCTGGTCTTGACGCATCTTGTAGACGTCATCATCCATTCGAAGCTCATGGTTGGAGAGCGGTGTTTCATCTCTCCAGCAATACGGGAGAACGCGTGACCCCTCGTACGCCAAACCCTTGTCGTAAAGCTCTTTGAAGGCCCAAATCACGGACTCCATGAAACTGATGTCGAGAGTCTTGTAGTCGTTCTCGAAATCTACCCAGCGAGCCTGTCTGGTGACGTACTCTTCCCACTCTTTGGTGTACTTGAGCACTGACTCGCGTGCCGCAGCATTGAAGGCCTCAACACCCATTTCCTCAATTTCGTGTTTTTCAGTGATGCCAAGCTGCTTCATGGCTTCCAGCTCTGCTGGGAGCCCATGGGTGTCCCACCCAAATCGGCGATGAACCTGGTACCCCTGCATCGTTTTGTAACGCGGGAAAAGGTCTTTCACGTACCCGGTGAGCAAGTGACCGTAGTGAGGCAAACCATTCGCGAACGGAGGTCCGTCATTGAAGACCCATTCGGGGGCGCCTTCTCGATTTTCAATGGATGCGTTGAACGTTTTGTCTTGCTTCCAGTACTCGAGAATCTCAGTCTCAATGAGAGGAAATGAAGGCGATGCCTGTACCCCAGAGACCGAACCTGAGTCGGTTGAATGCTTGGGTGATTTCGGGTAGATGATTGCGCTCCTCGTAACAGTAACAATTACGAGGACGAGCTCATGCCCGCGGTACCACCCCGCGTTGCCAACTGAACGTTGACCACTCAATTTATAGCGATAACGGGCTTACCGGCTGGGTCTAATCGGGCTCGTGAAAACCTGTTTCTTCCAGCAGCTCCCCGGTGATTGCCGGATCAAAGCAGTTGTCAAAAGTTTAGCGTGAAAGAGTACTGTTCTGAATCAATTCTCTGGTGAATGGATGCGTCGGCGAAGTTATCACCTCGTTCGTTTCGCCCGCTTCAATAATCTCGCCGCCACGCATCACCACAAGTCGGCCGCAAATTGCTAAAGCTGCTGGCAAATCGTGTGTGATGAAGAGGACCGCCATGTCTCGTTCGCCGGCGAGCCGAGCGAGCAGATCAAGAATTGCAGACTTCGTACCCGGGTCTAATGCTGAAACAGCTTCATCACAGATGAGCAAGTCCGGCTCGAGCGCGAGCGCGCGAGCCAGTGCCAGCCGTTGGTTTTGCCCACCCGAGAGGGTTTTCGGACGCCTGTTCAGCAGGCCGGCATCCAGCTCAACTTCTGCTAAGAGTCGTAGCAGCTTCTCGTCGTCGAGACGTTGCCCAGATTGCTTCCCAGCGAGAAAGGCTTCCTTGAGGATCGTTCGGACCGTTGCACGTGGCGGAAAGCTGCTCTCTGCGTGCTGCGGAATCCACTGCATTCTTGGGCGATGGACCCGAAGTTCTTGTGCTGTCAGGGCCGACCAATTCTGTCCGGCGAATGCAATACTTCCTTCGGCTACGGGCTCTAACCTCAGCAGCGCTTTTGCCAAAGTGGTTTTGCCTGCGCCAGATTCACCCAACACGCCAACCACTTCGGAGCGACGCAGCCTGAGATTGACGTTACTCAGGGCAGTGAAAGAAGAAGTATTTCGCCGGTACCTTACAGTCATGTTCGTTGCAGTCAAGAGTTCAGGATGAGGGGACCCCTCAACCGGAGGCGGAGGAACTCGGGTCTGTTTTCTGTCCGCACTAGTTGATCCTGCACTGAGCGTTCCATTGCGCATGTATACGACCCTGTCGGCGAGGCGTTCGACTACTGACTCGTCGTGACTCACCAACAGAATGGACATGCCTGATGCTTTAAGTTTGAGAAGCTCTTGGATGAGCGCGCTCTGCACACTCGGATCGAGAGCTGTGGTGGGCTCATCCGCGAGCAAAATTGCAGGACCCGCTGAAATGGCCGCTGCGAGCGTGGCTCGCTGCTGCATTCCACCGGAAAGTTGATGTTGGAAGTAATCAAGCAGCGCTTTCGCATCTGACAATCCTGACTTACTCAGGAGAGCAACGGCGAGGTCGTCGCGGGCCTGTGCATCAAGCTTTTTCCGGTGAATACTGTAAGCCTCTGTCACTTCATACTTCAGCTTGCGCAGGGGGTCTAACCCCGAACCACTTTCTTGCTGCATAAAGGCTATTGCTTGGCCGCGATACCTGTTCCACGCTTTCGCATCAAAGTCATCAGCGTTGGCGCCCAGCACTTCGTGTCTGCTGGCAGAGCCGAACAGTCTCTCTGGCAGCAAGCCTAAAATTGCACGGAGCGTGAGCGACTTACCAGATCCTGAGTCGCCCACGATGGCTAAGCACTCACCCGCCGCCACCTCGAGCGAAACCGGTCCCACGATTGTTGACCCTGAACTGTCTCTGACCAACAGGCTTTCGATGCGCAGCGCGTTATCCATCATCGCAATGCTGCCCTCAGTGCTCGAGCGAGTACCGTTAGCGCACCTACTGTGCAGGTAATTGCAAGCCCAGGGAAGAGTACTAGCCACCAAGCGCGCTCAAAATACTCTCTCGATTCCGCCAGCATGAGACCCCACTCCGGAGATGGTGGCTGCACTCCAAGCCCCAAATAACTCAATCCGGCTGCAGAGAGGATCATGAATCCTACGCCCAGAGACGCAAGACCTATGACCGGTTGAACCGAGGTTGGTGTGATGTACCGGTACAGGATACGGGTGCGCGAAAGCCCCAAAACTTTCGCCATCGAGACCGACTCGCTCACACGTGCGGTGACAGCAGCGTTACGAGCAACATTCAGATACGCGGGCACACCGGCGAGAGACAACGCAATTAACACCGCTATTGGACCCTTACCGAGAAAAGCAATAATGAACAGCGCGATGAGAAATTCAGGAAGCGCCATCAACACCTCTATGCTTCGACTCACCGAGTATCGTGCCCGGGATGAGAATTGCGCAAACCCGATTCCTAGCAGTAACCCAATGACAGCAGAGGTGACCGTTGCGGTAAAGCCAACGGAAACAGACGGCAACGCGCCATAAATTATGCGCGTATAGACATCCCGACCGACTTGATCGGTACCGAGCGGGTGATCGATTCCGGGTGGCTCGAATGCTGCTGCCGCATTCGTATTCAGCGGATCGCCTGACGTGAGAACCTGAGGTACGACCACCGCAAGCAGCACGAACGCCAGAAATATTGCAGCGGTTGCCAGCAGAGCACGCCTGCCAGCACGAATCAGCGAAAAATGTGTAGGAGTCTTACTCATGGCGAGACGCAGCCCTCACCCTGGGATCGACAAGCCAGATGCCAAGGTCGGCAATAAGCCCAAACAGTGCAAAAAAGAGAGCACTCAATGCCACCACCCCGAGGATTACGGGCATATCTCGGTTCGTAATGGCGAGTAACGTTTGCGAACCAAGCCCGGGCCTTGCGAACACCTGTTCTACTAATACGGCTCCTCCGAACAGCGAACCGAGGATTTGCGCGGTCAAAGGGAGAGTTGCTCCCGTTGCGTGCTTCAGACCATGCCGCAGATCGAACCGGAGCCCCGAAACCCCTCTGGCACGCACAGAAACTGCAAAACTCGAGCGTTGGGTCTGCCCGATTTCACCCAGCACAATCTGCCCCAATACAGCAGCAACCGCGACACCAAGTGTGAGAGACGGCAACACGAGCGATGCAATTCCGCTTCCAGAAATGGCTGGGAACCACCCCAGCTGAAACGAGAAGAGGTACATCAAGACGTAGCCAAGCCAAAAGACTGGAATTGTTGCAGCGAGTACTTGAGCTCCAGAGACGGCAGATAGGGCGAAAGAGTTTCGCGACGCAAGAATCGCGAGTGCCACGAAGAGTAATGAGCACAGGATGGCACCGAGAGCAAGTTGTGCAGTGGGAACAAGTGCTGCGCCGAGCACCTCCGATACCGGCTGGTTCAGCTGATATGACGTACCGAGGTCTCCTCGGAGCAAACCGCCCAGATAGTTCAAGTACTGGTTGGCAAGGGGGTCATTTAATCCCAGGTCGGCCGCAATTTGCGCTCTTGTCGCATCACTTACCTGGGCGAGAGGGCCAATCATGATGTCGACGGGATTGCCGGGAATCAATTTCACAGCAAAAAAAGCCAGAGTGACCGCCGCCCAAACGACAAAAACCGCGCCAAGCAGGCGTTTGACTGTGTATGAAGTCAGTTCTGCCGCACGCGGTTTTTGTTCGAGAGTCACCTACTTAGTATGCGACGATTCAGCTTCGATGAAGATTGGCCAACCGAAGAGATCGTATTTGACCTTCATCGCACTCGGAGCCTGAGCAGTGATGAACGACGCCGAGTAGATCGGCAGTATCGCAAGGTTCTTCGCGTTCCACTGCTGAATCTGCTTGTACAGGTCGGCTCGAGCTGCAGGATCTGTCGCGGCGGCAGCCTTCTCCAGCATTACATCAAGTTTCTCGTCACTCACGTGCGAGGCATTCTGATAGCCCTCTGAGTGGAGGTGTGAACGAAGGATGTCGGCATCTGCGGAGACAAAATCCCAATCTGTGATGTCAAATGATCCCGATTGGTAGGCCTCCATATAGTCAGCCGGCTCTACGACCTTGTGGGTCAGTTTCACACCGATTTTCTTCAGATCGTCTGCAAAAAACGCCGCCAAATTCTTGTGCTCTTCAGAGATGGGCGTCCATGAGTACCATGTCACTTCAAGGATTTTGCCGTCTTTGGTTCGGTACCCATCCTTATTTTTCTTTGACCAGCCCGCTTCGTCCAGCAATGTATCGGCTTGAGCCTGATCAAATTTTTGCTGGGATTCAAGCGTTTCGTCGTAGCTATTGGGAGTCGTTGGCGTCAGGATGCTCCAAGCTCGGTCGAATTTGCCAAAGTACACCGTCTCTACAGCGGCGCTGATGTCGATTCCCAGGGCAAAAGCCTCACGCACGTGAGGGTCTGCAAAGACTCCGTTTGTTTGGTTCAGGAAAAGTGAGTACGGCAGACCCGGAGATGCTGTTGTGGTGACTGTGATTTTGTCGCTGGCACTCTCAAGAACATTGGGTGTTAACCCAGTTGCCACATCAAGTTCGCCAGATTCAACCGACTTCTTGCGCACCTGGGCCTCAGGAACTATCTCGATGTTCAGGGATTTTATGGCTTTTGAGGTCGGCTTGAATCCTTGAGGAGCCCACTTGTAGTCAGGATTACGTGTGTAACTGATGTGATCATTGGCGACCAGTTCGTCCATCACAAAGGGACCCGAACCAACCGTAATGTTTGGGCCACCCGCCTTGAGTTTGTCTGCGCTCGAGGCGAGTACCGCAGGAGAGTACATCCCTAAGTACGCAGTGGATGCATTGGCCAAGAAAGGTGCAAATGGCTCTGAGAAGCGAACCAACACCGTGCTCTCGTCGATGACCTCTGTGGCCACGTACAGTTCCCCACCGAGCAGGCTGGATGCCTGAGCAGACTCAGTACTCTCTGCCATGATGTGGTCGAAGTTCGCCTTCACCGCAGATGCGTTAAACGCAGTGCCGTCTGAAAACGTCACGTCTGAACGAAGCGTAAAGGTGTAACTTTTCCCGTCAGTACTCACTTTCCAGCTGCTAGCCAGCCAGGGAACAATTTCGCCCGTTTCATTCATGTACACGAGAGAATCCAGCGTTTGACGTGTGACGTAGGCGGTCACGTCAAGCTGGCTGGAATGCGGATCCATCTTGCCGTCAGTGAGGTTCGCCCCCTCAATCCCCCAGTTAAGCGTTCCATCAGCGACTGGCTCAATCACCTGTGCAGAGGTGCAGCCTGCGGTCGCAAAAAGCGTGACACCCACCGCCAGTGCCGCCGCAATTTTCACAGTCTTCATTTCTAATTTAAGCACTTGGGATAGAACTTCCTGTATTATTTGTACTGAGTACAAGAATTAAGAATCGACAGAATCGACTGTACACCACAAATTTTGAAACATGAGTACAGATCTAAAACAGCATCGCGGCCGTCCCCGTGCAGTCAGCAGAAATATGCTCGAGGAATCAGCGTTTGAGCTTTTTCTAGAGCAGGGCTATGCGAAGACCTCTATTGAGGACATCACTCGACGCGCAGGTGTCAGCAGAAACACCTTTTTTAATTATTTCGACCTCAAAAGTGATGTTTTTTGGGTAGAAATCGATCGTGCACTTGGTTTACTGCCAGAGAAACTCGCTCTTACCGAGTCATCGTTACCCCCGGCGCACGCCATAGTCGAGGCATTCGCGGATTGCACTGCCGAACTCGGTTCGGGCTTTGTGCCCTGGATACTGACCAACTTTGAGGCGATTGGCGAGCCAAACGAGCTACTCAGTTCTGCCTTCAGCCGGTTCAATTCGACGACACGGGTGCTAAAAGGCTTCGTCTCACAGCGCCTGAACATTCCAGTAGACAGCTTGGAATGTCAGGTGATTGCGAACACCTCAGTATCTGCGGTAGCTGCCGCTGCGGTGGCATGGGGTAAAGCTGGAGTGAGTCGAGCGCCGTTGCAGAGCTACCTTGTACATGCGCTCGCGCCGCTCGCCGAAGGCTATGCCCACTTCAGAGCGATAGAATTACCCAGAACCATTTAGGGCACCAGGCCTTCTCGGCCACTGACTCGGTGCCACACATAGTGAATCGGAGTAGCGATGTCGAGCATCCCAGAAAAACCAGGCTTAGAGGGTCTCGAAGACAAGTGGGGAAGCTACTGGGAATCCGATCACACATACCGGTTCAATCGCGATCAGGCGACCCGAGAACGCGTTTATTCAATCGATACTCCTCCACCCACTGCGTCTGGTTCGCTGCATGTAGGTCACGTTTTCAGCTACACCCACACCGATGTGGTTGCCCGCTATCATCGCATGCGCCAAAAGCTGGTGTTCTATCCAATGGGATGGGATGACAACGGTTTACCCACCGAACGACGCGTGCAGAACTACTACGGGGTTCGCTGCGATCCATCACTCCCCTACGACTCGGGTTTCGTTCCCCCGTTTGAGGGCGGTGACAACAAGAGCAGCAAGGCTGCTGACCAGGTGCCGATTTCGCGACGCAATTTCATTGAACTCTGCGAGAAACTGACTGTCGAAGATGAGAAACAGTTTGAAGATTTGTGGCGAAAGCTCGGTCTCTCAGTGGACTGGACGCAGACCTATCGAACCATTGGAGACGATGCTATCGCGGGCTCTCAATTAGCCTTCCTGCGCAATCTCGAGCGAGATGAAGCGTATCAGGCTATGGCTCCGACACTTTGGGATGTGACATTTCGAACAGCCGTTGCCCAAGCTGAACTCGAAGACAGAGACCAGCCAGGCGCTTACCATCGCCTGGCATTCCATCGATCCGACGGTGCCGGTGACATTCTCATCGACACGACGCGCCCAGAATTGCTGGCCGCCTGTGTTGCGCTCGTCGCGCATCCAGATGATGACCGGTATCAGCCCCTCTTCGGCACCACAGTGCGAACCCCAGTCTTCGGCGTCGAAGTACCCGTCGTAGCTCACCACCTCGCCCAAAAGGACAAAGGCACTGGAATCGCGATGATTTGTACCTTCGGCGATGTCACAGACGTGATTTGGTGGCGAGAGTTAAACTTGCCCACGCGAGCAATAATCGGCTTCGACGGTCGAATCGTTAGCGACGCTCCAGAGGCCATCGAGTCTGCAGAAGGAAAACAGGCATACGCAGAAATTGCCGGTAAAACTGCCTTCAGTGCCAAAGCTGCTGTCGTTGAACTCCTCAAAGCAAGGGGTGAGCTCATCGGAGATATCGAGAACATCACCCACCCTGTCAAGTTTTTTGAAAAAGGCGATAAGCCCCTCGAAATCGTCAGCACGAGGCAGTGGTACATCAAAAACGGTGCGCGCGATGAGGCTCTCCGTGAACAGCTCATCAGTCTGGGGCGCGAACTTAACTGGCATCCCGACTTCATGCGAGTTCGCTACGAAAACTGGGTCAATGGGCTGAGTGGCGATTGGCTCATCTCTCGGCAACGTTTTTTTGGTGTTCCCATTCCGGTCTGGTATCCCCTGGACGCAGACGGAAATCCAGATTTCGATAACGTGATTGCCGCCACGCCCGAACAGCTTCCGATTGACCCGTCCTCCGATGCTCCAATTGGCTACACAGAATCACAGCGGGGCGTTCCCGGTGGATTCATCGGCGAAGTTGATGTGATGGATACCTGGGCTACGTCATCACTCACGCCGCAACTCGCTGCGGGATGGATGCGCGATCCGGAGCTCTTCGCAACCGTTTTCCCCTTCGACTTGCGCCCACAGGGCCAAGACATCATTCGCACCTGGCTGTTCTCAACAATGCTCCGCAGCACCCTCGAGCACGGAGTCAAGCCGTGGCGTAATGCTGCGCTCTCCGGGTGGATTCTGGACCCGGATCGCAAGAAAATGTCGAAGTCCAAAGGCAACGTAGTCACCCCATCCGGACTCCTGGAACAACACGGCTCTGACGCCGTTCGATATTGGGCCGCCTCCTCGAAACTCGGCGTCGATGCAGCTTTCGACCCGCAGAATCCCGCGCAAATCAAGATTGGCCGCCGGCTCGCAATCAAGATTTTGAACGCGTCTAAATTCATTCTTGGCATGTCAGAATCTGGCGGCGCAATCACCAACTCGCTCGACAAGAGCATGCTTGCCCAACTCGCCGAGGTTGTGACAGAAGCAACTCGCGCATTCGATTCATATGATCACGCTCGCGCCTTGGAGGTTTCAGAAACCCTCTTCTGGACCTTCTGCGATGATTACCTTGAACTCGTGAAAGAGCGCGCATATAACGGCGATGCAGATGAGCGCGCATCTGCTCATGCAGCGCTTCGGCAAGCGCTCTCGGTGTTCTTGCGTCTGTTCGCGCCATTCGTCCCCTTTGCAACCGAAGAAGCTTGGTCTTGGTTTAATTCAGGCTCTATTCACGTCGCCAATTGGCCCACAGCGAGCGAGCTACACGATGGCGGCGATCCGAGAGTGCTCGACACTGCAGGTGCTGTGCTTGTGGGAATTCGTCGTGCGAAAACCGACGCAAAAGCATCACAAAAGACACCGGTCAAATTTGCTGAGATTTCCGCAAATGCGGAGGACTCAGCCCGCATTGCCTCAGCTCTCGAAGACCTCAGAGCAGTGGGCCGTATCGCAACCGTCTCACTCGTCGAAGCGCACGCAGGCTCAGCGCCCGAGGTTCGCGCCATCGAGTTAGCGGAGCTTCCGGCCGACTAGGGGCGAATACGTCGACGAGCAATGCGAATTGGTACACGATGGGAAGTGGGCTCTACGCCACCTGCGGGATTGCCTGAAGAACTCGTTGACGCCATCTACGAGTTCGAGAGACAGCTGTTTGGGGATCTGCATGCAGTCACGGCGGCAGCACACTCTTTTTGGACGCTGACATGGCTTGAGGGAAGACCAGTTTGCCAACTCGATGGTGGACCAGAAATTACCATCGACTCGAATGGTCGTGTGCACAATGGTGCTATACCTGACTCTGAATCAGACGATTGGCTAGACGCTTAGGCTGACAGCTCGCCTGCTGTTTTCGCAGCGCCAGATCGCACAAGCGTCGGCTCAAGCCCATCAGTCACAGCTTGTTTGGTGATGACGACCTTTGAAATATCTTCATCTGAAGGGATCTCGAACATCAACGGACCTAGAACGTCTTCCATAATTGCCCTTAAGCCACGCGCACCTGTCTTTCGCTCCACCGCGAGGTCTGCAATCGCCTCCAGCGCTTCTGGCGCAATTTCGAGCGCAACACCATCGAGCTCAAACATTTTGGCATACTGACGAATGAGCGCGTTGCGGGGCTCCGTCATGATTCGAATAAGTGCTTCTCTGTCGAGATTCTCGACTGTTGCAACCACGGGCAAACGGCCGATGAATTCAGGGATGAGCCCGAATTTATGGAGGTCTTCAGGGAGCACCTCAGCAAATACATCTCGGTCTTCGTTTTTGGAGTGCAGCGGAGCACCGAAACCGATACCGGCCCGACCTGTTCGTGCCGTGATGATATCCTCGAGCCCGGCGAAGGCGCCGGCGACAATGAACAGCACGTTCGTGGTGTCAATCTGAATGAATTCTTGATTTGGGTGCTTACGCCCGCCCTGCGGCGGAACCGAGGCGACTGTACCCTCGAGAATTTTGAGGAGGGCCTGTTGTACTCCCTCACCAGAAACATCACGGGTGATCGAGGGGTTCTCAGCCTTACGCGCAATCTTGTCGATCTCATCGATGTAAATGATGCCCGTCTCTGCGCGCTTGACATCAAAATCAGCGGCTTGCAACAGTTTGAGCAAGATATTCTCGACGTCTTCACCTACATAGCCTGCTTCTGTGAGAGCGGTAGCGTCTGCGACAGCAAACGGAACGTTGAGCTGCTTGGCAAGAGATTGGGCAAGATAGGTCTTGCCGCAACCCGTTGGACCAATCAGAAGGATGTTCGACTTCGCCACCTCGACTTCTTCAGCTTTTACCTCAGCTGAGTCAATCGACTGCATTGCACGAACACGCTTGTAGTGGTTGTAAACGGCCACCGAAAGAGACTTCTTCGCGGCATCTTGCCCGATTACGTATTGTTCGAGAAACTCGAAAATCTCTTTTGGTTTCGGAAGATGAAACTCACCAACTTCTGTGGCTTCACCTTCGGAGAGACGTTCTTCGATGATTTCTGTACAGAGCTCAACGCACTCATCACAGATGTATACGCCCGGCCCAGCGATTAACTGCTGCACCTGCTTTTGGCTTTTTCCACAAAATGAGCACTTGAGCAGGTCGGCAGATTCACCAATTCGTGTCATGGCGTGCCACCTCCATTTTCATACGCATTTTGCCAGCACAAAAAGCCTAGCTCCTGTAGGCGAAATTTCTCTTTGCCAATACGCGCGAGTCGAAAACGCTAGTTTTCTTAGGTATTTGCAATCGGATTGGTGGTTTTGCGGCTTTCGAGCACCTGATCAATCAGTCCGTACTCAAGAGCTTCGGTAGCGCTCAGAATCTTGTCTCGATCGATATCGCGATGAACTTCTTCTGCCGTCTTCTTCGAGTGATTCGAGAGGGTGACTTCCAGCCACTCGCGCATCCGCATAATCTCGGCGGCCTGGATCTCAATATCCGAAGCCTGACCGTGGCCGCCCTGACCCGACGAAGGCTGATGAATCAACACCCTTGCGTTTGGCAGCGCGAGTCGCTTGCCAGGAGTACCACCAGCCAGTAGCACTGCCGCTGCTGACGCCGCTTGACCGAGGCAGACCGTCATAATTTGGGGTCGGATGTATTGCATCGTGTCGTAGATCGCGGTCATTGCAGTGAAAGAACCACCTGGCGAGTTGATGTACATCATGATGTCACGATCGGGATCTTGACTCTCGAGCACGAGCAGCTGTGCCATAACATCATCAGCCGAGGCATCGTCGACCTGCACCCCGAGAAATACAATTCTGTCTTCGAACAGCTTTGCGTAAGGATCTTGTCGCTTGTAGCCGTAGGCGGTTCGCTCTTCGAAACTCGGCAAGATGTAGCGGGACTCTGGCATCATCAGTGAATTCGTCTTTGCGGCTGGGAGATTTTGGTTTGTCATCGTTCTACTTTCAGCGCTACCTAGTCTTGGTTCGTTCCGCCGCCACCAACGACGTCGTTGGCCGATTCACGAATGAAATCCACGAATCCATAAGCCAACGCCTCGTCGGCAGTGAACCAACGATCTCGGTCACCGTCTTCATTAATCTGCTCAACAGTTTTTCCGGTTTGCGAAGCAGTAATCTCAGCGAGACGATTCTTCATCGAGGTGATGAGCTGAGCCTGGGTTTGAATGTCAGAAGCCGTGCCACCGAAGCCGCCGTGGGGCTGGTGAAGCAGCACGCGGGCATTAGGTGTGATGTAACGCTTTCCGCGAGTACCAGCGGTGAGTAGGAACTGCCCCATCGAGGCGGCCATACCGATACCAACTGTGACGATGTCGTTTGGCACGAACTGCATGGTGTCATAAATAGCCATACCTGCCGTAATCGACCCACCAGGTGAGTTGATGTAGAGGTAAATGTCGGATTTTGGATCTTCGGCTGCGAGCAGCAGAATTTTTGCGCAAATCTCGTTGGCGTTCTCATCACGAACTTCTGAGCCGAGCCAGATAATTCGATCTTTAAGTAGCCGGTCGAAGACGCTGTTCGGCATTTTCTGATCACTCATCGAGTTTTCTCCATTCGATGCCCTAGAACTTCGGGCGTGATTCGACAATATCCCAGCGCAGGCTTGAAACTCGGCAGTGTTCGCCGTGGGCATAGTCGCGTTCGCCTTGAGCGCACGATTAGGCTGAACAGGTGACTGCTCAGATTACAGCCGGCCTCGCAGGCCTTGGTTTCGGGCTTTCGCTCATCGTTGCTATTGGCGCGCAAAATGCCTTCGTTTTGAGGCAGGGGCTGCGTCGTGAGCATGTGTTTGCGGTCGTGGCAATTTGCGCCATTTCAGATGCACTCCTCATCGCAGTCGGTATCGCCGGGCTCGGTGCGATAATTCAGCGAGTCGCCTGGCTGCTTCTCGTTATCGAATTCGTGGGAGGAATTTTTCTACTCAGCTACGGCGCCAAGGCCGCGCTCCGCGCGATAAAACCGCACGCTCTGAGCCCAGAGATCGCAGGAACAAAGACGTCACTTGCCAAAACAGTCAGCACGACTCTCGCGCTCACGTTTCTCAACCCGCATGTGTACCTCGACACCGTGTTGTTACTCGGCTCAGTTGCCGGTACCTACGGAAGTAACGATTGGTGGTTCGGCGCAGGCGCTATAGCGGGGAGCATTATTTGGTTCTCCACGCTTGGATTTGGCGCAAGGCTACTCACACCCGCCTTCAAATCAATTCAATCGTGGCGAGTGCTGGACTCGTTCATCGCGATTAT
Organism: Microbacteriaceae bacterium; assembly: GCA_023254555.1. GTDB lineage: Bacteria > Actinomycetota > Actinomycetes > Actinomycetales > Microbacteriaceae > JALRLI01. The sequence continues at coordinate 32,699 of JALRLI010000002.1, forward strand.
CATGTTTGCGCTGGGCGCGACTTTGCTCTGGAGCTTTATTCAGCGGCTTCTTTAGCTGCGGGCTTCTTCGCTGCAGGCTTCTTAGACTCTGATTTCTTCGCTGCAGGTTTCTCAGCTGCTGGTTTCTTGGCAGCTGGTTTCTTGGCAGCTGGTTTCTTGGCAGAAGGCTTCTTCGCTGCAGGTTTCTCGGCCGCGACCTCTTCTGCATCGCCCCCATCTACCTGCGTGAACTCGGTAAGGTCAACGGCCTTACCCTTCTTGTCGACCACAGTAGCTTTGCTCAAAGCGACAGCAAGCGCTTTGTTGCGGGTAACTTCGGCAATGATCACCGGAATCTGGCCACCCTGCTCAAGCGCTTGAATAAACTGTGCCGGCTCCATACCGTACTGGCCCGCCGCCGAAAATATGTACTGCGAAAGTTCGTTCTGCGTTGGTTCAACACCCTCTGCCTCAGCAATCGCATCCAGCAAAAGCTGTGTTTGCAGCGTTTTGGTGCTTGATTCAATCACTTCGGCACGATGCTCGTCGTCCTCAAGACGGCCTTCGCCCTCAAGGTGACGATGTACCTCGTCATTGATTACTTCTTCAGATACCGGGATTTTCGCCTCTTTGATGAGCTGTTCGATGAGCAAGTCTCGAGCCTGGCCGCCCTGCTTGTAAACGGCTCCGCGGCTCACCTGCTCTTCAATGCTCTTCTTCAGCTCAGCGATGGTCTCAAATTCTGAGGCCATCTGGGCAAACTCATCATCCGCTTTTGGCAACTCGCGCTCTTTCACACTGGTCACCGTGACCTCTACCTCAGCAGTCTCGCCCTCGTGCTCTCCGCCCAGCAGAGTTGAATTGAACGTGGTGGTTTCACCCGCGGTCAATGACTCGAGCGCATCGTCAATTCCCTCAAGCAGATTTCCGCTGCCAAGTTCGTATGACACTCCGGTTGCCTGGTCGACATCGGCTCCACCGATGCGAGCTACGAGATCTAATTCAACGAAATCACCGGTCTTCGCAGGGCGTTCAACCGTGACAAGCGTACCGAAGCGTGCGCGAAGGGCATCCAGTTCGTCTTGGACAGCTTGTTTATCCACTTCTGCTTCATCAACAGTGAGCTTGATTCCGTCGTACTTCGGCAGTTTGAATTCGGGGCGCACCTCAACCTCATACGAAATGACGAGGGTTCCCGTGAAGTCTTCGCCATCGAGCCACTGGTCGATATCTGCAGTTGGACGACCGATTGGTCGAACTTCAGACTCAGTGACAGCGATTTGGTAGTGCAGATCAAGTGAGTCGTTCACTGCCTGCTCAATCACAACGCCTTTGCCCACTCGCTGGTCGATGATGCGCGCAGGAACTTTGCCCTTGCGGAAGCCTGGGATGTTCACCTGCTCAGCTACCGTTTTGTATGCCTTTTCGATGTGCGGCTGAAGCTCATCAGCGGTGACCTCAACGAGAAGTTTCACACGAGTTGGATTGAGCTTTTCAACTTTTGTCTTGGGCATGGACGGCCTCTCACGTTCGGTGGTTACGTTTTCATCGTGCCAAGCACGCGTCGGGGCGACAGGATTCGAACCTGCGACCTCCCGCTCCCAAAGCGGGCGCTCTAGCCAAGCTGAGCTACGCCCCGGATATACCGGTGTTCGTTTTCGTTTACTCTCGCGGTAATCGCCAAGAACGGTTCACGAACCTCGTAAAGTCTAGCTGACATTTTCTGCTGTCGTGCACACCGCTGCTCAGTGTGTATTAGACTTCTAGAGGTTCATGCAGTCACTGCAGAATTCTGGGGATGTAGCTTAATGGTAAAGCCTTAGTCTTCCAAACTAATGACGCGGGTTCGATTCCCGTCATCCCCTCCAAATACAGCCCTAGTGGGCAGGAATCAAACCGAGCTTGTACTCATCTCATCGGATGCATTGCACTATGCCGCGCCGTGTGATTCCGGTATACCTCGGCGTTGTGTAACAAATTGGCCTGCTCCTCGTCGGTCAATGCGCGCCGCACCTTTGCCGGCACGCCTGCCACGAGAGACCCCGGCGGCACAATCATTCCCTGAGGAACGAGCGAATTTGCAGCAACGAGTGAACCGGTGCCGATGACACACCCGTTCAAGAGCGTGGCACCCATGCCAATCAGGCAACCATCTTCGACTGTAGCCCCATGGATCACCGCGTTGTGCCCGACAGATACGTTTTTGCCCAATGCCACCGAGGCGGCGGGATCGACGTGAACTGCCACTCCGTCTTGAAGGTTACTCCCCTCGCCAATCACAATCGAGGTATTGTCTGCCCGCAGCACTGCGTTGTACCAGACACTGACTCCTGAATTCAGCGTGACGTCACCCACGACAACAGCCGTGGGTGCAATCCACGCGTGCTCATGAATCTTAGGGGCACAGTTTTCGTCGAGGGCGAAGACAAGAGGTTCATGCGACATGCAATCAGCCTAATCGCAGCTTTGCTCCTGCGAAAATGCCAAAGATAAAAAGCTCCCCGACTTGGACTCGAACCAAGAACCTGCCGGTTAACAGCCGGCTGCTCTGCCGATTGAGCTATCAGGGATCGGCTAGCCGCAAACTCTAGGTCAAGCCCTCGCCTAAAGCCAATTCGCGCAAGGCTCGTCGCTTTGTTTCCATCCCCACAAGTTCGCCAAATATCTGGTTGTACTCGACTTCATTCTCAACGGGATTGAGTCGCTGCAAGGTCGATTTC
>JALRLI010000030.1 GCA_023254555.1 Microbacteriaceae bacterium
GACATGTTCTTAGGGGTGCCATTCAACATCGCAAGCTATGCGTTGTTGACGCACATGATTGCGGCACAAACGGGTCTTGAAGTTGGAGACTTCGTGTGGACGGGTGGCGACTGCCACATCTATGACAACCACGTTGAGCAAGTGAAAGAGCAACTCACACGCGATGCCTACCCCGCACCAACACTCACACTGAAACCCCGTGACTCAATCTTTGATTATGAGTACGAAGACTTCATCATTGAAGAGTACAACCACCACCCCGCTATCAAAGCGCCAGTTGCGGTATGACCGAGGGCGGCGTCAAGACCCAGCCGTCTCACGGCCCCAAAATAGGTCTGATTTGGGCTCAAGCCCATAAGGGCGTCATCGGCTTAGGCGGAGTGATGCCCTGGCACCTCCCCGAAGATCTAGCGCACTTCAAAGCGGTGACACTCGGTGCGCCGGTGGTTATGGGTCGTCGAACCTGGCAATCTCTGCCAGAACGTTTTCGGCCGCTCCCAGGGCGTCGAAACCTCGTGGTTACGCGGGATATCTCCTTCAGTGCAGACGGTGCCGAGGTCTGCTATTCGGTCGAGGATGCGCTGGCTCGTGCATCCGAAGCGCTCGACAGCGAAGACTGGATTTGGGTCATCGGCGGCGCAAAAATCTTCGAAGAGACGCTGCCGCTCGCGAATCGTATCGAGCTCACTGAGATCGACGCGGATGTTTCTGGTGACACGTTTGCGCCGAGACTCGGTGATGAGTGGATGCGCGACCCAAGCGCAGACGAAACTTGGCTCAGCTCAGCTGCTAATCTCAGCTATCGCTTCGTCACCCTGACGAAGCGATAGCCCAGAGCTCACGCCGCTCAAGGGGCTGGATTCAGAGTGCAGTTCTTGCCGATAAACTGGCTTGGTGTCACACGTAGAAAATCCATTCGGTCAGGTACTCGTTGCGCTCGTCACGCCATTTCTCGCTGACGGCGAGGTTGACTGGGTATCGGTTGAGAAGCACATAGACGACTGCATTAACTCGGGTGCCGACGGAATCGTGGTGACCGGAACCACCGGTGAGACGTCGACGCTAACTGATGCCGAGAAGTTGAAGTTGGTTGAGGTTGCCAAGTCTGTTTCGAACGGCCGAGCAAAGGTAATTACCGGAGGTGGCTCAAACGAGACTGCCCACGCGATCGAGCTGTACAAGGCCAGCGAAAAAGCTGGTGCAGACGGCGTAATGATTGTCACTCCCTATTACAACAAGCCAACCCAAGCGGGAATCCTGACTCACTTCAGAATGATTGCTGACTCCACCGATCTGCCGGTGATTCTGTATGACATCCCAGGCCGAACCGGCGTCGAGATTAAATACGAGACGATTCTGCGTCTGGCAAAGCACCCGAACATCCTTGCCATCAAAGATGCAAAAGGTGATTTCAGCGAGGTGAGTCGCGTATTGAACCAGACTGATCTGATGTATTTCTCAGGAGATGACGCCAACGTTTTGCCGCACCTCTCAATTGGGGCCACCGGCCTTATCGGCGTTACCGCAAACATCGCCGCTGCACCCTATCGCGTGATTGTTGACGCTGTGAATAACGGCGATCTCAAAACCGCGACGGCGCAGCACATGAAACTCGAGCCGCTAGTGCGAGCAGTGATGACTCACGTGCCCGGTACTGTCTCAGCGAAGTACATTTTGCACGGACTCGGCCGCATTTCGAGCCCCCGTGTGCGCCTCCCGCTGGTTGGTCCAGAAGAGTGGGAAGCAGCAATTATTGAAGACGAGCTTGCACTCGTTGGCGCGATCGAGGGCCTTGACCTCAGTAACTTCAAGCCAGACCGAAATGCTGCAGCAGGCGGTGCGCTACCCAAGGTTGCCGGCACCACTCGTTAGTCTAGAAAGACAACAGTGAGGAGGCCCGTTGGCTGAGTTTGTTTTCGAACCACCAGCGCTGAAGCCAGACACCCTTCGCATCGTGCCCCTTGGTGGGCTCGGTGAAGTTGGTCGAAACATGACCGTGTTTGAGCTCAACGGAAAGCTACTGGTCGTCGACTGCGGCGTGCTTTTTCCGGAAGAGCACCATCCCGGCGTTGACCTGATTCTGCCCGACATCTCAGTGCTGAAAGATCGCCTAGATGATGTGCTCGCGATTGTACTCACGCACGGTCACGAAGATCACATTGGCGCCGTTCCGTACCTGCTCAAGCAACGCGCAGACATTCCGCTCATTGGTTCGCAGCTCACCCTTGCGCTAATTGAGGCGAAGCTGAAAGAGCACCGCATCACCCCGTTTACCCTCACCGTGGCGGCGAATCAGAAAGAGCAGGTCGGCCCATTCGAACTTGAATTCGTGGCCGTCAACCACTCGATACCGGATGCGCTCGCCGTCGCGATTCGCACGGTCGCGGGTCTTGTGCTCGCCACCGGTGACTTCAAGATGGATCAGCTTCCGCTCGACGGCCGACTGACCGACCTCCGTGCGTTCGCCAGACTCGGTGAGGAGGGCGTAGACCTCTTCATGACCGACTCAACCAACGCCGATGTGCCTGGATTTACTCCGCTCGAAAAAGACATCGGGCCAGTGCTCGAGCAGGTCATCAGCCGCGCCAAGCGCCGAGTGATTGTGGCGAGTTTCTCAAGCCACGTCCATCGCGTGCAACAGGTGCTCGACGCGGCACACTTGAACGGACGCAAAGTTGCGCTTCTTGGGCGGTCAATGGTGCGCAATATGGGAATCGCTGAAAAACTCGGCTTCTTGCAGGTGCCTGAGGGCGTGCTGATTGATTTCAAGAACCTCGACAAGTACGCACCCGAAGACGTAGTGCTGATGAGCACCGGTTCTCAGGGAGAGCCGATGGCTGTGCTCAGCCGAATTGCAAACCGCGAACACCAGATCGAGCTTGGTGAGGGCGACACCGTCATTCTCGCTTCGAGCCTGATTCCGGGTAACGAAAACGCTGTTTTCAGGGTGATTGACCGGCTCACAAAGCTGGGTGCGAGCGTGGTACACAAAGGCAACGCGAAAGTTCACGTTTCTGGTCACGCAGCTGCGGGAGAACTGCTCTACTGCTACAACATCGTCAAGCCCAAGAACGTGATGCCAATTCACGGCGAATACCGTCACCTCGCAGCCAACGGATTACTTGCGATTCAAACTGGGGTAGCGAGCGAAAACGTCGTCTTTGGTGAGAACGGCACAGTTGTCGATCTTCACGATGGTGAGATCGAAGTGGTCGGCCAGTACGACATTGACTTCATTTATGTCGACGGTTCAAGCGTTGGTGAAATCACCGAAGCAGACCTGAAAGACCGCCGTATTCTCGCGAGTGAAGGGTTCATCTCCGTAATTGTTGTGGTGGATGCTGGCACCGGACGAGTGATTTCGGGTCCTGAGATTCATGCCAAGGGTGTGGCAGAGGGTGACCACGTTTTTGACGAGGTGAAGCCGAAGATCCTTGCGGCTCTTGCCGAGGCATCGGGAAATGGGGTTCGCGATCAATACGAACTCCAGCAGATTATCCGCCGCTCTATCGGGCGCTGGGTTGGTACCAAACTTCGCCGAAGGGCAATGATTGTGCCAGTCGTGGTTGAGGCCTAGCATGGCAGCGCTGAACGCCCGCTTCGCCACTGACGCTGAACGAGATTCGTGGAACGAGCTGGTCGCTTCGAATCCGGGTGGGGGCGAAGTGTGGGCGAGCGCGGAGTACGCGAGCGCAAAAGCCTTCAACGGGTATTCTCCGAAGTTCGTCGTTGTTGAGGGCCAGCCTGCCAAAATCGCGGTTCTCGTGCTCGAAAAATCGGTACCGATGCTGGGCAAGCTCTGGTATGTGCCTGCGGGTCCACCCGCGCCTGATGCCTCTGGGGTGTTGGAGTTGAGTGCTTCCATTGCTGATCTCTCTCGCCGGAATGGCGCATTCATGCTGAAGATTGAGCCACGGCTGCTCGAGAGCGCCGCAACAAAGAAAGCAATCGTTGATGCGGGGTACGTTGAAACGTTCCGAATCATTCCGAACGAGTCGACTGTTGTTCTCGACGTGAGCGGTGAGGAAGCTGAAGTGAGCGGCCGGTTCGCCTCAAGCTGCAGAAACAAAATTCGCCGTGCAGAGAAAGAGGGCCTGGTCATTCGTCGGGTGGAGCCGACTGAGACGAACTGTCGAATAATGTTCGACCTGCTCGCTGAAACTTCGGCCGGCAGGTTTGAGCTGAGGCCGTATGAGTACTACCGACTCTTTTGGCAGAGCTTCATTGCGTCTGGCAACGGTGTGCTGATTTTGGGATACAAAGATGAGCAGCCTGTTGCGGGCTTGTTCGGCATGATTCTTGGCGAAACGAGCGTATACAAAGACGGAGCGTCAGTTCGACAGGGGCTGCCCACCGGCTCTATGAACGCGCTGCAGTGGGAGCTCATCCTCTGGGCTCGTGAACACGGTGCGGTCCGTCACGACCTCTGCGGCGCACCGCACTCATCCCGCGTCGATGACAAGACCCATCCGCTGTACGGCGTCGGTCAGTACAAGCTTGCTTTTAACAAAGCAATCATTGATCACGTTGGTACCTTTGACCTGCCTTTGAAGGGTTTCGCTTACAAGATTTGGTCAACAGTTGGCGACCGGCTCGCGCGCAGGCTCGCTCTCAAGCGCCGGCAAGACCCCTACTATTAGTGAGATGAGCAGCTCAGGAGTCATGCGGGCGAGCCTCGTGATGGCGTCAGGAACAGTGGTTTCGCGCATCCTCGGCTTCGCAAAAGCGATTGTGCTCGCACTCGCAATTGGCGTCACTGCTTCGGCGGGTGCTGACGCATTCGCTCTTGGCAACCTGCTGCCAAACACTGTGTACGTGATCTTGATTGGTGGGGTGCTCAACGCCGTGCTCGTGCCGCAGATTGTGAAGGCAACGAAGGGTGGCGACGGGGGAGCCGCCTATATCAACAAGCTCCTCACGCTGGCATCGGTGCTGCTTTTTGCGATTACAGCCCTGGCGATGCTGCTCGCGCCGTTCCTGATTTGGATCTATGCCACCCAGTGGAGTGCAGCACAGCTAGCGCTCGCAACAGCCTTCGCATACTGGTGTTTGCCGCAAATCTTCTTTTACGGGCTCTACACAGTGCTCGGCGAGGTGCTCAACGCCCGCAGTATTTTTGGCCCGTTCACCTGGGCACCGGTTCTGAACAATGTTGTGGCAATCGCTGGCCTCATTGCCTACATCGTCATTTTTGGCTCAGACCCCAATGGAACCCAGGCCGTAACTGACTGGACTCCGGCCGCGGTAGCGCTCCTCGCCGGTAGCGCGACGGCCGGCGTGATGGCGCAGGCGATCATCCTCTTCTTCTCATGGCACAGGGCCGGGATTCGTTACCGGCCGGACTTCGCTTGGCGTGGAGTGGGTCTTCGTGAAACGGGTAAAATCGCGAGCTGGTCGCTCGGGATGATCGTCGTAATGCAACTTGGCGGAGTCGTCACCAATAACATCGCGGCGCTCGCGTCAGGTGTTGGAGTTTCGATCGCAGCGTTGCAGTATGCCTGGTTGATTTTTATGCTTCCGCACTCGGTGCTCGCAGTGTCAATCGGCACTGCGTACTTCACGCGGCTGAGCGAACGCGCGCACGCCGGCGATAACGAGGGGATGCGGGAAGACTTTTCGGCATCGGTTCGCACCATTTCCGCGGTGATGCTTCCTGCCGCTGCACTCATTTTCGTGACTGCGCCCTACATCAGCCGTGTGATTATGTCTGGCGCCTCACACACTGACTCACAGAGTCTCGCGATTCTGATCATGATCTACATCACCTGCCTCGCTCCCTACAGCTTCTTATTCGTGGTGCAGCGAGGATTCTTTGCACTAAACGACACGAAAACGCCGTTTATGTTTACGCTGATGCAGATCATCCTGGTGGTGCTTGGTTCGCTCGCTTGCCTCTGGCTGCCACTCGAGTTCATCGGTTTTGGCTTGGCCGCCGTGTTTGCTGTGGCCACAATGATTCAGGCGGTCGTCGGCACCTGGCTCTATAAGCGCAGAGTTGGCAGCATCGATGGTCGAAGAATCACGCAGAGCATCGTGAAATTTGCTGTCGGCTCTCTGCTGGCTTTGGCTGTTGGTTTTTTGTTGCTTTGGGGCGCAACATCACTCTGGCCAGAGCCGAGCTTGCTGATGTCGATTCTGCTCTTCACCGCAATCGCAGTGGTGATGTCGACAATCTATCTCGCGGCGCTGCACGCGATGAAGTCGAATGAGGTCCAAGATTTACTCGCCACAGTGAGAGCGAGAGCCGGCAGGGGAGAACGATGAGCTACAGCATCCAAGATTCAAACAACCCTGTTGCCTGGGATGAACTTGTGCGCGAGGCGGGTGGGCATCCACTCCAGCTCTGGGGATGGGGAGAGTTAAAGTCTCGGCACCGGTTCACAGCCGAGCGTCTAATCGTGCGCGACGGTGATACAGTCGTCGCGCTCGCTCAGCTGCTGACGCGTAAACTTCCCGGCCCCTTTCCTGACCTGGTGTATTGCCCGCGTGGGCCTGTGGTGTGCGATGTCAGCACAGCCGAAATCGCTGACCTGCTCCTCGAACATGTGAAACGAAATCATAAGGCGCTTGCGTTTTCGATTGAGCCAGACGAAGAACACTTCGAACTCACGTCAAAATGGCAGCGCGCGAAATCACCAATCCTGCCAGCACGCACGCTGATTCTCGATCTACAACAGAGTGATGATGCGTTACTCGGTGACATGACGAAAAAGCATCGGCAGTACATTCGCAAGTCAGAGCGGGAGCCCAGCCTCGAGATTCGACCGGTGACGTCGCTCGAACAGCTCGAAGAGTGCCTCGCCATCTATGAACAAACTGCCGAGCGCGCGCAATTCGGTTTACACGAGCACCAGTACTACGTCGATGCCTTTGAGCAATTGGGTGATCGGAACGCGATTTGGGCGAGCTACGAACACAATCTGCCGGTTGCCTTTCTGTGGCTCACGCACTCAGATCGCACGTCGTTTGAGCTCTATGGCGGTATGAGCGCTCGCGGACAAGCGCTCAGGGCAAACTATGCACTGAAGTGGCACGCCATTCGCGCGATGAAATCACGAGGAGTGCACCGTTACGACCTTGGTGGGCTCATCAACGACGGTGTTACTACTTTCAAAAAAGGTTTCGCCTCACACGAAGATTTACTTGCCGGAACCTGGGATTATCCGCTGTCAACACTGTACTCCGTCTGGTCAGGATTACTGCCGACCGCTAAAAAAGTCTTTCGCAGCATAAAACGCCGCTAACCAGCCGAAAATCAACACACCAAGGCTTCAACCGGGCACTTTGAACCCCTACCGCTAGCGTTATTTCATGGCTGGAAAGACGCAATCTTCGCGCTCAAAACGCGGATCATCCAACTCGCGCTCCTCAGCGAGCAAGAAAAACGTCGCGTTCGATTCGCACCAGCCACAGGGCGCACTCGCGAAACTGTGGATGGCCTCAGCACACGGGGTGGGCGCACTCTGCCGCGCATTCAGAGTTGAGCCACTCGCCCCAGACGATCGTCGCGACGGTGTACCGATGTTGTTTATGGTGCTGGCTGTTCTGGGTGCAATCTTTGAGTGGTTCATGATCGGCAGCGATCTCGCTGTGGGATTCTCTGCAATCACCTTTGGCGGTCTGTTTGGTCGCTCAGCCTTCGCACTGCCAATTGTTTTTTTGTTGCTCGCCATCTGGCTCTTCAACCACCCGAGTTCGAGGCATGATAACCGCCGAATCATTATTGGCGTTGTGCTGCTGTTGGTGAGCGTATCGGCCCTGTTGCACATCGTTTTGGGTCAACCAACTCCCGCTGAGGGAATTGACGATCTCTCACAAGCCGGTGGTCTGATCGGCTGGATGCTCGGAGCACCACTAGCGCTTCTGACCCCTGTTGGTGGATCCATAGTTGCGGTGCTGCTTGCGGTGATGTCGGTGCTCATCATCACTCGAACGCCGCCCACCAAAATCGTCTCTCGTGTACGTGACGGCTGGGCTTTTTTGTTTGGCACGGCACGGCACCACGATGACGAAGTTCTTGCTGATCAGAGTACCGGCGAAGTTCTCGATGAGGCGCAGTCAACGCTGCCCTGGTGGCGCCGAAATTCTTCTGGGAGAGAAGAAGACCCGGAATACGCCGATGCCTCGAATCAAATCACAGATGTTCTCGGCGAAGCGGGGTCTGGGGTTTCGGGCTTTGATTCAGCGGTAGAGCGCGAGAATGCTACGTCTGAACAAGACGGTTATCCAACCGGTCTCCTTGAAGACCTACTCGGGGCTGAACGCGCCGTGAGTAATCAGACCGGCCCTACGGCATCTGGCTTGGCTGATGACTCGCTGACACAGAGTATTGAAGAACTCGGCCTCGTTGAAAATGCCGCTCCGCACGAGGCGCCAACTGGCGCAGGTGCGGGCGAGGGGCAAACCGAGCAGTACGCGAAGTACCAGCTCCCCGACGCCACCACGCTCGCCCAAGGCGCACCTTCTAAGGCCAGGTCTGAAGCAAACGATGACGTGGTGAAGGCGATCACTGAGGTTCTTGCTCAGTTCAACGTTGATGCCAAAGTGACTGGGTTCTCTCGAGGCCCAACAGTCACGCGATACGAGATTGAACTCGGGCCAGGGGTCAAAGTTGAACGTGTCACCGCGCTTTCGAAGAACCTCGCCTACGCAGTAGCCTCGAACGAAGTTCGTATTCTCTCGCCCATCCCTGGCAAGAGTGCAATAGGCGTTGAGATTCCAAACCGAGACAGAGAGAACGTCTCACTCGGTGATGTGTTGCGCTCGCCGTTGGCAGCGAAGTCGAAGCATCCGCTCACAATCGGTGTCGGCAAAGATGTTGAAGGTGGGTTTGTGCTCGCGAACCTCGCCAAGATGCCTCACCTCCTTGTCGCTGGCTCAACAGGGTCTGGTAAGTCGAGCTTCATTAACTCGATGATCACAAGTCTCCTGATGCGCGCCAAGCCGACCGAGGTGCGTATGGTCTTGATCGACCCCAAGCGCGTTGAGCTGACGAACTACCAGGGCGTACCGCATCTCATCACGCCGATCATCACGAACCCAAAGAAAGCGGCTGAGTCGCTGCAGTGGGTCGTCAAAGAGATGGATATGCGTTACGACGATCTGCAAAGCTTCGGGTTTCGGCATATCGATGACTTCAACGAGGCAGTTCGCACGGGCTCAATCGTCTTGCCCGAGGGGAGTGAGCGCAAGCTCAAGCCATACCCGTACTTGCTGGTGGTCGTCGACGAACTCGCAGACCTGATGATGGTCGCACCGCGTGACGTTGAAGACTCCATCGTGCGTATTACCCAGCTCGCTCGGGCTGCCGGAATTCACCTTGTGTTGGCAACGCAGCGCCCATCCGTCGACGTGGTCACCGGTCTTATCAAGGCGAACGTGCCGAGTCGTCTGTCATTCGCGGTGGCTTCGGTCACCGACTCCCGAGTCATTCTCGACCAAGCGGGTGCGGACAAGCTCATTGGCCAGGGTGATGGTTTGTTCTTGCCGATGGGCGAGTCGAAACCGATGCGAGTGCAAGGCGCTTGGGTGACCGAAGAAGAAATTCACCGGGTAGTGTCCCACGTGAAGAAGCAGGGAACTCCCGAGTACCGCGCTGATGTCACCGCGCAGGCTGCAAAGCGAGAAATCGACAGCGACATCGGAGACGATCTCGAAGACCTGCTCGCCGCGGCAGAACTGGTGGTTTCGACACAGTTCGGGTCGACATCCATGCTTCAGCGCAAGCTGCGCGTTGGCTTTGCGAAAGCGGGTCGGTTGATGGATCTACTCGAATCCCGTTCCATTGTCGGGCCCTCCGAAGGCTCAAAGGCCCGGGAGGTGCTCGTCAGCGCAGAGCAGCTGCCTGAGGTACTCGCGAGATTGCGCGGTGAAGATGTGCCCGCGCAGGTCGCCCCAACCGCAGCTGGTGCTGCGCAGGCAGTCGCCGGTGCGCCATCAAGCGCGGCAGCAGACTCGTCAGAACTCGAAAACGCGACCGTGCCGATCTCGGTGACCGTCACCGAGATTGAAGAGGTTGAAGCCGAGGGTGATGAGGATGCCTGGAGCCTGACCGGACGTGACTAGCTCGCCGAATCAGCAGCGCAACCTCAATGCGCCGAACATTATCGCGAGCGCGCGTATTCTCGCGACTCCGTTTTTTATCTGGATGCTCCTCGCAGATGGCGGGCAAAACCAAGCGTTACGCTGGGGCGCCGCTATTTTCTTCGTGGTTGCCATCGCCAGCGACGCACTCGATGGTTGGCTTGCTCGGCGCAACAACCAGGTAACTGAGCTCGGGAAGTTACTCGACCCGATTGCCGATAAATTTCTCACCGGAGGCGCGCTGGTCGCGCTCTCCATCCTGAACGAGTTGCCCTGGTGGATTACCGTTGTTGTGCTCGTGCGTGAAGTGGGCATCACGATTCACCGACTGATTGTCGCCCATGATGTGGTTGTTGCAGCCGCCTGGATGGGTAAGCTCAAGACCGTGTCGCAGGCGGTCGCGATTGCACTTGCCCTCTTTCCGTTTGCGTCAGTCTTCGGTCAGTGGGTAATCGTTCTCAACGTGACCACGATGACTCTTGCGGTGGTGCTGACTATTCTCAGTGGTATCGACTATGTCGTAACCTACGCCCGCTCGAAGAGGAGATAAGTTGACTGAGACCCGCGACGCTCACGAAATTATTGAACGCGCGCGGGAGTTAGGGCTCACCGTCGCTGTTGCTGAGTCACTCACGGGTGGACTGATTGCGTCTGGCCTTGTCGATGTTCCCGGAGCATCCGATGTGTTCATCGGCGGAATCATCAGCTACCACTCCGAGCTCAAGCACACGCTGCTGAAAGTGGATGCCGAGCTGCTAGCCGCACACGGGCCTGTCCATGAGCGAGTGGCCGAACAGATGGCGCTGGGAGCGCGGATCGCGTGTGCGACGCATCGAGTGGGGGACGAGCATCCAATGCACCCTGACGTAGCGGTAGCTGTCACCGGTGTTGCAGGTCCTGATCCGGATGCGTTCTCTGGCGCACAACCCGGAACGGTGTTTATCGCGGTCAGTTCTCGGCTCGGCGAGCGCTCAGAGGAGTACCATTTTGCAGGCGACCGCGACGCTGTGCGAGCCCAGACTGCCGCCGCCGCGTTAGAGATGCTGCATGACGAGTTCTCGCTCCTGGGTGATTAATGGGCGATCCTGTCCAAAACTTGAGTCGACATGTAGCAAGTTACACGGCAAACATTCAGTTTCGCGCGTTATTGTTACAAAACAGTTTGTCGTAGGCTTAGTGAATACTTAGGCTTGACTCAGCAGGAAGGGGAACCCAGATGGTACTAGTTCGTCAAGAAATTGGTGATGTGCTTCGCGATTTCCGCCTGCAAAAAGGGCGTACCCTGCGCCAAGTTGCCGGTGATGCAAGTGTCGCACTGGGCTACCTGAGCGAGGTTGAGCGAGGCCAGAAAGAAGCGTCAAGCGAAATTCTTGCCGCTGTGGCTGAGGCGCTCGACACCCCACTCTCGGTAATCATGGGTGAAGTGAGCGACCGGCTAGCTGTTCTTGAAGGTATTCGAGTGGGCATCGCCCAGCGTGTGCCAGACACTGTGCCTGAAGAGTTTGTTGCCGGGTACGCAGCAGAGATGCTCCCACGCTAAAACTTCGGTGAATTTACTTGCGGCTGAGTGAGTTCCGTCGGGCGGTTCTCGAAGAATTCGGCGAGGTAAATGGTGCAGCCCTGACACGGGAGCTGTGGCTTACCGACTTCTCGTCCACTGCTGATGAAGCTATTGCAGCAGGCGTTTCCCCGCGCGAGGTGTGGCTCGTACTCTGCAGAGAAATGGATGTTCCGCTCACGAGCAGGCATG
>JALRLI010000031.1 GCA_023254555.1 Microbacteriaceae bacterium
ACTGAGTCGACGAGCATGGCAATTGATTTCGGCACAAGCGCGGTTTCTGCCTCATCGAGCACAGTGCTGCAAGGCAGTGAGATCGCCTTCAATGGCGAAGGCTTCGCAGCCGGGAGCCCGGTTGTCACCTGGATTCAGTCTGACCCCATCAAGATCGGCACCTCGAATGTTTCACATGACGGGGCAGTCGATGACACCGTCACGATCCCTGAAACCATTGTTCCGGGTCAGCACACCATTCAGGTAAACGGCCTCGACACTCAGGGCCGCGTTGTCAGCCTGATCTATGGTGTCGAGGTGCAGTCGGTGGATCCGCCACAGCCCGCCACCGCATCGCCGCTCAACTGGCAACTGCTCTTTGGACTTCTCATCGCAGTACTGATTGCGCTGCTCGCAGTGTTCGCGATTGTTGTGCTTCGCCGCCGCAGTCGTTGAGTACTTGGTCGTCGCCTCTCACAAAGTTAGTTTCGTTGTAGCATCGAAGCTAGGCGCACTGAGAGGAGTACCAGCTGATGCTCCTTGATTTCACGCTGCCTCAGGTGTGGGCAGGGCTTGTCTTCACGCTTGACCTCATCATTCGCATTGGTGCGATCTTCATCGTGCCGCGCAACCGACGCCCAACCTCGGGTATGGCCTGGCTGCTCGCCATCTTCTTTATGCCGTTCATCGGCACCATCCTGTTTCTTGTCATTGGCAGCCGACGGCTGCCAAAGTCTCGGCGGCGCAAGCAGGCAGAAGTCGATCGGCTGATCGCAGATATCTCAGCACGCGCGGCCACCGTCGAAGAAGTCAGACCCGATATTCATGACTCAGCGCTCTTCAATGTGGTTTCGCTCAGCAAAAACTTAGGAGCGCTTTCGCTCGTCGGGCACAACACGGCGACACTACACCGCGACTATGTTGAGTCAATCGAGCAGATGGCTCAGGCTGTTCGCGAGGCTGAACACTACGTGCACGTCCAGTTCTATATTTTCTCGTTCGATAAGACCACGAAAGATTTCTTTCAGGCCATGCAAGACGCGGTCGCACGCGGAGTAAAAGTCAGAGTGCTTCTTGATTACATCGCCTCCATCCGCACAGCGGGTAACAGCAAAACAATCAGACAATTCGAGCGCATCGGGGTGCAGTGGTCGTACATGCTTCCGGTTCGCCCGTGGCGCGGCGAGTATCAGCGGCCAGATCTCCGCAATCACCGAAAGCTTCTCGTAGTCGATGGCAGAGTCGGGTTCATGGGCTCACAAAACATGATCGACGACTCGTACAACAAAAAGTCGAATATTCGTCGCGGCTTACACTGGCGCGATCTCATGACGCGACTCGAGGGCCCAGTGGTGTACGGGCTTAACGCAGTGTTTCTCAGTGACTGGTACGCCGAAACGAACGAGCTCATCACCGACTGGGCGCATCAAGCGCCTCAGGTGCCAAAAGGTGGCAAACTGCAGTGCCAGATTGTGCCGAGTGGGCCAGGGTTCGTTGGTGAGAACAACCTGCAGATGTTCGTTTCGTTGCTCTACTCTGCGCGAAATCGCATCAGCATCACCAGCCCCTACTTCGTTCCCGACGAGTCAATTCTGTACGCGCTGATAGCTGCTACCGCCCGCGGGGTCGAGGTTGAGCTTTTTGTTTCTGAAATTGGCGATCAGGCGTTGGTGTTTCACGCTCAGCGCTCCTACTACGAAGAAATTTTGCGTGCCGGCGTGCGCATTTTCATGTACAAGCCGCCTTACATTCTGCACTCAAAGCACTTCACGATTGACGACCACATTGCGGTGATTGGCTCGAGTAACATGGACCAGCGCTCGTTCAGCCTCAACATGGAGGTTTCGATGATGGTGCACGGCAAATCTTTCGTCAAAGACCTTGACGGCATCACCGATTACTATCGCGAAAACTCGCGCGAACTCACCCTCGGCGAATGGATGAAGCAACCGCTGCGCTCGACACTCCTCGACAACCTCGCCCGCCTCACCTCAGCGCTGCAATAGTCGTATCATTCAATTGGAAGGGGACTCCAATGACAAAAATAGATATCACTCCCGGCGATGACAGCGTGAAAATCGAAATCTCAGAGGTCGGCGCGCTGAAAGAGAACTTGCTCGCAACACTCGGTACCTGCGCTGATGGAAGCTGCGCCTGTTCAAGCAAAGAATTCGAGAAAGTCGAGTCGCTCGAGGTGACTGACTCTGGAGAGGGGATCACCCTCAGCGTGCAGACAAAACCTGGCGAGCAGATTGACCAGGAGTGCATCACCGAGTGCATCGATAACGCGCAGGCCGAAGCAGCGAGCTCGGCGAATGAGCAGTAAACCAACAGTTCTCTTCGTCTGCGTACACAATGCCGGTCGTTCACAAATGGCGGCAGGTTACCTGCAAGCGCTCGCGGGAGATTCAGTTGAGGTGCTTTCAGCGGGATCTGCACCAAAAGAGTCACTGAACCAGGTCGCAGTCGAGGCGATGCGCGAAGTGGGTATCGACATTGCCAACAATGAGCCGAAGTTGCTGACTGACGAATCGGTTCAGGCAAGCGACGTCGTCATCACGATGGGGTGCGGGGACGCCTGCAAGTTCTACCCGGGCAAGCGCTACGAAGACTGGCAGCTCGACGACCCTGCTGGGCAAGACATCGAGGCAGTACGCACTATTCGCGACGAAATTCGTGCGCGCGTCGAAACCCTGTTGGCGCAGATTACTTAACCAAGACGACAACTCTTTGGCAGACTGTACCTATGGCTAAGCGAGAAAGGCGCGAGCATCCGACTCGACAGATTCTGATTGCCACGGTGCAGACTCTGCTTGAAACGAAACCGGCTGATGAGCTGACCGTTGATGACGTTCTTGAGGCATCCGGCATCTCGGTAGGGTCGCTCTACCACCACTTCGAAGACTTTCCTCATCTCATCGAGGAGGGGCTCGTTGCGCAATACGCGGCAGAGGTAGACGCCAGCATCAAGGGGCTTGCGAAGAGTGTCGATGGCGCCACGAACGCGACCGAGCTCTTAGCTGGCATGCGCGAAACGACGGTGCGTACCAACAGCGTAAGCTTCAGATCGAATCGAGAGCAGCGCGTTCGAGTGATGGCGAAAGCTACCACCAGTGAGCGATTTCGCGCGGCACTCTCCACGCATCAGCAACGACTCGTCGATGGATACGCTGACATCGTGCAAGACGCCCAGCGTAAAGGCCTTGTGAAGCCAGACATTAATCCTCATGTACTCGCTACGTTCGCTCTCGCCTATGGCCTCGGTTACGTTCTCAATGATGTGACCGAGCGTCCGGTGGCAGATGAAGACTGGGCCGACTTCATCCTGCGTGTGATGGAGTCTGCGGTAATCGTCTCGTCCGACGCAGAGGCAATTAGCGCCTCAGATCCTGTTTTGAGAGCGTCACTCCAAAACGCTTCCGAGTCGACCTCGTCCTCGCTTTAGCGAGGTTTGAGGTTGGATGCTGGCATCACAGGTGCCGGCAGCGGCGGACCCTCGAAACCGAGCACATCGAAGAAGCGGGCATCCTTCATCTCGGAATCGGTGTCGGCATCGACTTCGGGGGAGAGGCCATAATCGCTGGCGTTTCGTTCGACCACATCAGACATCCAGCTCTCGCGAGCCGCCACCACATCAGCATGATTGGTGCCGATAAAGTTCCACCACATCACGAAGCGCTCGTTGAGTGGAACCCCGCCTATCAGCACAAGCCGTGCTCCGGCTGCTCCGGCGGTGAGCCTCAACACTCCCGAGCCAGCGTCTACAACAGCCAGCGCGTGCAGCGGGATGTCGGTTGCATTGAGCGCGGCAGCACCAGTGTCGAGCAGCACCCCGTACTCGAAGTCGCTGCGTGCCGGAAGCTCCAACTCGCCACTAGCCGGCAGCACGATTTCGGCGCCGACGATTTCACTCAACCCTTCAGCATCGGCTTTCACTTCAGCGAGCTCGCCCATAAAAACGATCAGCGTTGCTGTCAAACCTGCGCCGGCATCGACTTCAACGGTTTTCGCCACAGTGTGTGAGAAACTCGGTTGCGTGTCACGAAATTTCTCGGGCAACACCACCCAGAGCTGCACGCCATGCAGAGTGGTGTCTCTGTCGGTGGAAACTTCGCTGTGGCTGATGCCATGACCCGCCGTCATCAGGTTCATTTCGCCTGGAGCGACAAGCTGGTGCGATCCGAGTGAATCGCGGTGCTCTACCTCGCCCTGAAACAGCCAGCTCACGGTTTGCAGGCCGGTGTGTGGATGCGGTGGCACGTGCATCCCGCCAGTGGCTCGCACGTCGTTCGGGCCGAAGTGATCAAGAAAGCACCACGCTCCCACCGTGCGACGCTCGCGATGCGGGATTGTGCGGCGCACATTCATTGCTCGAATTCCACCGAGCGGCACATCCCGCGGTTCGATGATCTGCACTCGAGATTCGGCCGGCACCGAGGCGCCTTCGCAGATGAATTCTTGCGGCAGGGCATCCATGTCACTCATGTGGCTCATGCTACTCGCGGGTGACTGTGTTTTCACCGTCACGCTCTGGGCGAACGCCTGCACGCCGTGGGCGAACATCACCCAAATTCAAGCATTTGCTGGATACGCTCATTTCAGAACCCAAGGAGGTTGACATGTTTGAACGTTTTACCGACCGTGCACGTCGTGTGGTTGTGCTCGCCCAAGAAGAGGCGAAGATGCTCAACCACAATTACATTGGCACAGAGCACATCCTCCTCGGTCTGATTCACGAGGGTGAGGGTGTTGCAGCCAAGGCACTTGAACAACTCGACATCTCACTCGACGCTGTTCGCGAGCAGGTAACCGACATCATTGGTGCCGGGCAGCAGCAGCCGACCGGCCACATTCCATTCACGCCAAGAGCGAAAAAAGTGCTTGAGCTTAGCCTGCGTGAGGCACTGCAGCTCGGCCACAACTACATCGGTACCGAGCACATTCTGTTGGGACTCATCCGCGAGGGCGAAGGTGTTGCTGCGCAGGTGCTCGTCAAGCTCGGCGCCGATCTCAACCGCGTTCGACAGACCGTTATCCAGCTTCTCAGCGGCCACCAGGCTGGCAAAGAGCAGGTTGCGGTAGGTGCAAACGAGCAATCGGGTAGCGATAAGGGTTCGCAGGTACTCGACCAGTTCGGTCGCAACCTCACGCAAGCCGCTCGAGAGGGCAAGCTTGATCCGGTGATCGGCCGTGAAAAAGAGGTCGAGCGGGTGATGCAGATTCTTTCCCGCCGTTCAAAGAACAATCCTGTGCTTATCGGTGAACCCGGTGTTGGTAAGACCGCAGTCGTCGAAGGACTCGCTCAGGCTATTGTGAAAGGCGATGTTCCTGAGACGCTGAAAGACAAGCAGCTGTACGCGCTTGACCTGGGCGCGCTGATTGCCGGTAGCCGCTACCGTGGCGACTTTGAAGAACGCCTGAAGAAGGTCACCAAAGAGATCAAGACCCGCGGTGACATCATCGTGTTCATCGACGAGATCCACACCCTTGTTGGTGCGGGTGCTGCCGAGGGCGCGATTGATGCGGCGAGCATCCTGAAACCAATGCTCGCTCGAGGTGAGCTCCAGACCATCGGTGCCACCACGCTCGATGAGTACCGCAAGCACTTTGAGAAAGATGCCGCACTCGAACGTCGCTTCCAGTCTGTTTTGGTGAACGAGCCAAGCATTGCGCACACCATTAACATCTTGAAGGGATTGCGCGACCGCTACGAAGCGCACCACAAGGTTTCAATCACCGATGGCGCAATTGTGTCGGCGGTGAACCTTGCTGACCGTTACATCAGTGACCGCTTCTTGCCAGACAAAGCTATTGACCTCATCGATGAGGCGGGCGCGCGTCTGCGTCTGTCGATTCTGTCGAACCCGCCGCAGCTTCGTGAGTTCGATGAGAAGGTCGAGACTGTACGCAAAGAAAAAGAAGCCGCTATCGAGGGACAAGACTTCGAAAAGGCTGCTCGCCTGCGCGACGAAGAGAAGAAGCTCATCGGCGAGAAGCTGCGGCTCGAAAAAGAGTGGCGCAAGGGCGAGGTCGAAACGAACGCAGTTGTTGACGAAGGCCTGATTGCTGAGGTGCTGGCTCAAGCTACGGGCATCCCCGTTTTCAAGCTCACCGAAGAAGAGACTGCCCGTCTCCGTTTCATGGAAGAGGCGCTGCATCAGCGCGTGATCGGCCAAGAAGAAGCCATTTCGGCAATCTCAAAGGCTATTCGCCGTCAGCGCGCTGGCCTGAAAGACCCGAAGCGTCCAAGCGGTTCGTTCATTTTCGCGGGTCCGACCGGCGTTGGTAAGACTGAGCTGGCGAAAGCGCTCGCTGAGTTCTTGTTCGACGACGAAGACGCAATGATCTCGCTCGACATGTCCGAGTTTGGTGAAAAGCACACCGTTTCTCGTCTGTTCGGTGCCCCTCCGGGCTTCGTCGGCTTCGAAGAGGGTGGCCAGCTCACCGAGAAGGTGCGCCGCAAGCCGTTCAGCGTTGTGCTCTTTGACGAAATTGAGAAGGCTCACCCAGACATCTTCAACTCGCTGTTGCAGATTCTTGAAGAGGGTCGCCTCACAGATGGCCAGGGTCGAGTCGTTGACTTTAAGAACACCGTAATCATCATGACCACGAACCTCGGATCGAAGGGCATTGCTGGTGGTCCGGTTGGCTTCCAGATGGGTGGCGAGGCAGGCATCGGCTACGACATCATGAAGGGCAAGGTTATGGAGGAGCTCAAGAAGCACTTCAAACCCGAGTTCTTGAACCGTGTCGATGACATCATCGTGTTCCCGCAGCTGAACAAAGACGAGCTTCTGCAGATTGTGAATCTGTTCGTGAAGCGACTCGAAGATCGTCTGCTCGACCGCGATATGAGAATCGAAGTTTCGCTTCCCGCCCGTGAGCGGCTGATTGAACTCGGTTTCGACCCGGCGCTCGGTGCCAGGCCACTCCGTCGTGCGGTGCAGCACGAGGTGGAAGATCGACTCTCTGAGCGCATCCTCGACGGAATTGTTGTGCCGGGTGACTTGGTCAAGGTTGACTACAACGGAACCGAGTTCACGTTTGAGAGTGAGCGAAGCGAAGATTTGGCAGACGCCGCGGAGACCAGCTCGGCAGCATCCGCTGCGGCGGCCGCATCCACCGCGCCAACAATCGACGAGTAAACCCTCTGTTAACCTGCCGGCGGTAGGCTTTCGGTATGGCAATAAAGGGTGAACACGGCATCAAAGTTCGGCACGCCCGCACGAAGGATGTGCGCGCAATTGCGGCGCTCATGCAGCCGTATGTGCAAGAGCGAATCCTGCTGGGTAAAGATCTCGTGGTGCTCTATGAATCGGTGCAAGAGTTTCGCGTCGCCGTGACGCCTGAAGACGAGGTCGTTGGCGCCGGAGCGCTGCACGTGATGTGGGATGACATCGCCGAAGCGCGCTCTATTGCGGTGCGCCAAGACTGGCTGGGCAAAGGTGTGGGTCGAGTGTTACTTGAAGGGCTTGAACGCGACGCCCTGAAGCTTGGCCTGAAATCGCTGTTCTGTCTCACCTTTGAGGTGGCATTCTTCGAGCGTGCTGGATTTGAGGCGATGGACGAGGGCGAGCCCCTGGTTGCTGCAGACGTGTACGCCGAACTTGTTCGTTCGCCTGATGAGGGTGTTGCTGAGGCGCTCGACCTTGCGAGAGTGAAACCGAACACCCTCGGTAACACTCGAATGCTCAAGCGCATCGGGTAGCGGATGGCTTCGCTCAAAGACCCGGTTGGTCCGCACTCGCCTTCGGTCTATCGGCGGCGGCGCCTCGTTGCGCTCTTAGTGCTGATTGCGATACCGGTTGTTGTGTTGCTGATTATTTTCAAGCCGGGTTCGACCGGCGGCGTGACCGAGCGGCAAAAGGTTGATGTTCCGGCAGACATCAAATCTGGCTCAACGAAGAAAGCGACGACCAATGCTGACGACCTGCCCGGCTGTAAGAAGAGCAATCTCACGGTCACCGCTGTCGCGAGTAAAGAGTCGTATGCGGCGGGTGAAAGCCCTGAAATCTGGATGACCATCTCGAACTCCGGAACGAAGCCCTGTGTTGTCGACCTCGGAACAAAAGAGCTCTCATTCAGCATCAAAAGTGGTGATGAGGTGTACTGGAATTCGGTGGATTGCCAAACTGGTGCCGATAGTCGTGAGGTCATCCTCTCGCCAGAAAACCCGCTCTCTACTCAGAAAATAACGTGGGATCGAACTCGGAGCAGTCCCGAAACCTGCGCGGTCGCCCGAGAGCCCGTGCCCGCTGGTGGAGCCGCCTACAAGGTCACCGCGACCGCGAATGGCGTTGAGTCGGCTGAGCCGTGGCAGTTCTTGCTCAACTAAATCAGTTCTGCGCCCATGAGATCAGTCGCAGTTCTAGGGCTCCTACTGCTCAAGCAACCTCAGGGCTATCCAGAGCTCTGCCCGGTCATCAGCGTTGTGCAGTGATTTTCCGGTGAGCTGCTCGATTCTGTCGAGCCGGTGCCGAAGCGTGTTGCGATGCACACCGAGTGATGCTGCGGCGGGGCCTGCTTGACCGTTGTGAGAGAGGAACGACTTGAGGGTTTCGCGCAGCGCGGTGGTCTCACTGTCGTCATCGGCGAGCGGGCCCAGCACGCTGTCGCGCAAGTCTTGGTAGGGCACAGAAGAGAGCGCTTCAATGAGTGGCGAGCCCTGGTCTACCCATATTTCTTTCGGTTTACGCGCGCTGATACCGGTGTTGACTGCGAGCTCAGCGAGCTCTTTGATTTTTGCCCAGGCTGATGAGAAGCTGATTCGAGCTCGGGCGAGTTCTACGTCTCGACCGATCACAACGTCGAGTTTGTAAGACTTCGCAAGATCAATGACTCGCTTGGTTTCATTCTCGTTCGCGGCGTCACAAATAATGATGAGCCGTGCGACGTCACTTCTCGCTTCACCGAACGGATGCTCATCAAGCGTTTCTGGCCGGGTGATGAGTTTGGTCGCGGTGACTCCGAGTGCAGCTTCGGTTGCGAAAGGGTCAACGAGTTCGGGATGCCCCTGAAGCACCAGTACCCGAACTCGGTTTGGCAGGGGAGCGCCAGGCCAGAGCACTGCGGAGGCAGCCGCCGCAGATTCAGTTTCACCGCGAAGCAGCAGCGAGGCGATGCGCTCACGCCGGTCAAAATCACTGTTGAGCTCGGCTCGCTGCCGTGTGTCTTCGAGGCTCAAGACGATGGTTGCCGCTGTGATCGCACCCTGCTGGGCAGGAGTCGGCGGGTTTGCGCCGACAATCGCTAAGAAACGGTGGGCGACTCCGTGCAAGCCGAGTGGATGCACCAGCCATGCGCGATCACGATTCGATGCGCCGAGCGCGGCTCTGGTGGTATCTGTTGCAAGAGTTTTGACGGCGTCGAGCAGTTCGTCGAACACGTGCATGCCGGGCGTTGCCGACTCGACGCTGCCGTCTGAGCGCAATACCGCGGCTTGTGAGTCAGTGGCAGCGGCGAGCCGCGCGAGTACGCCGGGGGTACCCTGGGCGCTGAACGCCTGGTTCAAGATGTTGCGCTGTGTGCTCAGCGCCCGGCGCGCACTCGCGAGCTCGTCGTTTCCGACGAGGTCGGCAACTGCCTTCGACACCGCAATGAACGGGGTGGTGGGGGGCACCTCAAACAGGGCCACGCGGTAGGTTGCGGCAGCTTCGACGAGTGCTGGGGGTGTTGCCGCGTGGTTGACGCCGACAGCGAACCCGATCGCAGCGGCCTGGGCACGGCTGAGGCTCGATACAAAGTCGCGCCAGCGGGCATCGTTTGCGGTGAGTGACAACCCGGTGGTGAGCACTATTTCGCCGCCCTCAAGGTACGGGCTCGGGTCGGTCAGCTCAGTGGTCGAAACCCATCGAATTTCTGGATCAATACCGCTCGACGTCACGAGTTTGAGGTCGAGGTCTGGTGCGGTGAGCACTTCAGCGAGGGTGGCCATAGTGTAATTCTTGCACAAATGAAACAACGCAACTATGCAGATATTACAATTACAATTCAGCCCTGGTTTGTAGTGTTAACAGCGTCGGGGGAGCCCCACACCCCCCGGCACATTCAGGCCAAGCCCCTTGAAGCCAGAGAAAGGCCAACTCGATGTCTCACACTCGTGGTGCACTAGCTGGAGTTCGAGTAGCGGATTTCTCTCGAGTACTCGCTGGTCCGTATGCCACGATGATGCTCGCTGATTTGGGCGCAGACGTGATCAAGATCGAGGGCCCAGAGGGTGATGGCACCCGCCAATGGAAGCCACCAGCAAACGCTGCCGGGCAGAGCACCTATTTCGCGGGCACGAATCGTAACAAGCGATCAATCGTGTGCGACCTCAAAGAAGCAGAGGGCTTAGCTGAAGCCAAGCGCCTCGCGCACAGCGCAGACGTCGTTATTCAAAACTTCAAACCCGGCACGATGGAAAAGTTTGGCCTCGGTTACGAGCAAGTCGCTGCCGTAAATCCAGGCGTCATTTACTGTTCGGTTTCTGGCTTCGGCGAAGATAAAGGAGCAGCACTCCCCGGTTACGACTTGCTCGTGCAGGCAGTTGGTGGCCTGATGAGTATCACCGGCCAGGCAGACGGTGAACCGACCAAAGTTGGCGTTGCCCTTGTTGACGTGCTCACCGGCATGAACGCAGTCATCGGTATTGAAGCGGCGCTGATTGCGCGGGCCGAAACCGGTAAAGGTCAGCATGTGCAGGTCAATCTGTTGTCGTCACTTCTCAGCGCACTCGTGAACCAAGCGTCAAGCACGCTCGAAACGGGTAAGTCACCGGGACGAATGGGCAACGCGCATCCGAGCATCGCCCCATACGAAACTCTGCGTGCAGCTGACACCGAGATTGCGCTTGCTGTGGGCACCGACGGTCAGTTCGCAGCCCTGGCAAATCTGCTCGGTAAACCAGAGCTTGCTTCCGACGAGCGGTTCATCAACAACGAGTCTCGTGTCGCACACCGCGCTGAGCTTCGTGAAACACTCGAGGCGATTCTCGGTACCAAAGCCGCTGATGACTGGCTGCCCGGGATGACCGCAGCGAACATCCCCGCCGGTAAAGTGAACAACATTCATGAGGCCATCGCACTTGCCGATTCACTCGGCCTTAACCCTGTCGCTGAAACGCCCCTGCATCAGGGTGACACCACACACACCATTCGCACCATCGCGAACCCCATCGGCCTCTCAGAGACTCCAGCCACGTACTCAATCGCACCACCAGAACTCGGTGCTGACCAGGGCGCTGACTGGCTTTAGTAAACCAACACGCAAACAAGACCTCGAACAAAGGAACTCACATGACAACCACCATTGACCAGCTGTTCAATATTTCGGATTACGTCACCGAAGAAGAGCGCGAGTGGCAGATGAAGGCTCGCAAGTATGCGCAGGAGCGCATCCGTCCAATCATCGATGAAGACTTCGAGAATAAGGTGCTTCGCACCGAGGTACTGAAAGAGATGGCTGT
>JALRLI010000032.1 GCA_023254555.1 Microbacteriaceae bacterium
CTGCTTTTCCGATGTCGATGTAGCTCAGAATCTTCTCGAGCTGATCGTTCGATGCTTGCGCGCCAATCATCGTGTTGGTGTCGAGCGGGTTACCCTGCACAATCTTCTCAACACGCTTGAGTGCATCCCCCATGAACTGGTCGTAGATCGATGACTGGATAAGGCCACGTGAAGGGCAGGTGCAGACCTCACCCTGGTTGAGAGCGAACATCGTGAAGCCTTCTTGAGCCTTCTCGTAGTAGTCGTCCTTCTGCATCGCGACGTCTTCGAAGAAGATGTTGGGGCTCTTGCCGCCGAGCTCGAGAGTGACCGGAATCAGGTTCTCGCTCGCGTACTGCATAATCAGACGACCCGTGGTTGTCTCTCCGGTGAAAGCAATCTTGCGAATGCTCTTGTGTGAAGCAAGTGGGGCACCCGCTTCAATACCGAAGCCGTTCACAATGTTGAGCACACCAGCGGGAAGCAGATCTTTGATCAGGCTCAGCAAGAAGTGAATCGATGCCGGGGTCTGCTCAGCGGGCTTCAGCACAATGCAGTTGCCGGCAGCAAGCGCGGGCGCGAGCTTCCAGACAGCCATCAGAATTGGGAAGTTCCAAGGGATAATCTGACCCACCACGCCGAGTGGCTCGTGGAAGTGGTACGCCACGGTGTCGTGATTCAGCTCTGAGATACCGCCCTCTTGCGCGCGGATTGCGCCAGCGAAGTAGCGGAAGTGATCGATAGCGAGTGGAATATCTGCTGCCATCGTCTCGCGAACCGGCTTGCCGTTATCCCAAGTCTCGGCAACAGCAATTGCCTCGAGGTTCGCTTCCATCACGTCTGCAATCTTGTTCAGGATAACCGCGCGCTCTGCAACGCTGGTCTTGCCCCACGTTTCAAACGCTTTCCAGCCTGCGTCTACTGCAGCGTCGACATCTTTCGCATTGCCGCGAGCAATCTCACAGAACACTTTGCCGTTGACCGGGCTGATGTTCTCGAAATATTCACCTGAAGATGGCTTCACATATTTACCACCGATGAAGTTGTCGTAGCGACCCTCGTACGACATGACGGCGCCCGAGGCGCCAGGGTTTGCATAAACAGTCATTGTTTACCTTTCGACTTCGTTGTCGTTACCGATTTGGTAATGACGACGTTACGAGGTCGCAGGTTGCAGAAAGTTGCAGAGTGGATGCTCGACCGTGGCTAACTCGAAGTGAGTGACTCCACGTGCGCAACAACACGAGCTCGCTTAGGTGACTTTGAAGGCAACAGTTTCAGCAATTGATACCAAACCTCTGTGTCTTCAACTGCGAGATCAGTGTCTGCATACTCGAGCAGAACCTCTACTGAGGCATCGCTCAAAATCGACTCTCGCAGGTGAGAAGAGATCTCTTCGCGCAGTGCCTCGACACCCGGCGCGATCGAGCTGGGCAAGAGTTCACCCTTGAACGCGGCGAGCGCTGCACGGTGAGCGCCTCTGTTGAGGAGGGAAACGACGTGCTGGGCATCCACTTCAATTGATTCAGAGATTCGGTACGGCTTTGACTCTGGAGTCAGATTGGGGCTGAGAGTTGCCAAGAGTTTACGCAAGCGCACCATCTCGGGGCGCAGGCGAGACGGGGTACCCTCTTCACCCCAGAGCAGCTCGGCGAGACGATCAGCAGAGAGCCCTGAGCGGTTGAATGCGAGAAGGGTAATGATCTCACTATGCCTCGCCGTGAGTTCAATTGTGGAGCCTTCGTAACTGAGCTGTGCGCTATCGCGCCCCAGTATTTGCAGCGTTGCGCGAGCTTTTGTTTTCGAGGCGGCGGGCCTGGTGTTGAACAGAACGAATTTTGAGCTGGCGGGCTCCGCCTCGCCCAGGCCGTTGCGAGTCTGCATCCGCTGCATCATCATCTCGGTTTCTACTGCGTGCGCCGTTGCCTCCATCAGGGGCATCGTGTGACGGTCGACGGCTTGCTCACCGCCGGTGATGTCGATGACTCCGATGATTGCCCTTGTCTCAGGGTCGTGAACCGGAACCGCAGTGCAGCTCCAAGCGTGCACAAGTCGGTTGTAATGCTCATCGCGGCGAATCTGAATTGAGTGGTCAACCGCAAGAGCTGTGCCAGGGGCTGACGTACCGGCGACAGCCTCACTCCAGTCAGAACCCTCGACGAACATCATTGACTCGGCTTTCGATTTGAGTTCCTGGTCGCCCTCAACCCAGAGCAACCTGCCGTTGGCATCACCAACCGCGACGAGCATACCCGAGTCATCATCCGCGTCTCGCACCAAGAGTTTTCGAATAACCGGCATCATCGAGGCCAGCGGATGCGCGTCGCGGTACTCTCGTAGTTCGCTCGACTCGAAGAGGAGCGGGGCGATCAGACGGTCTGGGTCGAGTTGGCTCTTCTCTGCACGCGCCCATGATTCGCGCACCACTTCGCGCACATTCCCGCTTACTCCGCCTTTGGAGTCGGCAAGCCACTGACTTGTCATAGCGACAGCCTATGACTCTCACTCCGATTCGTAAATATGAATTATCGGCTCTTCCTATGCGCATCCATAGCTCATTCATAGCATTGGCAACGAAGCTAAAGACATCAAAGAAATGTTTGGTGGTTCGAATCGTAACTCCCGAACCATGGAACAGAGAAGGATAGTAAAGATGTCGAAGAATAAGAACAACAAAGAAGAGTCGAGTAAGTCTTTTGCTGAGCAGGTTGCTCCTCCAGCGTCGGTTCAGGCTGAGGTGCCTGCCGCCGCTCAGAAGCGTCGCCTTGGTGCTTGGGGCATTGTGGGAATCTCAGCAGCTGGTCTCGCGCTTCTTGCGGGAACTGCTACCGCGGGTGGTCTGGCTGGAGCCGCGATTGCGAACCAAGAGGGGCATGATCGGAACGCTGTTGCCCAGCAGTTCGAAGGCGGCTTCGGTGGCCGCGAGCACGGCGAACGCGGTGAGCACGCTGAACGCGGCGGTGACCGTGATGACATGATGCGCGGCCCGGGTGGTCAGATGCAGGGAGGCCAGCAGGGTCAGACCCAGCAGAGTGATCCCAACGCACAAACCGAGCAGGGCCAGATGCAAGGACACCAGATGCCCCGGATGGACCCCAAATCAGGTGCTTCATAACCACTAATCAAAATAGACAAAAGTTCTGCCGGTTCATACATTCAGCAATATGCTGAGTCTATGGAACGGCGGCTCTTTTTAAGCGGTGCTCTCGGCGCCACTGCGCTGGCACTGGCTGGATGCGCGCCTGAGCCGAAGCCCATTGCCGCGAAGCCACCGACCGTGGGGGCTCCGGTGTTGCCGGCGACGCATGTGAATCCTGCTCCCGAGGTCGTGAAGGTGCCCCTTCCCGGAGGTCCGATTTATCAGCTTCCCGGTGACGGAAATTTTATGGCGTGGACGGTCGATGACGGGTCGAGCCGAGAAGCGATTGAAGCGTATGCAGATTTCGCTGAAGAAACGGGCAACCGAGTCACCTACTTCGTCACCGCGCAATACCCGGCCTGGCAAGAAGCTGCACCGCGGCTGATTCCACTGATTGAATCGGGTCAGGTGCAGGTTGCAAACCACACGGTGAATCATCCGAGCCTACAAAAATTGACTGATTCACAAATTCAGCAAGAGCTGATGGCCTGTAATCAGTTCATTCTTGACACCTTTGGCGTCGACCCGCGTCCTTTCTACCGACCAACGTTCGGCAACCGTGATGCACGAACCGATGCGGCGGCGGCAGCTGTCGGCTACACCGCACCCGTGATGTGGTACGGCACGCTCGGGGATGCGGCCCGTAAAACGCCTGCCGAAGTAGTAGCACTCGCGAACCAGTGGTTCTTACCTCAGCGCATAGTGATCGGGCACGTGAATTACGTGGGCGGTGTGACCGCCGTTTTCAACGAGTTAAATCAAATAATCGTTGAACGCAACCTGCAAACGGTCACGCTCAACGATTATTTCAGTGCGTAGCAAAGGCTACTTGACGAGTTCGAGGTTGAACGGGTACTTGTAAATGCGACCCGCACGGGCCTCGTCTGGAGTCTTCACCGCAGCAATAATTGCGAAAACGAACAACACAATCTGTGCGGCCCAGAGAACGAAGTACAGAATGCTCGCGATTATCCAACCGACATAGGGAATCGCGCCCAGAATAGCGGGCACGATATAGGCAACACCCACGATGGTTCGCATGATTTGAAAGTTCAGAATCGTGCGGTTGTTGGCATCGATGGTGCTGTTCTTACCCTTTTCGGTAAGAAAGAAGATGAGCGCTGGAATCCAGGCAAAGAAGACAGAGAGCCACAGGTTTACGGTCAGCGTGCTGACGTTTGCCTCGGTGGGTGTGCCATGTGTTGCTGCGTGTTCGGTAGACATGAGTCCTCCCTTTTTTATTGTATTTCTAGAATACGTCAGGGCTTGGCGTAGCGGTGAAGAGAATTGTCACGTCAGCATGGCGGTCAAAGCGGTAACCGGTGCCGCGAACAGTGCGCACGATGTCTTGGTATTGACCGAGCTTGATGCGTAGCCTTCGAACGTGCACATCGATTGTGCGTTCATTGGGCACTTCTTCTTCGGGTGCGTCGCTCCAGAGCCCGTTAATCAGCTCGAGCCTCTCAACAGTTCTGCCCTCACGAAGCACGAAGAACTGCAGTAGCTCAAACTCTTTGAAGGTGAGTGGAATGAGCTCGTCGTCGAGTAGCAACCGCTTGCGCGACAGGTCAATAACGACGCCTTTGTTGGCAGCTTTGCGTTCGGCTTCTTCGTGAGCTTTTTGCTGAGCGACGGCAGCTGGATCGCCAAGCGCGAGACGCACCACATCGACATCGCGGCCACCCGATGCAACCGGGGCAAGCGCAACCGAGGCATAGGTTTGAGCGGAGGGGGCAGCCTCTGCAAGCGCAGTCTTCAAATGCTCAACCAGCGCTGCGAGCGAGATGCCGTCTGACGCTGCCTTGACTTCATCGAGGCCAACATAGAGCGCAAAGCCGCGAATCTCTTTGCCCTCGGGAATGCGCAGGTTCGGGGTTTGCTGGTCGCTCACAGGTGTTATTTCTCTTACTCGCTTGAAGTCTGACACTCGTTTCTGAGTTCCAGAGGCAAAGGGCTTACTAAGAATTGTGGTCATGTTTTCACTGTCTTTCAAATAGCACGCGCCTGGCGCGGAGATGTGTCTTCAGAGATGGATGCGCGTTCTTCGCGCTGGGGCTTAACCTCAGGCCTGCTCAACACGAGCGAGAGAGCGAGAGAGCGGGAAGCAGCCCCTATCGACACATTCGACAGCACTCGACAACGGGTGCCTGTAGAGAGGTCATTGCGTTGCCGGTGAACATGACTCGAGTAAAGCTGAAAAAGCTTTTGCTTGTCAACAGCTCACTGTCACAAAGTGACATATTGTTACAAGTATCCACGTCTCATGGGAAACGCGGCTTGAGTTAGTCGACGGCCCCGTAGAGGCGGTCACCGGCATCACCAAGACCGGGAACGATATAGGCGTTTGAGTCGAGTCCGCGGTCAATCGACGCCACGTAAACCGAGACGTTTCGGCCTTCGTTGTGTGATTTCACCGTTTGGATCCCCTCAGGGGAGGCGATGATGCTCAGGGTGCTGACCTGTGTTGCGCCGCGCTCGAACAGGAAATCGATTGCTACGTTGAGCGAGCCGCCTGTGGCTATCATCGGGTCTAGCAAGAAACAGTGCCTGCCTGTGAGATCTTCTGAGAGCCGCTTCGCATATGTCGTCGGTTGGTGAGTTTTTTCGTCACGAACGATTCCTAAAAATCCAACCTCGGCACCGGCTATCAGCCACTCCATGCCAGGGAGCATGCCGAGCCCCGCGCGCAGAATGGGCACGATTACAGGAAGTGGATGCGACAGCTCAACCCCAACAGTCTGTTCTTGCGGCGTTGTGATACTGCGCTGAGAGAGCGGCAGCTGTTTGGTCGCCTCCATGCCAATCAGTGAAGAGAGCTCTTCGACGAGCTGCCGAAACCGAGCCCGAGGTGTCTGATCCTCTCGCAAAAGAGTGAGCTTGTGTTGAATCAGCGGATGTTCGGTGACGATGACCTGCATACCGTCACTCTAGTTCACCTCAATCACAATTCGACTCTGGGAGTTTGGCTGCTGCAGTCATCGCAGCCAGAATTGAGAGCATGGCCGAAACCGGATCTCTCACATTTAGCGAGCAGCATCACAACGCGATGACTGTCGCACTCGAACAGGCCCGAATTGCGGTTTCTGAGGGTGAAGTCCCGGTTGGCGCGGTGGTTCTGAACGTAGAGGGAAAGATCGTTGCTCGAGCACACAACATGACTCGGTCGGGTGATCCGACAGCGCACGCCGAGGTACTCGCTATTCGCCAAGCCGCAGCGGCGGGCGGCAGCGCGCGATCAACCCTCGAAGATCACACCCTGGTCGTGACACTTGAGCCGTGCAGCATGTGTGCGGGTGCAATCTTGGCTTCGCGCATCCATACCGTTGTGTTTGGATCGTGGGATGACAAAGCCGGCGCCGCGGGCAGTGTTTTCGACTTGCTTCGAGATCGCAGGTTACCGCACCGTTGCGAAGTCGTAGCAGGGCTCATGGCCGATCAATCAGCGAAAATTTTGGCTGAGTTTTTCGAAGAGCGCCGATAGATTTGCGAGGCACTAATCTGAGCTCTTGAGCACGATTGACTCAGTTGAAGGTGTCACTTCAGCAGGGTCAACGTACACATCTGACTCAAGATAGATGACCCGCGCAGCGGGAACAGCCGCTCGCGCTCTCGTTTCGGCTTCATTCACCGCTACCGAAATTTCACGCGCGGTCATCTCAGCGCGAACGCCTACCTTCGCGCCCACCATGAACTCGTCTGGCCCGAGGTAGAGCGTCTTCATGTGAATAATGCGTTCGATGTTCTTGCCATCAACCAAAGCTGTTTCAAGCTTCGCAACGTCGGTATCGCTTGCACCTTCACCGAGTAACAAGCTCTTCGTCTCAATTGCAAGCACCACGGCGACGCACACCAACAGCGCTCCAATCAGAAGGGTACCGATGGCGTCAAAAACCGAATTATGGGTGATGACGGTGAGGCCAACTCCGAAGAATGCGAACACCAAGCCCAGTAGCGCGGCAAGATCTTCGAGCAGTACTACTGGCAACTCGGGTGCTTTTGCATGCCGCACGAACTGAACCCAGGTGGCATTCCCCTTGAGCGGCCGACTTTCTTTAATCGCGGTGCGAAGCGAAAAGCTCTCGAGCCCAATCGCGATGATGAGAACCAGAATTGGTACCCACCATGCCTCTAACGGGTGCGGATGCTGAAGCTTCTGAATTCCCTCGTAAATCGAGAAGACGCCACCGACAGAGAACAGGATGATCGAAACGACAAAGGCGTAGACAAAGCGCTCGCGACCGAACCCAAATGGATGTTCTTTCGTAGCAGCACGTTTCGCCCTCTTGCCGCCAATGAGCAGCAGAATCTGGTTACCCGAATCGGCGAGCGAGTGCACGCTCTCAGCGAGCATAGAAGACGAACCCGAAACTGCCCAAGCAATCAGCTTCGTGATGGCGATGCCGAGGTTGGCGAGAAACGCCGCGATGATTGCTTTATTGCCGCCGGATGCGCTCACGTATGACCCCTTCAGTAAAACCAGCCACTCACCATCCTAGGATGGACACGTGACAAAGAACGCTGAACACTTAGCGCCAGAGGCAATCGCCATCCTCGGACTTGGATCGATGGGTCGTGCCATTTTGGCGGGTCTGCTCGCACCAGAAAGTGGGCTTCGCTCGAGCATTCGCGTCACAAATACCTCAGCAGCAAAGGCGGCCGAATTTGACGGGCACGATTCGGTGACGGCATTCGCCACCGAACTCGATGCAGCCGCAAACGCGGATGCGGTTCGTGGCGCGAAGGTTGTCATAGCCGCGGTGAAGCCGTGGCAGATTACTGAACTGCTTGCTGAGATTAGCGATGTGCTTGAACCTGATGCAGTCGTGGTGAGCGTCGCCGCCGGTGTCACAACCGCTTCGATGGAGGCAGTGTTGCCGGCTTCGGTGGCGGTCATTCGAGCGATGCCGAATACACCGGCTCTCGTTCGCAAGGGCGTAACGGGTCTGAGCGCCGGGAGCCGAGCATCCACATCACAACTCGAACTGGTGAAGGTGCTGTTTAGCTCGGTCGGAAAAGTCGTGGTCGTGCACGAAGAGCAACTCGATGATCTGGGAGCTCTCTCTGGTTCAGGCCCTGCATACGTCTTCTATTTCATCGAACAGCTCATGGCCTCGGCAATGAGCCGCGGTTTCAGCAAAGAGGATGCTCGCACGCTCGTTCTCGACACCTTTGCTGGCGCAGCCGAACTCCTCGCGGCCTCGGGCGAAGAACCCGCCGAGCTTCGCCGTCGAGTCACGAGCCCGAATGGCACCACTGAGCGGGCGATTGAAGTGTTCGACCGGGCAGACCTCGCTGAGATTTTCGACGAGGCCCTCACCGCCGCGGTCAGCCGTTCGAAAGAGTTGGCAGCAGAGAACTAGCCGAGCGTCGCGAACTTCTCAACATCGGCGGTAGTGCCGGAGACGATAATGAGATCGTGATCTGACACGACAGTGTCGGGAGTCGCGTAGGTGAACGGCTTACCCGGCGACTTCACACCGACGACCGTGATTCGATAGCGTGAGCGAACCGAGCTCTCGGACAGCGGTAATCCGCGTATCGGTTTCGGCGGATACATCTTCACCAGCACGAAGTTGTCATCAAACTCGATGAAGTCGAGCATCTGACCGCTGACAAGGTGAGCAACGCGCTCGCCAGCCTCGTGCTCGGGGTACACCACGTGGTTGACGCCGATGCGCTCGAGAATCTTGCCGTGTGACGATGAAATTGCTTTCGCCCAGATTTGGCGGATGCCGAGATCGACCAAGTTGGCTGCGACGAGAACGCTCGCTTCCACCGACGACCCAACTGCAACTACCGCAACGTCGAACTCACTAGCGCCAAGCTGCTTCAGCACCTCAGCAGAGCGGGCATCAGCCACCACCGCGTGAGTTACTCGATCAGACCAGCTCTGAACGAGGGAGGCGTCGGTGTCGATCGCCAACACTTCTCGGTCTTGCGCATCCAGCTGTTCTGCGACAGCGGAGCCAAAGCGGCCCAGCCCGACGATGAGCACGGGGGAGTCGTGACGAATTGATTCAACCAACGATCGGCCTTTCCTCTGGGTACTTAAAGAGTCGAGTTCGGCTCGAAGCCGCGATTGCAGCCGCGAGTGTAACTGTACCAACGCGGCCAGCCCACATTGCCGCCGCGATGATGTATTTCGCCGCATCCGGAAGGTCAGCGGTAATGCCGGTGCTCAATCCGCAGGTGCCAAACGCTGAAATAACTTCGAATAAGACGTCTTCGAGTGGAAGCTTCGTGATTTGGAGCACCAAGATGCTGGCGGTTGCCACAATCGTGGCGCCCCACAGCACCACACTCACCGCAAGCCTGAGCACCTCACTCGGAATATGTCGATCAAATGATTGAACGTCACTAAATCCGCGAGCTTCAGCAAACGCAGCCAAGAACAACACCGCAAGCGTGGTCACTTTAATGCCGCCCGCGGTGGATGCGCTACCACCGCCAACGAACATGAGCATGTCCATCAACAGCAGCGTTGAGCCGTTCATCTCGCCTATGTCAACGCTGGCCAGTCCGCCCGATCGGGTCATCACCGAGGTGTATCCGGCGGTCATCACGCGCTGCCACGATTCCTGAGCGCCCAAGGTAGCTGGGTTATTCCACTCGAGCACAGCGATCACGATTGCACCGAAAATCATCAAGATGAACGTGGTGCTCAGGGTGAGCTTGGTGTGCAGGGGCAACCGCGAGTGCGCCTTCCAGCCTCTTCCGACGAGGTAGCGATAGAGGGCAAAAATCACTGGGAAGCCGATACTGCCAAGAAATACCCCAACAGCCAAGATACCAAGCATGTAGGGATCGACCGCGAAGGGTGCCAGCCCGTCAGGGATGGGGACGAAGCCAGTGTTTGTGAACGCTGACACTGCGAAGTAGAACGCGTTCCAGAGTGCCGGCCAGAACGCGTACCCCTCTGACATCAGTCTCGGAGTGATTAACAGTGTCAGCGCGGCCTCGATTACCAGCACGCTGATTGCCACCGAAGCGAGGAGGCCACCGATGTCACCAAGGCCAACAGCCTGACTTTCACTTGCGCCCTTCGTCATGCGCAGCGGGTTGGTATCTGAAGCGGCCAGGAGGCGCTGTCTGAGCCCGAGCCGCCTCGAGACAATGAGCCCGAGCATGCTGGCAAACGTGAGAACGCCAATGCCGCCGACTTGCAGGCCAATCAAAATAACGACGTCACCGAACATGCTCCAGTGGGTAGCCATATTGACCGTTGAAAGGCCAGTGACACAGATCGTTGAGACTGCCGTGAAGAAGGCATCCACAAATGCGGTGGGGGTGTTTGATCGAGCCGAGATCGGCAGCATCAGGATCAGGGCGAATATGAATATGATGAGCGTGAACGAAATCAGCGCGAATCGCGAGGGCGACGAGCTGATGAAGCTGTTCAGCCACACCCTGAAATTGAAGCGGGTGCCGAAGGCAGTCGAATATTTACTTTTTGCCACGCAAAAGCACCTCCGGTTGCCATGGTACTCGTTTGGGGCGATAACCTAGGGGGTATGGCAGATATCTTCAGCGTGATTGCTGACGCAACAAGACGCGACATTCTGCTCATTCTGCTCGACAAATATAAGGCGGATGAGGAGATCAGCGTCTCAGATATCGTCACGCAGCTCGATACTAGCCAGCCGACGGTTTCTAAACACCTGAAGGTTCTGCGTGAGGCGGAGCTTGTCACGGTGCGCGAAGATGGTCAGCATCGCTTTTACACGTTGAACCCTGAACCGCTTGAGATTGTTGAAGATTTCACGATTCCATTTCTCAGTGCAGACTTCGACACCGAGGTTTCCTTCGAATATGTGACCGATGGAGGCACATTCACCGAGCAAGAGGTGCTGAGTGATTCGGTTGCGTCAGCTGCCTCAAGTATTGGTCGGGTTGCCGCCGAGGCAGAGCATCAGGTAAAAGAACTCGTCGCTCGTTTTCGCTACCGCTCATAGTTTGGGTAGACTGTATTTCTTGTGGGCTTCGAAAACTCGAAGCCTGAAGACTTTGTGAGGTATTCGTGGGTTCAGTTATTAAAAAGCGCCGCAAGCGTATGGCGAAGAAGAAGCACCGTAAGTTGCTTCGTAAGACTCGCCACCAGCGTCGCAACAAGAAGTAGTTCGACTACTTCTTGACAGCACAAAGGCGTCAGACCATTAGGTCTGGCGCTTTTTGCACGCTTAGACAGTGTCCTAGTCTGGAGTGGTGTCT